>JBKPCR010000056.1:0-11419 GCA_046727435.1 bacterium | reverse complement strand
TCAGGGTGCTCGGCGTAGCAGCGCTCATCCTCGTCGATGACGACGCACCCCTGCCACTCGGGCTCCAGCGCTTCCCCACACCAGACGCATGTCGACTCATCCCCGCGTAAACTCTCCATCGGTGAGGTCCCCTCCTGATTCACAACTAGACGTCAGGCTGGACGCCCGCATAAGCCCCGCGTTTAGAGCTAATATGGCGGGGGAACACCCACGGCAGGCGGCTGTGGACCGGTCACCTGGGTGATACGTGGCCAGACCTGATAGGCCCGCCAGACCTTGCCATCGCGGGTGCAATAGACGAGATACTCATCGCTGTGGTGGGCACTGGGGCGGTAGTGGAATTCGCCGCAGCCGCGGACGTCATTCACGCTGAGCGCCTTAACGATAGCCCTGAAATCCTCCGTCGAGGGATCCTCCTGCCAGGGGCCTGGATATTCCTCGCCCCAGGGGCGCGGTGGTCCGCACCCCGAGGCAATCACGATCAAGGCCAGCGTGCCTAGGAGGCCAACCCACCACGTCTTGCGCGCCATCGCCCCCTCCGTGTGTACCCCAGCTGCCCGCCAGTGGCGCTCAGCCGCTGGGCCGCCATGTCACACGCGCCCCGGACACGTCACCGGCGCCGCGTCCATTTTTTATGTTCTCCATGTAGAAGGCCGTTTACTGACGCCACACTGGTGCTCCAAACTCTTTGACGAATCCAGGGTCTTTATATTCGAAAACAACGTCCTTTCCATGCTTGTCAAAAACCTGGGTCGCGGCGAGCCAGCATTGGGCCGCGTCAGATCTCTTCAAGATCAGATCCTGATGCCACTGACCGTTGCGCGCGTGGAAGAACACTCGGTAATAAACCGACGATGGAAGTGGCCATCTTACACCACCACGTATGTATTCCGCGGGAGCGCTGATTTCCCCCCATGGTCGGTCGAGTAAGTCTCTGCCCGCGTCCATGTCGCGGATCCTCATCCGAACGTCATACAAGGGGTATTGACCCTTGTGAATGATGACGAAGTCGCGCGCGAACGACCCCTGCATATCAAAGTAGTACAGCATGAAATAAGCATAAGCATCTCCCCCAGTCTGAACCGATTCTATGTGCTTTTGCATACGCAACACTGCATCCTGCGGTACCGGCAGAAGCTTCCATACTACGAATGCTCCGATGCTGAGAGTTATTGCGACTGTGCCGAGAACAAAGACGAAAGTAACTATCCGGTTGATCACATGGAAGCTGTGGCTCCTGGATAGCTGGGCCGCGAGAGGGCCCCTGATTAACTGCCGGTATTCCAGAAAGAGCACGATTACAACGACGCCGGCTAGACCTAATGGTGTCGCGATTTGAGCAGCTATCTCGAAAAGCCTGGCGGCCACGCTTGGGCTCCAATGACGCGTGCTGTACTGCTGCCTGGGGCTACACCTTGACTGCTGACGTTATCTAATGCCTCTCATGCCCTTTTGTCCCGATCACGCCCTGCTAGTGTGAGCTCAGGCTCCACCAGGAAGGCCTCCAGCATCGGACTCCCCCAACTCCCGGAGGAGGGCGTTCATCCCCACGCACCACTCGGGCAGCGGCGTGTCGGGCGGGGGCTCCGCCGGCTCCTCCGCCCAGAGGGAGGGCCATCGGCCCTCTTCGCGGATGGGCTGAGCGCCCGCTGACCGCTGATAATTCGCTTCGGCGCTCGCGGCATGGGTCGCACAGTAATAGACCGTGCCCTGCGGCCAGCGAAAGCGCACCGTGGCGCGATCGTCGCACTGAAAGTGTTCGCAGGTCCGCACCCGTTCGGTCAACATCGGGGGCCCTCCTCGCCGTCGAGGCGGTCCTTCAGGTCGCGGTAGCGCTGCTCGGCCTGCTGGTCCATGCGGTCGAGGATGGCGCCCAGGCGCTGTTGGCCCTCGCCCAGGGTGCGCAGGGTGTCCTGGGTGGCGGTGTGCATCGCCTTCAAGGTCTCCTGCGTCGTGGCGTGGACATCCTTCAGGGTGAGCTGCGTGGCGGCGTGCCCGTCGACGATCAGCTTGGTGGTGGCGCGGTTCTGCCGCCAGGTGACGAGCCCCAGGACAGCGCCCAGGATGAGGCCGCCGATGCTGGCGGCGCTGGCGAGCACCCCGAACCAAGCCAGCGCGGTCGTCCAGGTCAGCTCAGGCATGGCCGTCCTCCGTGCGGGCGTCGGGTTCACGCCGCACCTGCTGGTGCCGCACAAAGGCGTCCAACGCCTGGCGGGTGACGAGGGTGCGCCGCCCGACCTTGACGATCGGGAGCTGCCCGCGGATGATCAGGCGCCGCACCGTGGCACGACTGACGCGTAAGTGCGCCTGGACTTCGGGCAGGGTCAGTAAGGTAGGCATGGCGAAACTCCTCTGCTGATGGTTCACGTCTGCTGCCGTGTCGATGATTCTATCTGATCCTTATAGAGCCGTCAAGAAGCATCGTTTGGCGCGGCTGCGAGCCGTGATCACCAGTGATCGAAAGGCGACGAAGGCGAGTTGACAATTCTGCCGTTATGGGATTCCGGATACCAGGCGCGTCACCCTGATCAATTTTGATATACTCGGGGGGGATACCCACGTCGGCCCCGTGGCGATCGTCGCGCCTCGCGGCGACCAGGGGCCGTGATGACGATCTGGAGGACCAGGCCATGCCCGAGACACGGTATCGGATCTTACGTCAGCAGGTGGTGGCGCAGCTGCCACCCGGCGCCAACCGGGAGGCGGTGTTGCAGGTGATCGTCCATGCCGCCATCTGTGGCGGGACCCAAGCGGCCCAGCTCGATTTCATGACCGCCGGCAGGGAGCGGCGCGACCTGGCCGTCATCGACGACGTGCTGGCGTGGGTCGAGGGGCATTTCGCCGCGGCGCCCGGGGGTGGGCCTGGACTGCGTGTCCTGTGCGCGGCATCTCAGTAGACCAGCGCCTCCAAGACCCCTCTACCCGCCATAAATATCGATTTTTCTATACTTTCTCCGCCCAGTCGGATAGCCTCACCCCATGTCTCCTGTGTCTACTGACCCGACCCCTACGAATAGAAAGAGGTCCTCCCATGCGCCGCTCGCTACTGCCGGCTGTGCTATCCCTGTGTGTCCTGCTCAGTACCCTTGTCTCGGCCCAAGACGCCTCGTATACCTTCACCACGATCGATGTCCCCGGCGCCAGAAGCACCATTCCCTATGGGATCAATACAGCAGGCCAGATCGTGGGGACGTTCGATGCTGTCACAAGGTCCGATGGATTTTTAACAGACGGCGTCACGTTCACGACCATCGCTGTCCCCAACGCTGCAGACACCCAGGCCTTCGGGATCAACGCGGGGGGCCGGATCGTGGGCCAATTCCGTGATGCTGCAGGGGAGTACCATGGGTTTCTGAAAACCGGCGCCACCTTCACGACCATCGATGTCCCCGGTGCCCCGACCACCCAGGCCTATGGGATCAACAAGGTGGGCCAGATCGTGGGGGCCTTCGATGATGCCATGGGGCACATCAAGGGCTTTCTGACAGACGGCGCCACGTTCACCACTATCGCTGTTCCCGGCGCCACGAACACCTGGGCCTATGGGATTAATGCGGTGGGCCAGATTGTGGGGCAGTTCGATGATTACACGGAGGACCCACCCTTTCCCCATGGTTTTCTCAAAGACGGCGCCATATATACGACCATCGACGTTCCCGGTGCCACGAACACCTATCTCCAGGGGATCAATGTGGTGGGCCAGCTCGTGGGATGGGTCTTTGATCCCACAAGAGATGGGTTCCATGGCTTTCTGGCGACACCTGAGAGGTAGATACGATCCCGCCCGCGATTACCGTCTCCGCCAGCCCCGCGACGCTGTCGCCGCCCAACGGGAAACGGGTCGACGTCATGGTGTCGGGGACGGTGATGGATGGGCCCGGCAGGCCTATTATCGCGTTCATCGAATCCGCTTCAGCGATGTCAGAGCAAACTGCTTTCGTGGGCCTTCCTCCAGCTCTGGCAGCACCTTTGCACACGCCTCGACGGTCGGGTGTTGAGGGTCAAAGGTGAGGTCTTGGAGCCTTCCTCGATAGCCAAAGCGCTCGCGAAACTGAATGTAGTGCAGTCCGATCTTCTGAGCGAAGCGACCCAGCGCAATGCTGAAAAGCACATGGACTCCAACGCCAGCCGGTCCTGTAACGGACATGTCGTGCAAGGCCTTATTCGCCGTGTCGTCGACATGTGCGCCACCGCCCTTGTCGGCAACAGATCTCATAACTTCGCGCAGCGACAGATCTGAGGGGTAGACAGTTACAAGTTGGTTCAGCCAATCATCAAGCGGCAGCAGCTGGCCGTCTTGGTCGAACTCCAGGTCCTCCGACTGGAGTCCATTCTCGTACTCGGTAATGAGGAACGACATTCGGGCGAGGCGAAACTCCTGACCTGGCGGATGCTGAACCGTCAGCAGGGCGTTGGTACCACCGAAGAGCGTCGCCTGATCGGGAACTGACCACTCAATCTTGCGCACAGCGGGAATCTTCAGGTCTGGGAAGACCCTGCCAAGCAGCGGGCGTTTGTCGCAGAAGAGGATCCGCAGTTGGCCAGCAAGCGGGCGGTACATGTGCTTTGCCCCGCCGTAGTAGCACGCCAGACAGGTCTCAACGACGGCAAAGCACTCCGCCATCTCGCTGTGGCGACGTCTTCTGACCTCTTCGGAAAGGGTCATTGCTGTACTCCTCTAACCTGCAGCCGAATTATTGAGTATGTGGAAATGTTTCCACATAACCCTCCCAATAGCCCTGCACGAGATGTGGACCTAATCTTCCGTTAACGTCAGGGAGCGGGGGGAGAGGGTGTCCCTGCGCCCTGGTCTCGGGGAGGGATGGGGGACGAGCTACCCTCGTCTGGCGGCTTGTCAGGGTTCTTAACGTTCGTCACCGACCCGCTGAGCTTAAGTGTCCCCGCGGCGTCAAGGTCGGCGTTCTTAATGTTCGTCACCGACCCCGTAAGCGTCAGCGTCTCCGCAGGGTCAAGGTTGTACTTCAGCCCCACGGGATTGCCCTGGGCGTCCATGTGTACCTCCGCGAGCCCCACCTGCTCCAGCGCCCTGATTGTCAGGATATTGAGCTTGCGGAGGTCGCTGGCCTCTCGCTTCAGATCCTTGCCTGCTAGCCAGTAGAATACCCAGCAGGTCAACGTCCCGGTCATAAGCCCAGAAATCAGACCAGAGACGATGCTATTCCAGTCCATTTCATCACCTCCAGCTGGTGGCGCTGATGCTTACCACCAACGCCGCCGCCAGTTACCCCATCAGGCTCCGCACGAGGCGCTGCCGGTCCCGGCAGACCGTCGCCCGTGAGACCGAGAGCTCCCGGGCGATTCGCGCACACACGCCCCAGCAATCGACGCCGTACTCCAGCAACAATTTGCAGACGAGATCAGCCCGCGCGCCAGCATATCGCTGACGCTCCTCGTTGTACTTCCGACGTCCGGCCGCGCGGCGGCAGACGCTCGGCCAGTCGGTGTAGGTGCGCCACTGTGTCCGCGTCAGCGTCATGGTGCGCTCCAGAACGGCATCGATCTCCCACCATCCCACGCGCGCGGAGATGATCAGGCGGTGATGTTGCCGCTTGATCAGAGCGCCGATCACCCCCACGGCAAGTCCCCCATGTTGGCCCAAACCCAACATGGACACTGGTGGCGAATTCACAAAACCCTCATTCTTCTACCGAGGTCAGCCGCATAAAATCATGGGTTCCGAGCAGTGGTAGACAATTCGCCACCAGTGTCAACAAGCGTGTCACCCGGGGCACTAAGGCATCATGGGGCGCTAAAATCTGAGGAATGAAAGCGTTCTCCGATCATCCCCTTCATCTCTGGGGTGCCAGAAGCGCCGGAGGAACTCATGTGCTGCTTCGGCACACGGCTGTGGTGTGCAAAACTGAAAGAGGATTACCAATTCTATTTCACTTCGTAGCAAGCCTGCCTGCCTGACGCTTTTGGTGACGTTTTTCTTCTGTTACTTCGCCGCCTCGGTCTCCTCGTCGGGCGGCCGGAGATAGTCCCCAAAGAGTGGTTCCGGGCCGCGCTTGAAGCTTGAGTGTCGCACAAGGGTAACAACCATCTGGGACAGAAGAACAAGTATCTCGTCGAACGTGCTGGTGGCAGGCTGGTAGTGCCAACGTTTCTCAGCTGAGAAATACCAAAAGCCTCGGCCCACAACACACATCACTCTGATGAACGGATCATTCTCCCAGGCAGAATCGAGTTCTACATAGCGATCCAACTCAGTCTTGCCCTCCGGGGATAAATCAGAGCCGAAGGCGAAAAAGATCATGAAAGCAGGTGATAGGTTCCCTGGGAAGCTCTCCTTTCGGGAATACTCGAGGCCATTGATCTGGCGCGACTTCTCGATGGCGTCGCGAAGGTTGCCTGCACTGCATTCGCTTTTGATCTCGAACGCATAGTAAGTTGACTCGATGGGGTAGATTCCGTCTCGAGTGCTGTACATCAATGCCGGTAGCAGGGATCGATTATAGATAACTAGATCAACTTCGGCGCTAAGGGCGCCGTTCCTATCGGTGATCTTGCCGGAGCCAATGTCGTAAGCAGCAGGGAGGAGCGGCCGCAGAATCTGTTCGGCAGCAAGCTCCCTTATCTTACCGACGAGACCGGGATGTCCCACTAGTGCAGCATTGCGGGCTTCGCTCACCGCATACTGAATGCTGTTGATTATCCGGTTCCGATAGATAGCATTTGGCATGACGGCCTCCACTATTGTGCCGAAAGTTTTTTTAAATCAATGTTGCACGCATCTCGCGCGCGCGAGCGCTACGTCGCATCGGTGGGCCCATAGTGCTCGCGTAGGGTGTCGACGAGGGTCAGGACCTCGCCCCGCACCTGTAGCAGCGTCGACGCCACCTCGGTATGCTGCTCTAGGGTGAGCTGATGCGCGTACGCTTTCACCGAGCCGTTGCTAGGCATGGATGGGCCCTCCTTTCGTGTGGCGATCCTCCCCTCAATCGGCCAGGTCCTCGGCGACCGGCCACACCCACCGGGCATGCACGAGGCCAGGCGCCGCCAGCTCACCGACCACCTCCACCAGGGTGCCGGGGTCGATCGATCCCACCCACCGCGCATGCCAGCCACTCACGGAGACCTCGAACAGCTGGGCCTCAGCCGCCAGCGGCAGGGTCGTGGTGCCACCCGGGCCCGGCTGCGGATCCGCCTCGATGACGCCGACCCATCGGACACTCATGGGCGTGTCGCCTCCTCTGTGCGCGCCTGCAGGGCTCGTCGCCGGCGCCACCACTTGCCGCGCCGCAGGGCCTGGATGAATTCGGCCTTGGTGAGTACGAGCACACACTGCTTGGGTAAGCGGACGAGATAGAGGCCGTTACGGACCTCGATGGTGATCATCGTGGCGCTTCCTGTGGCGTGCTCGTCGCTGTGGCGGGTCGTGCCACCCCTGGCGTCATGTGCGTTTCCAGCCAGCAGAACACCTCCAGCGAGACGCGTGGGTCCGGGCCGCGACCGCTGCCCTCCAGGAGCTCGACGGTGAGCCGCGACGCCGCACACCACTGGAACAACCCGTTCGCCTTGGCATAGACCTGCGTCCGGCCCCTCGGGCCGATGTTACTTTTGATGTGCAGCAGCAACACCTTGTTCACGTCGACGGGGTGTTGCTCAACATAGAGGCCGGTGCGGGCGGCACCGATGAAATCAATACTCCCCAGACCGCGATGGATCATCTTGCCGAGGGCTTGCCCGGGCTTGCTGGGGTGCCGGATACAGACGATGGCGCAGTGGTACTGTTCCGCCAGCCGTGCCAGGGCGGCGAGGAGCGGCCGCGTCTCGTTGGCCCGATGCATGTCGATGTCGCCGACGTAGGCCTGGATCGGGTCGAGCACCACGAGGCGGGGCTGATACTGCTTCAGGGCATCCTCGAGCACCCAGAGGTGCTGCAAGGTGAAATAAAACATCTCGTCCTGGTCTTCCGACCCCCGCCAGCCGGTGAGCACGTGAATCTTGGTACAGTCGGCCCCGGCGGCTTCGAGGCGTGGCTTCAGGGTGTCCCCGAGTCCGTCTTCAGCGGTCCGCAGGAGCGTCTCCTGCGGACTGTCGGGGGCCAGCGTGGGCTTGCCCTGCTGGTCTGGTAGCGGCTGGCCCTGACTGAGACTCGCGGCGACCTGGGTCATCAGGAGCGATTTCCCGATGCCGGGATCGCCATCGAGCATACACAGCTTGCCAACAGCGATGTAGGGCCACCACAGCCACTCGATCGCCTCCCGATCGACGTCGCTCATGGTGACGACGACGGGCCGGCCCTGGGGCACGGTCGTCGACGAGGAGGTCGGCTTCGTGGTCACGACGGTGGCGTGGGTCAGCAGGGTCTCTAACGCCTCGGGCGTATGACCGGCGTCGTCCAGCCAGTTGCTGACGTCACCGCCTTTGCGCAGATCGGTAAAGTCGTGGCGTTGGATCTTCGGCACCACGGACCACAGATTGGCGCAGACCTGGGTGGCATGCCGATCGCCATCGGGGTCGTGATCGGCGAGCACCACGACCGACGTGGCGCCCTCGAAATAGCGGGCGAAGTCCTCGGGCCACTTCCCAGCCCCCATGGCGTTACAGGTGGCGGCGTGGCCGAGGTCGATGAGCCGACCGACGTCCTTCTCCCCTTCCGGGATGACGATGCGCCGACCGGCCTGGATGGCAGCGAGGAACTCGGGCAACCGGTACGGGACGCGCCGCACCCCGTCCATATTTGGGATCCAGCCGCCGTGGCCGTCGGGCCGCTCCTGACTGAAGCCTTTCGGCTGATAGCGCACCGCGCGGGAGAGTACGGTGCCCTGCTCGTCGGTGTAATCATAGGTGGCCACGATGGTCCCCTTGGACGGGCGCCGGCGAGTGCCGCCTGTCTGGCGGGACTTCTCCCGTAGTGGGTTCGGGTCATGGCGCATCCCACAGCGGCAGTCGCCCACGAGGCGATGCGGGTAGGTATCGCTCTTGCTGTTTTTGGACCTATGGCACGGTAGCTGCGCTCAGACGCCATAAAGGTGGAGCAAGCCCGTAGCATTACTGTTTTTACATCTGGACCTGGCAATTTGTTGCGAAAGCAGTCAGTAAAAGGGCCTTTTGAGCTTCGAAACCGGCGAAAAAGTATCGGTTCCGGCAAATAGCGGAAATTGTCTGGTAGACCCATTAAGACGCTAAATCCTTTCCTCGCAAAGGGATAAGGCTTATGGCGTGATATCGCACATTCAGTGCTGTAGGTCCACGATGGGCCACACGCTTGCTCGTGGTGGTCAAGGTTCATCCAGAAGTTGCAGCCACCTCGGCGTCATGGTCGACTGGCCCGATAGGCTTCTGGAGTGACAATAAATGAACTCCGCTCCGGCTTGCAGGGGGTCGTCCTCCTCGAACCGTCTTCCAATCATTGCGGAGGCGGCCATTCTCGCGGCTCTTGTAGCCGCCGCAAGGTGCGCTCCAGTTGCGCGCGGCTGCGCTGCACAGCTTCGTGCAGACACTCGGGTGGGGCCCCCCGTAGCGCCGCACGGTAGGCTGGCGGGCACAGCGTCTGCAAATCCTGATAGACGAGCGAAGGCTCAAGGCTGAGGGTCGCCACCAGCCCGAGCATAGGAATGGCCCATCGGACGCCGGCGCGCAGCCCTACACCCCCCGCCTTACCCATGACATCCTCCATTGTGCTTCTTGCGGGCGTCTGTCAAATATCGATGTCCTCAGCTGTGGCGAGTGACGGAAATAACCAAAGAGCCTTGAGTTACGGCAGCTATCTTACTGCCTCATCGGCCCTAAGAATTCCTTGGCTTTTACTTCAGCAGGTACGATGACTTTTTCCGTCAGAGCCACGATGACCTCCTGAGAACTTTCGTACCGATAGGTCTCCAAAACCCAAGGGTATCGTTTAAAATGTTCGAACATGCTGTATTCCTCGGCAGATGCCTGCAGGATAGTACTACAGTGGTAACAAAAGCTGAACGCTGGTATCTTGGTTCCGGACTCATGGACGGAGGACGGAACCATGCAACGGATCAATGAAGCGACTGATACAGCGCTACCGATGACCGATGCACCAGCCAGCAGCCTTGAGGGCGGCCGGGCCTACTTAGCGGATATTGCGCGGCGGTTGGCCCCGCCTTGCACCCGCTCGCAGTCCCGCCAACGGGTTATGGCATATCTGCACGGCCTGCTCAGTGAGACTGAGCGCAAGAACAGCTGGCAAGTGGCGGAAGTCTGCGGCGAGCCCACCCCATATGGCGTCCAATACTTGCTGGCCCGGGCCGACTGGGAGGCCGATGCCGTCTGCGATGCCCTGCGCATCTCCAGCATCCAACATTTGGGAGACCCCAACGGGGTACTGGTCCTCGACGAAACCGGCTTTGTGAAAAAAGGGCGCCACTCGGCTGGGGTGGCCCGCCAGTATACTGGTACGATCGGCCACGTGGAGAACGGCCAAATCGGCGTGTTTCTGGGCTATGCCAGGCCGCTGGGCCATGCCCTGCTGGCTCGCGAGCTGTCTCTGCCTAAAGATTGGACCGATGATCGGGAGCGCGGCCGGCAGGCCGGGATCCCCGCAGAGCGGCCTTTTGCTACCAAGCCGCAGCTGGCCCGCCAGCTGCTGGCCCGGGCCTTCGCGGCCGGCGTCCCCGCGGCGTGGGTCACCGGCGACAGCGTGTATGGTAACGACCGGCCCCGGCGGCTGTGGCTGGAGGGCCGGTCGCAGCCCTACGTCCTCGCCGTGTCGGGCAAGGAATATGTCTGGGTGAGCTCGCAGCAAGGCCAGGTGAAAACGATCCTGGCCAGCCGGCCCGTGGAGGGGTGGACGCGCCTCAGTGCGGGCGACGGGGCCAAAGGGCCGCGGTGGTATGACTGGCGCTGGCTGCCCCTGGCCGCGCCGCTGGAGCCAGGCTGGTGCCGCTGGTTGCTGGTCCGGCGGCGTATGAACGATCCCACAGAGCTGACCGCTTATATAGTCTTTGCCCCGCAGGCTACCCCCTTGGAGGAGGTCGTACAGGTGGCGGGGAGCCGCTGGACCATCGAGAGCGGCGTTGAGGCGGCCAAGGGGGAGGTGGGCCTGGATCACGATGAAGGGCGGACCTGGACGGGCTGGTACCGGCATATCACCCTCGCCATGTGGGCGTTGGCCCTGCTGACGGTCATGCGCGCAGGCCCGATCGCCGTCGAGGCGTGAAAAAAAAGTCTGCGGCCCCGACGAGAGGCAAGGCCGCTAGCGGCGTTCAAGGCCGGCCGCGGCCTTGCCTCCCGCTGAGCATTCCCGAGTGGCGTCGGTTGCTGTGGCGGTTGGTCTTGGCCGTGCCGCAGCCGGCCCGTCACATCCTGCGTTGGTCGCAATGGCGTCGGTGGCACCAGGCCACCGCCCCATACTACCACTATAGGCGTCGTCAAGCGCTGGTGGGGGCCGTGGCGGCATAATGATCTTGTTACCACTGTAGTA
>JBKPCR010000055.1:0-6599 GCA_046727435.1 bacterium | reverse complement strand
GGCAACCATTCACACGGCTGGCCCCAGCCGTCCTGATAAATCAACCCTTGAAGTGGCATCCGCGACCGCCACCCTACCTCTTCCAGCATGGGACGGGCACGGAATTCGCGTGGAAATCCCATGCACAGATAGGCGATGAGTTGCACGCCCTCAGGTAACCCCAACAAGCGCTCGACTTTGCCGTAGTCGAGAATGCTGACCCAGCCGATGCCGATCCCTTCCGCACAGGCGGCCAACCACATATTCTGGATGGCCAGGCAGGTGCTATAGATGTCGGTATCCGGCACCGGCGTGCGACCCAGGACAAATGGCTTGCCACGTCGCCGGTCACAGGTGACCGCCATGTTCATCGGAGATTCAAGCAACCCTTCGAGCTTGAGACTCCGATACAGCTGTTGCCGGGATCGATCAGCGACCCGATGTGCCTCCCCCACATTGATCTCCTCGAACAATGCTTTGATTTGGGTCCGCAGGCGCGACGAGGTGATCAAGATAAAATTCCAGGGCTGCATGAAGCCCACCGATGGGGCATGGTGCGCCGCTTCGAGAATACGGAGCAGCGCTTCCGGCGGAATGGGATCGGGCGCGAACTGCCGGATATCTCGTCGGCTCCGGATGAGTCGGTAGATCACCTCTCGCTCCGTCGCGCTGAACGTCCGATCCATCAGGTCCACCAATCGTTCCGTCATCGTCCACTCCTGAATGGCCGCTTCATCCCAACCCGGGCGCTAGGCTCTTCCATCGTCACCAAGCGAACTCCATACCGTTGTGCGGTCTGGATTGCTGATAGCTACCGATGAAGCTTCTGAACATCCGGGCGTAGTGTTGTTCTAGCATCGGTCTCATCACTCTGCGTACGCCAGCCAACCGATGCAGATAAAGCGGTTGGGGAACCGATGGCGAGGTTCGGCAGGCTGGAAAACAAAACCCCCACCATTGGAAGTGGTGAGGGTTTTTGCAAGAGCCATGCTGCACGCTCCTCAACCCGCGAAGGAGTGTTCATCAGGGCTATATAGGCCGGTCTCCTGACTAACGGATCATCCTAGTCGCCAACGCCTTCCCAGCAGCGTGTCCGCCAGTGGCTGGTCCTGTTGGCTTTCGTCCCCGATCACAGTGGCGCGCCCGTGAGGGAATCACACCCTCTTCCCGTCAGCCTCACCCATATAGCAGCAATGTGTCAAATTGGCCCGCAGTGTCGCATCACAGGCGGCTGATGTCAAGGGAATTTTTCCCGCAGCGCTATTTCGTCTCCAAGTGGCCGATGCCTGGTGTCCTCGCCTCGGCTCCCGACTGTCACCGCTTTGGACACGAGCCCATCGGCCAGCGGGGCGTTGCCCTTGACATGGCCGCGCGGTCGGGCGCCGCCGGAAGGGATCGTGGCGCAGGCGGTCCAGGGGCAGCCGCCGGGCCGCGGGGACCATCACGTCGCTCGTGGAGGTCGAGCGACCAGATGGGGAGAGGAGAGGCTTGAAGAATTGATTGTAGTCGCTCAGGCGTTCGTGAGCGTATAATAACGACCACATTGGTACGCCAGTATAGCCTATACAGGATCTCGGGACGCGTGGTAGCAGCCTCGGCGATTGCGTACGGAAGGAGGTTCTCATGGCCAGAACATATCAGCTGATGTCGAGCGATGGACATCTGGAAGTTCCCCCCGAGCGGTGGGTGCACCGAGTGCCGCAGAAGTATCGCGACCGCGCCCCGCACTCCATCCATCTGCCGGACGGCGGCGACGCCTTGATGATCGAGGGGCAACCGCTGTTGGAAGCGAATTTCCTCGACCTGCGTGCCGGCCGGCCGGCGGGGCAATGGCAGCCATTCGGCATCAAAGTGGAAGATGCCGCCGGTACAGGCTCAGCCGATCAACGGGTGAAAGAACAGGATATCGACGGCATGGACGCCGAGGTCTTGTTCCCAGCTATGGTGGCAGGCCCGGCCTTTTGGCGCAATATCAGCCACGATGAGGTGTACAAGGCGGTGATTCGCGCCTATAACGATTGGCTCGGGGAGGATTACTGCGCGGTGGCGCCCGATCGTCTGATCGGCATGGGGGTCATGCCGATCACCAACGCCGACGACGCTGTTGCCGAGATGGCGCATTGCGCCAAGCTGGGGCTGAAGGGTATCCAACTCGGGGCCTTGCCCAATGGCAAAGGCTATCCCACGCCGGAAGACGACAAATTCTGGGCCGCCGCCGTGGATATGGACATGCCGGTCACGGTCCATGTCGCATTTAATCGGACCGGGGCACGTGCCTCGCAGCCGACTTTCAAATATCCGAAGGAAGATCCTCAGATCATGGCGCGCATCCGACGGCCCTTCCTCGAATGGCTGACCAATTTTGGCCTGGGGCCAGCGGTGAGTATTACGCAACTGGTGCTGGCCGGCGTGTTCGACCGCTTCCCGACACTGAAGGTGTTCTTCGCCGAGACACGTCTGGGCTGGGTTCCGTTCTGGTTGGAGCACGCCGACCTATGGTACCAGCGTCACATCGGCTGGGCCGAAAGCATGCTCGGCTTCAAACCCCTGAAGCGCCTGCCCAGTGAGTATGTGCGGGAGCACATCTACTTCACCGTGCAATACGAGCGCGTGGCCATCGAATTACGGCAGCATGTCGGGGTAGACCACATCATGTTTGCTACCGACTTCCCACATATCGAGTGCGAGTGGCCCAATTCCCGCCCGCTCATCGACAAGATCTACGCCGATGTCCCGATGGAGGAACGGGACAAAATCTGGGCCGGGAACGCTGTTGAATTCTTCAAACTTGCCTAGACTCCCCGGAGCCAGTGAGCGCGATAGTAAAATGCTCGTCTGTCATGATGAAGCGCTATCGTGCGCTGGATACTCTTGCGGCCATTGCGAGAGCAGCGCGATGACGGAATCTTAAGGATGATTCTGAGAGTATGGCTGCGCTTGCAATGGCACAAGGTAGAACGCCCTCTACCGATCCAGCTGCCCACGACGCTCGCCGTCTGGCTCCTCAGTTTCATCGTCACCTTCCGCGAGTTCACCCCTCTATGATCTTGGAGGGAGCGGACAGCATGATGCTGGGCCCGCTATTGTGGCGGTATGTGGCGAGCGCCGAGATGAGGCAGGCGTCAGCGCTGGCGGCTTTGATGGCCTCTATTATGCTGCGGGGGCTGGCCCGCAAGCTTATTTGGGCCAGACGTGGAGTCATATGGGTGAATGGATTCTGGGGTGCATTCCTGGTGTCGTTCAGGCGTGTGATCGCTGAGGGCCTGTGTCCCTGAATGCAGACGGAGTGCAGGTAGAGAGAGGACATACATGATTGAGACGGAGATCCTGATTATCGGTGGCGGTATCGCCGGCGCCTCGACAGCCTATCACTTAGCCCAGTATGGACGCCATGTGACACTCTTGGAACGAAACGACATCGCCTCTGAGGCGTCGGGTGTCAATGCCGGAGCCATCGGAGCCATCGGTTGGGGCAATGTTCCGAACCTGGAATCGTACCTGACCATGGGCAGTCTGGAGATCTTCAAGAGCCTGCAAGTCGAACTCGGCTATGACATTGAATTCCGGCGTTCCGGCTCCCTGCAGGCGATTCAAACCGAGGCGGAGTATGCCTATATCCAGAGGCGGGTGCTGGAGCTGCGCTCTCAGGGCTATACGGTGGACCTCTTATCTACACAGGAGGCACAGATGATCGAGCCAGCGCTCAGCCCCGCATTGTTGGGATGTTTATATATGCCCCTCAGAGCGCAAGCGGATCCCCAGAAGGCAACGCGGGCATTCGCGAGCGCGGCGGAGCGGAGCGGGGCGCATATCCTCATGAGCCATGAGGTGACAAGAATTCAATCCCAGAGCGATGATCCCTATCGGGTTGAGACCTCTCAGGGTTCCTACCAGGCAACGACCCTGGTCATCGCTGCTGGCGCTTGGTGTGGAGGTATTGGCGCCATGCTGGGCTTGCGCATCCCGATCGTGCCCGTGCGTGGCCAGATGTGGGCCAGCGATCCTCTGCCCCCGCGGCTGTTTCATACTATCTCGGCAGCTGAGTCGTCACTACAATGGCATACCGCGCCCGGAAACGACAGCCAGACCCCGCCTTACTTGACACATCGCGGACAACAGCGGTTGACCCGGCATCTGTATGGGCGCCAGACGCGCACTGGTGAGATCATTTTCGGAGGCGACCGGCAATTGGTCGAGTATCAGAAGAGACCAGACTCCGCTGGCATCGAGGTGAACCATGGGCACGCCACCGAAGTTCTCCCATTCTTGCGAGAGCTGCCTGTGGCACGGACATGGGCTGGCTTGATGCCCTTCGCGCTCGATGGTGCGCCGATCATCGGCAGGATCGCGCAGCGCCCTCATCTATACATCGTCAGTGGGTTAGCGTCTTCAGGCTTCGGGCGGGGGCCGATGGCGGGCAAGTTGCTCGCCGATTATATTCATACGAGCCACAGGCCCCATGTGCTGGCGGAGGCAGACCCGGCTCGATGTGTCACCCAGGTCGCCTAGATCGTCGCCTTCTCCCCCTCCCTTGGAGCAAGGGTGGAGCTCTCTGGGCGCAGTGGAGGCGCTTGCTCGATAGGAGGTATGATGCGGATCAAGCGATTGATGCCAATGCTGAATGTGTCGAACATCGAGCGCAGTGTGGTTTTTTAGCAATCGCTGGCGGGGTTTGAACTCGTCAGCCCACGCGAGACGGTCGACCAGTGGCGGTGGGCCTGGATCAAATCAGGCGATGGTGAGCTGATGCTCTCCGAATCGGGTGGGCCGGCGACTCGAGTAGATCAGATCGACCCCTCGCAGGCCGAGGGGTGGCCGGCGATTTACCAGTTCTATCCGGAAAATGTCGTGGACTTGCGTGCAGAAGCGAAACGGAAAGAATTTCAGGTGAAGGACATGAGGGTGACGTTTTACGGCATGAAGGAATTTACAGTGCGAGACCCGGATGGCCACATCCTCTGGTTCGGGCAGGAAGCCGATGAGCCTCCAACGAGTGAGGGTCAATCCAGGTGACAGAAACGTCAGAGCCCTGCCAGGCTATCGTCTGTCGTGGCATCGAGCTCTAGGAGGGCTTCGCCCTGGAGCTGTGACTGACCATGGTGCAGGCGCCAAAACGCTGCCGCGGCAATCATCGCCCCGTTGTCGGTACACAGGCGTGGATGCGGAATCACCAACTGCAACTCAGCCGCAGCACAGGCAGCATGCATCTCACGCCGCAACTGCGAATTGGCGGCCACGCCCCCGCTGACCACCACACGACTCACCTGGTATTGGCGAGCGGCGGCGAGCGTCTTCGCCACCAGGACATCCACTACCGCCTGCTGAAAGCTCGCCGCCAGATCCGCCACCTGTTGCGGTGCCTGCTTACGTACATAATGGAGGACTGCGGTTTTGAGACCGCTAAAGCTAAAATCCAGGGAATCTTTTTCCAAATAGGCGCGGGGAAAACGAATGGCCTGTGAGTCCCCCTCGCGGGCCAGGCGATCGATCACCGGCCCACCAGGGTAGCCAAGCCCTAATAATTTCGACACCTTATCAAAGGCCTCACCGGCGGCGTCATCACGCGTATGGCCGAGGAGGCGGTAAGCACCCGGCGCCGCACAATAGTACAGATCCGTGTGACCGCCGGAGACTACCAGGCAGACGAACGGACAGGCCAGGTCGGGAGTTTCGAGAAAGGCTGAGCAAATATGCCCTTCGAGATGGTTCACCGGGATGAGGGGTTTGCCGGCGGCATACGCCAGCGACTTGGCAAACGATACCCCCACCAGCAATGCTCCAATCAGGCCTGGACCATGCGTCACCGCGATGGCATCGAGGTCCGCCAGCCTCAGGCCCGCCTCATCGAGCGCTGACTGATAGACCGGTCCGATGGCCTCGATGTGCTTGCGACACGCCAGTTCCGGAACGACGCCACCGTACCGGTGATGGACGTCGACCTGTGACGCCACGACATTGGACAAGATGGTCGTGCCGTCGGCGACAACGGCGATCGACGTGTCATCACAACTGGTGTCGATACCTAAAATTTGGGTCATATTCCTCTGACCAGCTCGGTGCCCAAGTATTCAAAGGATGAGACGTGTGGGCAACCACAGATGGACCCAGATATGCACTCTGCATCTGTGTACATCTGTGGTTGCAATCATGACTCAGTCCTCGATTATTTAGCTCCCGCCTGAGCGGCTTGCGTCATGGGCAGCGTTTTCTTGATGATGGTCCAGCCTTTGAGGAGCTCCACCGCGCGCTGGAGCTGGAGATCCTCCTCAGGTGTTGACGCGCGGTTCTCAGGGTCTGCTGGCTGGCGCTCTGGCGTGCCTTCAGCGTCTTCTTTCTCCTTTCTCTCCTTATCCAGCGCATTGGGGAGATCTTTCTCCCGAATCGATTTGCGGGGTGTTTGTGGGGCCTCTGCTTTCTCGATCGCCTTATTCTCGACCTTGATGTCCGGGGTAATGCCCTTGCCCTGGATGAGATACCCCTTGGGGGTGTAATAGCGCGCCGTCGTCAGCCGCAGGCCTGACCCATCGCTGAGCGGGATGATGGTTTGCACGGAGCCTTTACCGAACGTTTGGGTTCCCAGGACGATCGCTCGGCCATGATCCTGCAGTGCGCCGGCGACG
>JBKPCR010000054.1:0-6953 GCA_046727435.1 bacterium | reverse complement strand
ACAATGAATGAAATACAGTCTACCAACCCCCAGGCTTTATCCTGATGCGACTTGTACAACGCAAAGCCTTGTGCGAACAAACGCGGGGTAAGATGCATCACTTCCACTTCCTCTGCAGCCAAAAACTGTTCGATGATCTCAACGGCCTCCTGCCTATAGCTCCGTGCCAAAGCGTTGCCGATCT
Organism: bacterium; assembly: GCA_046727435.1. Lineage (GTDB taxonomy): Bacteria > Tectomicrobia > Entotheonellia > J063 > CAVPRW01 > CAVPRW01. Next base: position 6,769 of record JBKPCR010000054.1, on the reverse strand, counting down.
CCAGGAGAACCGCGTCCGTCGCGAGTAAAGGAGCGCCTTCAAACTGCTCCGCCAGGTCAAGGGCTTGTTGATGATATTGGTCCCGGCGGTTAATCAGCGCAATCACGAAGAGTGTATCAATGAAAATCCGGTTCGGCACGCTTCTCTCCGCTGACATACAGATCGAGATTGGCGGCAAAATCTGGGGGTGCCTCGATTTGGATACCCCGCAGGGTGGCCATCAAACTCCTTGGCTTCGCAGGTCGTTTGGACTGGATGAACTGCTTGATTAAGGCGTACAGCGCATCCAGGTCTTCGTCGCTAAGGGTATCAAGCTCTGCTTGGATCAGTTCTTTTGTTGACATACGACCTCCTTTGGGGAAGAAGTATACCATACACCGAACACCCCACTCTCCTAACACCCCACTCTCCTAGGGATGTGGATTATACGCTTGGGACTTTGCTCAGAGAATATGGTACCGAACGCCTACCGGGTTAACCTAACCTCCTTCTCGCCTTGCAGATACTTGACCAGTTTCACCACCCATAACGTGAAGGCGAAGGATTTCTCGGAAAGCGGCCCTGTATTTTTTAGTGGGGAGCGCTTCATTTTGCACTCTCCACTAACCTTGTTTTTCCGGGCAATAGTTCCTGCATCATGCCCTGCTTGAGTTGTCGGGCTTTGGCGAGCTTTTCTTCCAGCGCGGCAATCTCCGCGTCCATGTCGCTGAGGATGGTGGCGATGGCGGTTTGTTCGGCTTTGGTGGGGGGAAGGATAATTTCTACGCCCATCAGTATTTGAGTGTTAATTGAGGCCATTGTTTGGCCAACTGCGACATCTCTTACCCGTTGTTTGAAAGCCTTGGAATGGAAGTGATAGCTTAAATACGGTGCATCAGTGTCTCTTCCCTTTAGCCTCACCCTCAATAGCCTACCAGAGAATAGCCATCCATCCTCAGCCACCTTGATGAGTGCGTTTCGATCCACAGACCCAACCCGACTAAAAACGATATCGCCCTGACGAAGGGAGTAAGCCTTTAAGCGAAGTTTATCGGCATCAGAAACCATCGGGAGATTCGTATGGTGAACTCCACTCTCACCAAGATGCTCAACCGTTATGATAGGTGTGCCGTTAGTAACGTAGTCTTTTTCATGTAGAGCTGAGCCGAATGGACCAGTTTTTACGTCCGATATTTCGCCAACAGTGGTGACCTCCCAATCTTCCGGAATTACCCCCACCTCCGTCTGTTTGTAGCCGGGTTTAGTTGCAAACCCCGGCAGGCGCCTCTTGCCGGTGAGCAATTCCTGCATGGCGCCTTGTTTGATGTGGCGTTTTTTGGTGATGAGCTGCTCTAGGGATTCGATGAGGGCATCCGCATCGCTCAATGCCTCGGCGATGGCTTCTTGTTCGGCTTTGGTGGGCGGGAGAGGGATACGGAATGAGTTGAGACTCGCATTGGTGATCTGATTTATTGTCGCGCCGAGATGGGCATGGATCTGTCGTTCAACAATGTCAGACTGAAACTGGTGAAAAACAAAGTCGTGAAAATCTGTTCTGAATACCGCCATAAAAGCGCCGAAAGTCATTCCCTCGGCTCGCTTATCTATCTTCGCACATTTTCCAATCAAAGCTCTACTGCCATTACGAACGCAGATCAGGATGTCGCCCTCTCGTACGAGGATTTTGTCGGGCACTTCCATTTTGACAAAGACATTGTCCTCAAAACTCAACCTCCCGTCAGCAATATTTGAGGAACGAAGCACGAGCAGACCGTCAGACTGCACATTTGCTGGGCTATATGTGAGCCCAATTAGCGCATCACCGATGTCACCGAGACGCTTCACCGACCAATCCTCAGGAATTACCCCAACCTCTGTCTGCTTGTAGCCCGATTTCACTTCCATGCGAAACCCATCCCCTCCAGATGACGATTCACTTTCGCCTCCAGCTCGGCCACGCGGCTGGCCATCTGCGGCAAGGGGGTCTCGTAGCGTTCGGCCAGTTCCGTCACACGCCGGGTGAGTGCCTGGCTGATGCGGTCCATTTCACCGTGGATAGCGGCGTCCAGCGCGGCGAGCCATTTGTCGTCCACCACCAGCGTCTTGACGTCCTCCTCGGTGACCTTGGGATATTGAGCGTAGGCTTTGGCGTCCAGCGCGGCCTCGGCGTCCTTCAGCTTCTTTTTCAGACCGGCCTCCCGGTTGCTCAATTCCAGCCATTCGTGGAGCACGGCGCCTTCCTCTCTGGTCTCTTCGTCATCCGTGGCGAAAAGTCCCCTGATCTCCTTGAGGCGGGCGGTGACACTGGCCTTGTTCACCTTATCCAGCACGGAGAAGACCCCATCCTCGCCGCCGTGTTCCTCCTCCAGCTCGCTCATCCGGACGGTGACATTTTCCAGCTCGGCCTCCAGCTGGGTGATGGCTTCCTGCTCTTTGGCGAAGTAGCGGGCGACGATGAGCGCCTTGGGGACGAGGTCGCAGGCCCAGCCTTTGTCTCTCTCCTTGCCCTTCTTGTCTTTCTCGACGATGCGGTAGGTCTCGGCCTTCCAGCCGTCGACGGCGATGAGGTAGCAGTCGTCCTGCATGGTCTCGGCCCAGTAGTCCATCAGGTGCTGGTAGACGTCGTATTTATCGATGAGCGGCTTGCCAGCGTAGTGTGCCAGCAGATCCTCGGCAAGGGGGGCAATGACTTCCTGCGGGTGAAAGCCAGCTTGCAGCGCCTTGAGCGTGGCGGTGCTCTTCTGCCGCCAGGCGGCAAACACGGCGTTCATGCGCGTGATGAAGGCGACGAACTCGGGGTGAGCGTAGATGGTTTGTTTTAATTGAGCATGGAGAATAGATAATTGAGCATAGTGGTCGCGGAGCGGATGGAAGAGCACAGATTTGAGTCCGGGGAGAACGGACCAGTATTGTTCCAGTGCAGCGATGTCGCAGCTGGGAATGCCGCCGCACAGGTGTCCCGCGATGTCCTGAACGTCCTCCGGCTCCTGGCTGTCAATGTAGCGCGGCAGGTTGAGGTTGAAGTCGTTTTGTTCGATCTCCGCCAAGTTCACCAGGCGCGAGTATTTGGGGACTCCGAGCTGCCTGGTGAAGACATCGGCGATCTTGTGGATGTCCTGGGCGCGCAGGCGGTTCTTGGGGCCGTCCTTCATGTAGCCAGTGCTGGCATCGATCATGAAGATGCCCTGGCGTGTGTGGGCGTCATCCTTGTCGACGACGATGATACAGGCGGGGATGCCGGTGCCGTAGAACAGATTGGCGGGCAGGCCGATGATGCCCTTGATGTAGCCCTTGCGGACGAGGGCGCGGCGGATGTCGGCCTCGGCATTGCCCCGGAAGAGCACGCCGTGCGGAAGGATGCACGCTCCTTTGCCGGTGCTTTTTAGCGTGCGGACGATGTGCAGCAGGTAGGCGTAGTCGCCCTGCTTGGCGGGAGGCACGCCGAAGGGCTTGAAGCGTTCGTAGGGATCGTTGGCCGGGTCAAGGCCGGTGCTCCAGCGCTTGTCGCTGAAGGGCGGATTGGCGACTACGTAGTCGAAGGTCTTGAGCGTGTCGCCGTCCTTAAACTTGGGATCGGCCAGCGTATTGCCCTGCACAATGAGCGCCGTGGGGTTGTTGTGCAAGATCATGTTCATGCGCGCTAGGCCGCTGGTGGCAGCGTCCTTTTCCTGGCCATAAATGGTGACCTCGGTGCGGGCCTCATCGGCCACCTTCAACAGCAGCGAGCCGGAGCCGCAGGTGGGGTCATACACGGTGGTGGCGTTGGTGGTCCTGGCGTTGCGGATGCCGAGAATCTGCGCGATCACCCGGCTGACCTCGGCAGGCGTGTAGAACTGGCCCTTGCTCTTGCCGCTCTCGGTGGCGAAGTGGCGCATTAGGTATTCGTAGGCATCGCCCAGGATGTCGTCGCCGTCGGCGCGGTTCCTGGAAAAGTCGAGAGCGGGGTTCTCGAAGATGGCAATGAGGTTGGTGAGGCGGTCCACCATCTCCTTGCCACTGCCGAGCTTGGTGGCGTCGTTGAAGTCGGGGAAATCGGACAGCTTGTTGGCATTGGCCAGCGGGGCGATGATCTTCTTGTTGATCTGGTCGCCGATGTCCGGCTTGCCCTTGAGCGCGACCATGTCCTTGAAGCTGGCGCCCTCAGGGATGATGATAGGAGCAAAGGGCATGCCGGCATATTTGTCGCTGATGTATTTGATGAACAACAGGACGAGGACATAGTCCTTGTACTGGCTGGCGTCCATGCCGCCGCGCAGTTCGTCGCAGCTTTGCCAGAGCGAGGAATACAGTTCAGATTTTTTCAGGGCCATACGTTTCTCTCGTCCTGCATCCATGTATTCTCGTCAATATGCGTCCGTCGGGGTCGACTGTGAGTATCTCAACATTCCCCCGTTATAGAAAGGACGCCATCTCCTTCGACAACTGCTTGCGCCAGTACTCCAACACAATACAGCTGATACCAGTTTCCAAGAGTTGGTCTGAATGGATACGGTGAAGGGGTAGATTCATAGCTAGATTATACTCTAGCATGACCTCTTTGAACGCATTTTACCTCTCAATGGCCGTCAAGCGCATTCCGAGCTGGCTCAGCGGCATCATTTGACCTGCTACATAGTCGTCGCATGCAGCGTGCCAGCGAGAAAACGGCCAGAGCCAGGCCTGACGATCTGTCCAGTTTTCACCCCCGGCTTCCAAGGTGCTTGACTTTTCCAGGTAGTGCGCCTTATATAGCGCGCCATTGTCAAGAGAGCTGGCCTCAAGATTGGTCCAATCTGCGCGGTATTGGAGCCACCTATGCCTCTCCCTGTTGTGTCCGCGATCGGCTTCGTCGTCCTGACCGGCCTGGCCTGGCTCTGCTCGGGAAATCGCCGCGCCATCGCCCGGCGGACAGTCGCCTGGGGGCTGGGCCTGCAACTCCTCATCGGGCTGCTCGTGTTCCGTCTACCGGGGTCGCGACAGCTGTTTCTCGGGCTCAATGCCGCCGTACTGGCGCTACTGGACTCCTCAAAGAGTGGCACCAGATTCTTACTGGGACCGCTCGCAGCTGACCCAGGCGAGCCGGGATCGATCGGCTTTATCCTGGCCTTTCAGGTCCTGCCGGTGGTGATCTTCTTCTCGGCCTTTACCGCCGTGCTCTATTACCTGCGGTTGCTGCAGCCGGTGGTATGGCTCTTCGCTAGGCTCTTCCATCGCACGCTCGGCATCAGCGGCGCCGAAGCCTTATATGGGGCCTCGCAGATTTTCGTCGGCATCGAGTCGGCGCTGATGGTACGTCCGTATCTTGAGCGCATGACGAGGTCTGAGTTCCTCATGCTCCTGACCACCGGTATGTGTAATGTGGCATCGAGCACGCTCGGGCTGTATGTAGCCTTTCTCCAAGGCGTCTTTCCGCACATTGCCGGGCACCTGCTGTCGGCTTCCGTGCTGTCGATCCCCGCTGGAGTGGTGATGGCCAAGATGTTTGTGCCGGAAACACAAGCGCCGGAGACTCGGACCGATGTCCCGCCAGAAGATCCGACGCTGCGGTCGAGCAATCTGATGGCCGCGATCATCGCCGGGGCCGCCGATGGCCTGAAGCTTGCCGGAGGGATCGCAGCGCTCCTCATCGCCATGCTGGGGCTGGTGGCGCTGATCGATCGGCTGTTAATGCTCCCGAGCGCCTGGTTGTCGCTCCCACAGGCGCTGACGCTGGCGACCATTTTCGGCTGGGTGTTTTATCCGCTAACCGCCTTGCTGGGGATACCGCTGGCCGATGTGCCGACAGCGGCGCGCCTGCTGGGCGAGCGGGTGATCCTCACCGAAGTGGTGGCGTATCAAGACATGGCCCACCTGGCCTCCGCGGGGGCGTTTGTGGAGCCCCGTTCGGTGGTCATTCTCAGCTATGCCCTGTGCGGGTTCGCCCATGTCGCCTCTGTCGCCATTTTCGTCGGCGGGCTGGTGGCCCTAACCCCCACGCGGCGTGATGAGGTTGCGAGCCTCGGATGGCGGGCCCTCCTGGCCGCCACGCTGGCGACCTTGATGACAGCCTGTGTGGCCGGCATGTTCACCACGGGCGAGGGGGTATTACTGGGCACGGGGGGTTAAGGGAAGGCCGACGCAGCATGGCTGGGAGGGATGTTGGGAGGTCGCTACGGCGAGAGGTCAGGGGGGGGATGGTGACGATAGGACACATAATTGCCCTCAGCAGCCCTAAGTGCGCCTACCGTCCCTTCAATTCTAACCACACTCGCTCATATAGTCGCCCGGCATCGCTGAAGTCGTGTAGCCACCACAGCTTCGTGTCCTCTGGCCAAGCATATGATGGACCGTTCAGAATCTCCGGCTTGATAAAAGCTCTCGCAGCCTCGTTGACGCTGGCGTATCTCGCGTGGTTGACGATCATGGCGCTGATCTCTGGCCGCAGCACAAAATTCATAAACGCCTCGGCTAACTCTTTCTGCCGCGCACCCTTTGGGATTGCCCAGTTATCCACAAAGACGAATGTGCCCTCAGCGGGAACAACGAAGGCGATGTCGGGGTTTTGTGCCTGTGCCATGGCGATTTCACCGCTCCAACCGTGCGCCAGCACCGTCTCCCCTGAGGCCAGTGAATCCTCGAACGACTCACTGTCATATTTGGCGAGGAAAGGCTTCTGCTCCAGCAGCAGCGCTTGCGCCTGCGCCAGGTGCTGCGGATCGGTGCTCTCAGGTGAGAGCCCTAAGGCGACCAGCGCGGCGGCGATCACCTCACGCATATCGTTGAGCATGCTGATACGATTCTTATAGGGCTCGATCCGCGTCGGCTCGAACAG
>JBKPCR010000053.1:0-7936 GCA_046727435.1 bacterium | reverse complement strand
GTTTTGACTCCTCAACGGGATTCACGCTGCCCAATGGCGCCAAACGCTCCCCAGATGTCGCTTGGGTCAGACGTTCTCGTTGGGGGACGTTGACCGTGGAGGAGCAAGAAGAGTTCCCTCCATTGTGTCCGGATTTTGTAGTCGAGCTACGGTCTCGCTCGGATGACTTAGCCACCTTGCAGACAAAAATGCAGGAATACGTGGCGAACGGTGCGCAGCTTGGCTGGCTCATTGATCTACACGAGAAAAAGATCTACATCTACCGCCCACATGCCGAGGTGTGCTGCATGGAGAATCCTTTGATGATTTCGGGAGAGCCGCTACTTGCTGGGTTGACGCTCAATGTCCAACGACTCTAGTCGTGAGCGCTTGCCATTGCTGGGAGCCTTCACGTACAGGGGTGGTCAGCGCCCCTAGTGAACCGAACGCCCATCCAGCGCTTGCAGCAGACAGACAGGGAGCAGTATACTATCGCGATTTTATCGGGTTCCCCATGAAGTCGAGCAAGTATGGTTGCGGGGGTTGTGAAGGCTGCATGCCACAGCGCTTCATAAGCCGAGGAAGAAGGACATTTCATCGCAATATGTTGATTACTAGTGAAGTGGGCCACAAGTTCTCGCCCCGTGCCAAAAAACGTTTCGGGCAACATTTTCTCGTCAGCCCGACCATCCTCGCCGGTATCCTGCGGCTGGCCGAACTCGCTCCAGACGATGTGGTGGTGGAAATCGGCGCTGGAACGGGCACACTGACTGCGGCTTTAGCCAGCAGAGTCGGGCGACTCCTAGCCCTGGAGTTGGATCGGGATCTCATCGGACCCCTGCGCCAGCGTTTTGCCGATAGGCCGCAGGTCGAGATCGTTCATGCTGATGCGCTATCCTTCGACTTCGATCAGCTGGCCGCCCCCTTTAAAGCCGTCGCCAATCTCCCCTATGGTATAGCCGTACCCATTCTGACTCGACTGTTTAACCAACGCCCCCGCATGCGCTGTGCCGTGATCATGCTCCAACGTGAGGTGGCCGAACGACTCTATGCTAGTCCAGGCACCAAGGCGTATGGGAGTTTGACGCTACTGACGCAGTGGTATGCGACCGTCGACAAAGGCTTCCATGTCCCGCCCTCAGCCTTTTCTCCACCACCAAAGGTCATGTCAACAGTGGTCCGCATCATTCCTCGCGCGACCCCTCCTGTGCCTGTCCAGGATGAGGCCTGCCTCTTCCGCCTCATTCATGCAGCTTTCGCTCAGCGTCGCAAAACGCTTGCCAACGCGCTGCGCCATGCGTTCCAGCCGATTGAGCCCCCCGTCCTGCGCCAAACCCTCGAGAACAGCGGCATTGCACCCAGCCGCCGTGGCGAAACACTAACCCTGGATGAGTTTGCCCGACTGAGCGATGTCTTGCAACAGGTGTTGCTTCTCCACAGGGGATGACAACCATCTCAGCTCTCCCAGTAGAAGGCCAACACATCGCGCCAAAAGACTTTGATGACTGACGTCGTCGGCACGGCTAGGAGAATCCAGAGAGAACCGAAAATCTGCCCACCCACCAGCACCTACACGATCTCCACAACGAGCACGAGTTTATTGGACGGGCATGCGTTTGCCGAGAGGCGCTTCGACTTGGTACAGCATACGCACGAGTTGGTAGATGTAGTGTACGCCAGCAGCGATGGCTAACAGGGCGGTGGCGACGAAGATCGGCAGCAGAATAAAGGGCCGCAGGGTGGCAATCACTGTCCAATCTTCGAAAACATAGAAGAAGAGTCCGAGGGCGACGGTCCACATCTGGCCAAAGATCGCCGCCCTGCCCAACTGAGTGGGCCCGGGTAATCGCCGGCCGGTGGTCCACAGGACGATGCCGATCATCAGGCTCAGGGCGACATCGCGGCCAATGAGGAGGATGGTCAAGGACACGGGCAAGGCCTGCAGCAGGGCCAGTGTGGCAAAGGTCGTCACCATCAGTAGCTTATCGGCGATTGGGTCTAGGAAAGTGCCCAGGGTGGTTTGCTGCCGCCAGGTACGTGCGATGTAACCGTCCAGAACGTCGCTGATGCAGGTGAGCAAAAACACGATGAGCGCAGCGATGCGCGCATCGTAGACCAACAAGAGGACGAAAACCGGGATGAGAAGGATTCGAAGGACCGTCAGTTGATTGGCCAGCGTCATCAAGGTCCTATTCCGCGTTCGGAAATGTAAGCGCCTGTGGTTGAAGCCTGCAGCGCCCACTCAGGATACAGGATGCATCTCCCACGCGCAAACCCGAAGGCTTTGGCACATCGCGTCCCGGCGTGGTGGAACGGAACCAACAACCGTGTAGGGGCGAGAGGACGCCGAGGGGAGTGTGAGCGTCGCGTTCCATACTAGAACCGCGCTATTCTAGCAGAATTTCTCCTGAGATGTCAAAGAGAAAGCCTACGGTAAACGTCCGTCCGCTGCTGACACCATGGGAACTCCCTGGGGGGATCTCGCAGTGTACGCTGCTGCTCACCCTACCCCTCTCTCGGCAGGTGAGGGAACACTTTGACGCACCTATCGGGATACGTTCTCAAGTCACGATGGGTGGTGGGACCGGTGCGCAGCATCGCTAGTGGACGCGCTTCGACGGTTGTTCAAGCCCGGCCAACTGCTTGAGGGTGTGCACTTCTGTAAGGGTCAGGGGGCGGTAATGGCCGGATGATAATCCCATGGTGTCGAGCCCTGCAAACTGCACCCGACGCAAACGTTTGACCGAATGCCCCACCGCTTCACACATCCGTCGGACCTGGCGATTTTTGCCCTCCCAGAGACGTATCTCTAACCAGGCATGGCGTTCTCCGACCTTGATGATCCGCGCTGTCGGGCGACGCTTTTGGGGAGCTGAGGGGTCGCCTGCGTTGGTCAAGCGCAGCAAGGATTGCGCCGTCGGAATCCCTTCGACCTTAGCTAGATAGGTCCGACGGATGTGAAAGCGCGGATGTAACAACCGCTGCGCCAGCTCGCCGTCGTTGGTCAGCAACAGCAGGCCTTCGCTGTCCCAATCTAGACGGCCAACGGGGAAGAGACGGAATTTGATCGGCTTGAGCAGGTCGAGCACCGTTGGACGGCCGAGCTCGTCCTCGCAGGTACTGACATAGCCAGTGGGCTTGTTCAAGAGATAGTAGACCTTGGGCTCAAGACGATTGATCACCTTACCGTCGACGGCAACGCGGTCGACCACTGGGTCTGCCTGCGTACCAAGAGTTGTGACCACCTTGCCGTTGACCGAGATGCGCCCTGCCTGAATCCAGTGTTCAGCCTCTCGACGAGACGCCAGGCCAGCTTGTGCGAGCACTTTTTGTAAGCGCATGTCCATGGTATATTCTCAATCTATGCTAGAGGAGACCGCTCCTGCCAATCTTCTCCAATGTAGCCAGCGGAAGGCGCCGCGTCAACAGTTGACACGCTTTTGAAGATTCATTATCGTGGCTGTGCTGCAGCGGCGACACACTACCCGGGCAAGTGACCGGATGGCTTAAGGGAGCAGTGCAACGCACCGCGGTGAGACCACCTATCTTGAGGGCTCCATGGCGACCTCGACGAAAACGGATCCAAAGGCGCAGTGGCAGGGCACGGTCGTGGAATTCTTTGTCGATAAGAGGCTGACGCTTGGCGTCTGTCTAGAGGCCAAGGGGGAGCGTTTCTTGATCCTGACTGAGGGCGACCGTGAGATCAATCTCCCCGAGAGCCGCTTTCTCCATGTTGCCCCGCACGCCCTGAATGTCCAGAAGGGCCGCGATCAGCTCATTCAATCGCTGCGGGACATCGCTAAGCGTCGCGAGGAGCTGCGCTCGCGCATCGATCTCGCCGAAGTATGGGAGCTCGTCTGGGCTGAGCCGGAGGCGTATGACTGCGCCTTTCTGGCTGGCCTCGTCTTTGGCGAGGAGGTGACGCCCGATCATACCGCGGCCATGTATCGCGCCTGTTGGGACGATACCATCCATTTCGCCCGCAAGGCGGATACCTTCGTCCCCAACCCTCCGGAGACAGTCGAACAGCTCCTGCATCAAAAGATTCGCAAAGCCGAGCGCGAACGCGAGCTCACGGCCGCCGCGGCGTTCGTCAAGGCCATCTGGGAAGGATATGCCCCAACGCCCGCAGAATTGGCGGCGCAGGACTCCTGGATCGAGCTCCTCAAGGAATATGCTCTGCACGACACCGAGGCGCCGCGCTACCGCTTGGCGCGTGACCTCCTGAACCGGGCAGAGGTCACCGCCGCCGATGCGCCGTTCAGATTGTTGGTTCGCCTCGGCGTCTGGGATGAGGACGAAAATTTGCTGTTGCTGCGGCTGGGTGTACCCACGAGTTTTAGCCCCGAGGTGTTGCAGGAGGCGGCGCACGCGGCGTGCGAAGCCACTGAGAGGGAAGTGAGGAAGGTTGGTCAGCGCCGGGATTTGACGGCGCTTCACACCATGAGCATCGATAGTGAGTTGACCCAGGATATCGATGATGCGGTGAGCTGCGAGCTTGCCGATGGCTTAATCATCCTTGGGGTACACATCGCCGACCCGGCGAGCGTGATCCGGCCAGATATGCTGCTCGACCGTGAAGCATGCGACCGGGCCACCTCTCTTTACTTCCCCGAGGGGAAGATCCCTATGCTTCCGCCGCTACTGTCTGAAGGAGCGCTGAGCCTGGTCGCGGGGGAGGTGCGACCAGCCATGAGTTTGTTGGTGACGCTGACACCTGAGGGCGAGATCGTCGATTATCAGATCACGCCCAGCCTCATCCGCGTCGCCGAACGGCTGACCTACCAGGACGCCGATGCCCGCATCGGCCATGAGCCGCGGCTGACACAGGGGTTCGAAATCGCCCAACGTCTACGCCAGTCCAGATTCGACAACGGTGCAATCGCCTTGCCGATCCCGCAGGTCGATCTCTTCGTCGATCGCGACCGGCAGATCATCGTGCGGCTGACCGACCGCGAGGCACCCAGTCAGATCCTCGTCTCAGAGTTCATGATTCTGGCCAACTCGCTGGTTGGGCAGTTCTGCGCACAGCGTCAAATCCCTCTGGTGTACCGCGGCCAGGCCGCCCCCCGCGAGACATTTCCGACGTCCTTGACCTACGATCCTGTCTTGCATTACCGGCAGCAACGAGCGATGAGTCCTGCCAGAATCGGACTGCAGCCGACCCGCCATAGCAGCTTGGGTGTCGACATCTACACGACCTTCACCTCACCCCTGCGGCGCTACGTCGATTTACTGTCACACCGGCAACTGCATGCCTATCTGGAGCGCGGCGAGCCGCTGTACGATGAAGAGCGGGTCAAGACCATCCTGGCAGAAGTCGAGGCCGCGCTCAGCCGGGCCGGGACGGTCGATCACGACCGGCGACGCTATTGGCTTTTGCGCTATCTTGGCCAGCGCCAAGGCGCCGTGTTCGCGGGTATCGTGTTGGATCGTTTCCCACGCAATTACCTGGCCTTGCTCCCTGAGGTAATGCAGGAGATTGATATCCCCGTCGGTGGTAAGGAACTCGCGCCAGGCGACCCCGTGCAGGTGCGCATCGAAACGGTTCAACCACGCACGGGAACGCTGAAAGTCACCCCCGTTGCCTGAGTCGCGGGAAAGCCGTGTTGATGGGTTGGGAAGCCCGCCATAGATGTTACTCTGGCACCCCGGCACAGCCGACGCAACAACGCTGGATCGTCGTCGGATTGTTATGGTGGTCGCTCGTCCCAATGCTCTGTACCTGGGCAGGTGAAGGGAGACAGGTGCCTCAGCAGGCGGGGCCGCCACAGGATCCTTGCCAGCTCTTGCTACGAGAGAGCGCCACACACTTACGGAAGATCCTCGACGTGCGCCTCATGCGCGGCTTCCCCGTGATGGCGCAGCTCGATGAGGGCAATGCCCGACTCTCATCGCTGTCGATCCTTAGCATCGACTGCAAGCAGCAGCGCGTCGTGGTCTCCGGCAGCTATGAATTTCGCGGCAACCTCGGGGTCATGGATATCACACGACGCGGGACAACGGTGCTGCAATTGCACTTGAGTCCCAAGCTCGAACAGCGTCAGGTCTGGCTCGAAGCCCCGGAGGCTCTAGAGGTGACCTTTGACAATCCGGCTCCCTGGTTTGATGGCAAGGCCATCAGCAACTGGGTGCTCTCCCTCTTCGCCGATCCGGTCTGTGCCTTTCTCGAACATGGCCAGCCCTGCTGAGCGCTGCCCGCTTGTCGAGCATGTGACCACGCATCTGGCCGCAACAAGTGATTAACCTCGGGCAGGCGCTGTTCCAGCTGCTACCGATATCTGGGGCGGGTGATAGTTCGGTCCGACCACACATCCGCTGATGCCGGCCAACAGTAACAGACTGGCGCATATTTGCGGCCACGTCATTATTGGCCTCCTTCTCCCCCGACTCCAGGACGTCGGGCCATGCCCGTGCCCGCCGGCGCGGACCCGATCGGCGGTGCTTCGATAAACACATCCATCTGCTGGCCGACATACACTGGCAGGTCCCCACGGCTAAACTGGTAGAGCACTTGCAACACGCGCGTGTCGACGCGTTCGGTGGTATCTCCTGTCAGCGATTTTTTGGGCACGACATAAGGCTCAGAGCGGACGAACTGGACGGGCGTCTCGAGCGCTCGGTTGCCCCGCATGAACGCCACCGCCGGCGCATCAGGACGCACCCGCCAGGCATCGTTTTCGTCGATGTCCACCCGCACGTGCAACGGCTCCACATTGCCGAGCAACATCAGCGGGGTGGCGAGACCACCGGCCTGGGCAAACTCCCCAAGCCGGATGTTCACCTGGAGGATTTGGCCGGACACCAGCGCCCGGACCGTCAGGCGCTCGATGTCGGTCTCGGTCTGCTTGAGCTGGTCCTCGGCGGCTGCCACCTGCGCCTTGGCGATGTCGATGTCCGGTTTCCAGGCCCCCGCCTTTATGAGGGCCAACTGCGCCCGCGCTTGTGCCAGCTTGGCCTCGTTCGTCAGCACGGCCCACCGGCGTTTCGAGATATCCTCTGCACTCATGGCGCGTTTATCTTGCAAGTTCTCCGCCACCGACAGTTGATAGCGTGTATCCCCCAATGACGCCTCGGCCGCCTTGACATTGGCTTCGTATTCAGGGATCTCCTCCGGCCTGGGCTGGCGCAGCAACTTGCTCAGTTGTTCTTGGTTCATGCGTAGCGACGCCCGCCGCTGGGCCAGCTCCGCTTGCAAGGCGCGATCATCCAGTTTGAAGAGCGGAGCGCCTGCCTTGACGCTGTCCCCGACCTTGACGAACATCTCGGTCACCACGCCGGAAACGTGGGTGCCGACGGCGATGTTTTGCGTGTTGGCCTCGATGATGCCGGAGCCCGCCACGTAAGAGACAAAAGGTGCCTGTGCAGGTGGCACGACCGGCGGTGCGGCCGGGATGGGCCGGCTACCGGTCACCACGGTCCAGATCGCGAAGGCCACACCCACTACGGCCAATAGTGGGAGAAAGTATCGACGCAGCATACGGATCTCCTCATCCACTCAGCTTAATCTGGGACCAGCCATCATCATGGCAGCTAGGCGCACTCGACAGATCTGTCCCACCTCTCCTGTCGATCTCGCAGCGACTTCGGCTGGCATGTCGTTTATGACAATGCTGCCGGCGCATGCGTGACGCTCTTGATACGGCCGTCATCCATCATGGCGATCCGGTCGGCGAACTCAAAGATGCGAGCATCGTGGGTCACGATGATGAGCCCTCGATCCGCACCCACGGCGATGGTACTCAAGAGCTCCATCACCTTGTGCCCGGTGTCAGCATCGAGCGCGCTGGTCGGTTCGTCGCAGACGATCAATTGTGGATCATGCACCAGCGCTCGGGCGATGGCCACACGCTGTTGCTGGCCACCCGATAGTTCCGCCGGCAGCGCCTGCGTGCGCTCGCCTAAGCCGACGCGGCTGAGAATCTCTTTCGCCCTGTCGATGGCTTCGCGCCGCCCG
>JBKPCR010000052.1:0-6566 GCA_046727435.1 bacterium | reverse complement strand
TCAAGGAGTCGAGGAGTTCAATCGCGCCTACTTCTTCGAGGCGCATGAAACGTTAGAAGATCTGTGGCGTGGGACTTCAGGTCCACTTCGTCTCTTCTATCAAGGGTTAATTCAACTGGCGGTGGCCCTGTACCACCTGTCCAATGGCAACCGGCGGGGAGCGCTGAACCTCCTCAGCAAAGGCCTCGATAAACTTGCTGCCTTTCAGCCGGCGTGCCAGAGCATCGACGTTGACAGCCTATGCCGTGAAGCCCGCTTGTGGCTCGACCGTGTGCGCCAGGCGGGTGACGGGGAGCTGACTGTCGACCCTGCGCAGTTGCCTCACATTCGCTGGCTCACCTCCGAAAGGAATTCGGCATGAAATTTGGCCTCAGCGTTCCCGTGCAGCATCCCCCTGGCGAGCCCGGTGCCGAGCGCATCGCCGAGCTCATCGAGCAGGTGAAGCTGGCCCGCGACCTCGGCTTCGACAGCATCTCCGCCAGCCAGCATTATCTCGCCGCACCCTTCCAGTACTTTCAGCCGATTCCGCTCCTGGCGCGCATCGCCGCTGAGTCCGGGGAAATGACGCTGATCACTAATATCCTGCTGCTGCCGCTATATAATCCGGTCGACCTGGCCGAACAGCTCGCCACCCTTGACATCATCTGCGACGGACGGCTGGTGTGCGGCGTGGGATTGGGGTATCGCGACGTCGAATACACGGTTTTCGGGGTGGAACGGGCCTCACGTGTGTCGCGTTTTGAGGAAGCCCTGCGGCTGCTCAAGCGTCTGTGGGCTGAGGATGAGGTGAGTTGTGAGGGGGAGCATTTCCGTCTCGACCGTGCCCGCATGACGCTGAAGCCGGTGCAGCGGCCGCGGCCGCCGATCTGGATCGCTGCCAGCAGCACCGCCGGCATTAAACGGGCGGCGCGCCTAGGGGATGCCTGGACCATCGCCGGCCATGCCACGCTAACCACCCTGAAGCACCAGGTGCAGTTCTATCGAGACACCCTGCAAGCCCTGGGCAAACCATTTCCTGAGGACTTCGCCCTCTCCAAGGAACTCTTTATTGCGCCCGATCGACACACTGCGCTGCGCGAAGCCCAACCCTATCTCGAAGCCAAATATCGTGCCTACTCCCAGTGGGGGCAGGATCGGGAATTACCGGCGACGGAGACCTTCGCGGTGCCCTTTGAGACTCTGGTCCAGGATCGCTTTATCGTGGGCGACCCCAATGACTGTGTCAGGCAAATCCGCGCCCATCAGGAGCAGTTAGGGATTACCCACATGAAGTTTCGCGTGCACTGGCCTGGCATGCCACATGACTTGGTCATGCGCACGATTCGGCTGCTAGGGGAGAAGGTGTTGCCAGCGTGTCGGTAACGCCTGCTTCTTTCCCCCTCCCCCTGGGAGAGGGCCAGGGCGAGGGGGCATGCGCACCTTCAAGATTTCCCTCATTCCAGCGCTCCTCCCGCGGGCTGATCTTCACCCGCCTATCCTCACCCTGCAGTACGCCCCAAGAGAAACCTCGCCAGCACCATCTTGTGAATTTCATCTGTGCCGCCGCCGATGCGGGCATGTCGGGCGATATGGTAAAACCGCGTCAGCGGCAGCCAGTCGGTCTCGCCGATGCCACCGTGAATCTGGATCGCCTTGTCGAGCGAACGCGTCGCCCACTGGGCCCCGGTATACTTCAGGAGCGAGGCTTCCATGCGCACATCCTGCCCTTGATCGGCTTTCCAGGCGGCCTCGTAAAGCTTGGTGCGCAGATATTGGATATCTGTCCAGATCTCTACGATCATCCACTGAATGGCCTGGCGATCGGCGATCGGCCGCCCGAAGGTGACGCGTTGCTTGGACCAGGCAATGCACATGTCGAGGGCGCGCTGCATCATGCCCAGCATCCAGGCCGCCCGTTCTAGTCGGTCCCAAATGGTGAGAATCTTCTGGCCCACATAAAAGCCGCGGCCGACTCCACCAAGCACATTGGCCTGTGGCACCACACAATTATCGAAGACGAGCTCGAACTGCTCGGGCTTCTTGCTCACCCACACCGGAATCGGCCGCTTGAGCGAAAATCCTGGCGTGCCCTTCTCGACGATGAACATGGTGATGCCACCGCGTTGGCGCTTCTCCACGTCAGTGATGGCCTGAACCAGGGCGAAGTCGGCGTTGTCTGCCCAGCTCACGAAGAATTTGGTGCCGTTGATAATCCAGTGATCGCCATCGCGCACTGCCGTGGTCTGCATCATGCCGCCAGGATCAGAGCCGGCATTCGGCTCCGTTTGGGCGAAGCAACTGTGCTTCTCGCCCCGAACGACGGGCCAGGCGAAGCGCTGTTTTTGATCCTCATTGCACTCGTCGAGGAAGGCGTCCATCCAATCCGCGCACCATGGGAAGGGAACCGCCGTCTGGAAGAATTGTTCGAGCAGCAGCACCTTGCCGAGCACGCCCATGCCGCTGCCGCCGAATTCAGCAGGGAGATGCGCGCCCCACAGCCCTGTGTCCATCGACAGTTGCTTGAGCCGGGCATAGTCTTCCGGCCAGAGATCGTCGCGTCCCTCTTCCAACAAGCGTGGCTCTAGTGGCATCAGCTCTTCCTGAACGATCTGGCGCGCCAATCTCTGCAGCCCTTCCTGTTCCTCGGTTAGATGAAAATCCATACCTGCAACCTCCTCGAGAAAAAGCTGTCCGTCTCGGCACCATGAATGGTAGGCTATAGTCTACCGCCTGTCAGTTTGTCAAGCGCCAGCCTATCGGTGATTCGCGTGTGCGGTGGCATTTTGGCTTGATTTTTCGAAGTAGAGGCGATAGCCTAAGAATCATGAAACCAGAAGCGAGCAGTCATGTAGGCATCCAGACCCGGCGTCGGCACACAGGTGTTCTTGTCGCCACCGCCCTTAGTCTATTCCTGGTGTTAACCTTGGCTACCGACGTTTGGGCGCGTAGCAGCGGTGGACGGTACGGTGGCCGTGCCGGCTTTTCACAGTCGCGTAGCGGTTCGAGCGGCGGTGGCTGGTCTAGCTCAAATCCCGCGCCTACACGACCTTACAGCGCCCCTCCCCCGTCAACCTATGCTCCGTCTATGCCAAGTCCCGGATTCGGCTTCTTGCCTTTTCTCTTGCCGTTCCTCTGGTGGGGCGGAGGCGGTGGAGCCAGCGTCGGATCTGGGGGTGGCTTTGGTTTTGGCGGCATCCTGGGACTCCTCATCATCCTCGGAATTGTCGTCGTCGTCGGTCGAGTGTTGCTCAAAAATCTCGCCACGGCCCGTCGCGATCGGCTCGATGGTTCATCATCTGGTGTATTGGGAGGAGAGCGCTACGCCGTGGTGAAGTGCCAGCTCGCCTTGCTCTCCACCGCTCGGTCGTTGCAACGCGACCTGCAAACCTATGCGAACACCGCCAGCACCGACACCGTGACGGGACTTGCGTCAGCCGTGCAGGATGTGGTGATGGCGTTGATGCGCCACGGCGATTACTGGCGTTACGGTGTGGTGCAGGTGCAACCCGCGTCCACACTCGACGACGCCGAACGAGCCTTCAACCTGGTGGTGAGTCAGGAGCGGGCGAAACTCTCAGAAGAGCTGACAATGAATGTCGATGGTGTGCGGCGCCAAACTCCGCGGTCAGAGAGCACTCCGTCCAACGAGGTGGGGCAATATCTGGTGGTGACGCTGATCGTAGCCACCGGTTATCCAGAGTTTACTGCCTACCAGACGCCATCGTCCAAAGATATCGAAGGCACCTTGCAACGCCTCAGTACCTTGCTCACCTCCGACCTCCTGGCCTTCGAGGTGATGTGGTCGCCGGAAAATCCGAATGACTCGCTCACGGAGGATGAGTTAATCGCCGAATATCCCGAGCTGTCGGCATTATGAGGGGCGGCAGACCCGAGGAAGGGGTAACGATGAAGCCATGGCTGTTGGCAGGCATGGGTGTATGGATAATAGCCGGTATGGCATGGCACGCGATCGCCGGCGAGGTGCCCATGCCGCCTGTCGAACCCAGGATCATACCCCCAGCGCTCTCCTGGACCAGTCTCCTCACCTCGGTTGTCTACGGCTTGGTCGGATTGATCCTGCTGCTCATCGGTTACTATAGCTATGAGCTCATCACCCCGTTCTCGGTGAAAGATGAACTGATTTCTCACCGTAATCCCGCGGTGGGGCTGGTCGTCGCAGCATTTATTCTGGGCATGGCCATCATCATCGCCGCTGCCATCATCTGAGGGAGTTGACCCCGAAGTTCCCTGCATCCGCCTGCTGGTTGAGCTGTTCAACCGGCCAGAAGGTCTGAGGTACTGAGGCGACGCAGGGCTCGTGAGGCTATCCGGCAGGAGGGAGTGGGTAAGAGTCGCTATGAAGGCCTTTTCTAACGGCAAATCTAGAGACCGACAGATCCCCCGTCGCAATGACCTACACACGCCCGAGAAGGCAGACCAGGGGATCGAACTTCCGGCGTGGAATCCCGAAGAGTTGCACCAGACCCAGGCGCTCATCCAGGACCTCGATAAGCACTTTACCGGGCTACGTGAGACGCTGCAGCGCCGCCAGGTCCGTATCGACCAGGTCAAACGCACCCTTTCAGCACTCCAGACCCTCCTCTTCCCTCCTCGCCGCTCGTGGTGGCGCCGCTGGTTCCCCTGGTAGCTGACGGTAGCGACGCAGGTTCCGCAATACGGCGGCGAAGTCCTTCGGCAGGGGCGCCACCCAGGTGCACATGTCCCCCCGTGTGGGATGTATGAGCTGCAATGCCTGAGCGTGCAGGGTCAGGCGCACCATTAAGGGATGCTCCACCGTGCCGGCCTTCGGCCGATACGATGGCTTCAAGGCCGACAGCAACAGGGGTGCGCTAGAGCCATAGAGCGGGTCGATGGCCAACGGATGGCCGATCGCCTGCGCATGCACGCGAATTTGATGGCTGCGCCCGGTTTGCGGACGTACGTCCAGCAGCGTATAGCCTCGAAAGCGCTCGACCGCCGCATAGCGTGTGATGGCGGACTTACCATGGCGGCGCTGAATGACCATCATGCCAGGTCGCTGTGGATGCGGGCCAATGGGCAAGCGAATAACACCTTCGGCACGTATACCCTGGCCACTGACCAGGGCAAGGTAGGTTTTCAGGACTGTTCCATGTTCGAACTGCTGTGACAGCGCGGCATGGACGCGATCGGTTTTAGCTAAGATGAGTACGCCGCTGGTGTCTCGATCCAGGCGATGCACCACCCAGATGCGTGGTGGTTCCGCGACGATCGTGCCTGCAGCAGCTGCCTGGGTGTTCAGGTAGGCCCGCGCGAGTTTGACGACTGTTGGCTTGGAGGCATCCCAGCGGTCGGGGATGACCAGTAGTCCGGCGGGCTTGTCAATGACCAGCAGGTCGTTATCCTCATACAAAATGTTCAGTTCGAGCTTTTGATGGGGCATATATTTTCCTACATGGCGAGATGACACACATGGAACCTGACCTCTTTGCCGATACAACCAACGCCCGCCTTCCCACAACCGCAGCCTTGTCGGGGTCGCTATCTGGGCTTCTCCAAGGGGTGCCACTCTATCTCGGCACGTCGAGCTGGAGCTCCGATGATTGGCGGGGAACAGTCTATCCTGTCGATGCCAAATCCTCAGAATATCTAGCCTATTATGCCCAAAGATTCACGGCAGTCGAAATCGACATGACCTTTTATCGCATTCCCACCCCTGCCATGGTCAATGGATGGAATCAGCGGACACCCGCCGGCTTCCGCTTTGCCGCGAAAATCCCGCAGGTGATCACGCATGAAAAGGTCCTGCACGATTGCCAGGACGAGCTGCAGCAATTTACCGAGGTCATGAGCCTCCTGGGCGACAAGCTGGGCCCTCTGCTCTTTCAGTTCCCCTACTTCTCGAAGCGTCACTTTTCGAATGCACAGGCATTTTTGGATCGTCTGGAGCCGATGCTCGAGCAGTTGCCCAAGGGATTCCAATTTGCCGTGGAGGTCCGCAATCGGTGGTGGATCACTCGCCGCATGCTCGACCTGCTGCGCACCCATCACGTCGCCTTGGCGCTCACCGATCATCCATGGATGCCACCGATTCAGGAGCTTATGCGTCAGCATGAGGTGGTGACCGCGGATTTCGCCTATATCCGCTGGCTCGGCGACCGGCAGGCCATGGAGGCGATCACCCAGAAGTGGGACCGTCTCGTGGTCGATCGGACGCAGGACACGAGGACGTGGGTAACTGTGGTGCGGCAATTCCTGGCGCGTGACCTCACCGTGTACGGCTTTTACAACAATCATTATGCCGGCCACTCGCCGGGTTCCATCGCCCTATTCTCTGAGATCTGGCAGAACAGCCCCGCATCGTAACACGTGGTCGCGCACAATGACGCGGTGCTACTCTCAGCGTCGCTCCATCGGCCGCGTATCTCGCCCTGCAGCGGCGCTGAGCGCGATCCGTCCGACGAATTTCACATTGGCACAGAGATCAGCTCCACCTGTGGCACAAGCCTGCGCATCGGTGATGAGAAATCGAAATGGCCCGCCCTGCTGTTCCGGAAGCGTTTCCCAGCCGAGACGATACAGCACCACCCCCGATTCGACCACCGCTG
>JBKPCR010000051.1:0-6902 GCA_046727435.1 bacterium | reverse complement strand
GTGTCTTCCGACCACAGACGAGAGACGATTTATCGTCTCGAAGACCCTGGGGCAGAGCGTTGTGGGAATACCACGCATCAGAGAGGATATCCTCGCTGATTCTCTATGAGGTCAACCGCTCAGATCGCTGGCATGACATTGCCACCGCACACCGGGATGTAGGCACCGGTAATGAAGCTGGCCAGGTCAGAGGCGAGAAAGGCCACGACATTGGCGATCTCTTGGTCTTCACCGCGGCGTCTGAGAGGCACAGCCGACTCATACGCTCCCTGACATAGCGTGCCCTCACGCCGAACGCGTTCTGTGATCGTCCAGCCGGGTGCCACCTGGTTGACTGTGATCTGATAGGGACCGATTTCCTTGGCTAATACCCGCAAGACCCCATCCATACCGCGTTTGCCAGCCACATAGGCCGATTGCCCCGGAAGATGCTGCATGACGCATTCGGTGCTAATGGCGATGAAGCGGCCATAGTGGTTGCGCAGCATGTCTGGGACAAAGGCCTGGGCCATCAAGACGTTCTGCAAGACGTTGGAGCGAAACTGACTCTCGTAATCGGCAATGGGCTGTTCCAGGACGCTGGTCCACGGTTGATACTGGATGACGGCGTTATTGACCAAGATGTGTGGTGACCCGAGGGTATGAACAATCGCCTCGCGCATGGCATTGACAGATTCTAGTCGCGTCACGTCGGCTTGTACCGTTATCCCACGCACCCCCAATGCCGTGAGTTCCTCGAGCAGCACCCGCGCGTGTTCCTGATGGCGAAAATAGTGGATCGCGACATCTGCGCCACAATGAGCTAACGTGCGGGTGATGGCCCGGCCGAGCTCCCCACCTCCCCCGGTGACCACCGCGATTTTCCCCGATAGATCGAGTTGTAACATCGATGCACCTCATAGGAACTGCTCCTCGTTATTCCATCCCACGGCCTCTGCTAACCTGCCGCTGCGCGCCGAGAATGCGGTCCTCCCAATCCTCCAGGTCTGAGTTGGGAATGCGTCCCGCTCGGTCCATCGCGTCGATCACCTGCCGCATCCCGTCCTCTAACGACACCACGGGACAGAACTCTGGCACGTCCCGGAACAGTTTCTCTGCACTGTAATACGCATGATGCGCAAACACCTCGCGGC
This sequence comes from bacterium, assembly GCA_046727435.1. Taxonomy (GTDB): domain Bacteria; phylum Tectomicrobia; class Entotheonellia; order J063; family CAVPRW01; genus CAVPRW01. Next base: position 5,769 of record JBKPCR010000051.1, on the reverse strand, counting down.
AGATCTCGATGTTCGGCACGTTGAGCGCTATCAGCTCAGCAAGCGGCATGCCCACCAGCTCCACCTGCCGTCTGAGCACCCGCATCGCTGTGCGATGGTATGCGGCCCAGGTGATGCAGCCACGGTTCACCAGATGATAGATCTGGCCAATACACGGCGTCCTCCCCATGATGTGGGCAAACCCTAGGGCGGCATCGTCGACGTGCAAGTGTTGGTGAACGGCGCTGCCGTCGTCGCAGATCAGGAGCGGTTTCCCCTTGCGAATCCGGTCAATCCAGGAGAAATCCCAGGCGATCTGGCGCAACAGCCCTTGCTTGGGGCCATAGGTCGTCGAAGGCTTGACAATGGTGACGGGGAAGCCCTGTCGGTCGTGGGCCTCCAAGAAGACGGCATCCGCCTGAGCTTTATGCTGCCCGTAGGTCGTCGTCGGGCGCCAGGGATGATCCTCCGTCACGGGCCTCCTGTCGGAGGCGATCCCATATGTGCAGACCGTAGAACATTGCACGAAGTGTTGGACATGCGGAAAGGCTCGCACACTGCTGGCAGCATCCTCCCGGGTGAAACACTGCATGTCGATGGCGGCATCGAATGACTGGCCTTGCATGGTGCGCTCGAATGCGGCGCGGTCCTGGCGATTACCCTGAATCCAGCCTGCCCCCTCAGGTACATTCCCACTGCGTCCGCGATTGAAACAGATAACTTCGTGGCCCTGCTGGAGCAGTAACGTCACGAGGCTGGTGCTGATATTCCCAGTCCCGCCGATGATGCAGATTCTCATGCCTACAACACTCCTCTCTGATGGTGCCGTCGCCAACCTCAGGGCTCTGTCAAACCAGAGCGCTCCGGAATGGCATGATATGAACCCCCGCAAAGTCATCAACTGATAGCTTACAAGAGATCATACACGCATGCTACCGCTTCGGATGCACTGGCCCAGGCTATCAGCGGGAGGTGATCTCTCGGGCTGTCATGGTGAGCCACGTGTCGCCAAAGGAAGCCTCCCGGATGTCGGGGCCAAAGACGGCCGACGCCACGAGCCTTGCGTGCCAGCCTCGGTCTCGCCCAGGAAGTGCTGAGGCCAGCTGCCGTTCCAGGCCCATCATGCTTGCGCGAGGTCCTGATCGCACTGGAATATCAATCGAATGATGCGCCTGCCCGCGTGACGTGCCGGCGGCTTCCACCGTCAGGCGAGCGCTCGCTGGCGAGGTCAGACGACCCTCGAATTCTGATGGTCACCGAAGCCAGAAGTATGGTATGTTCCAGACAGGGCAAAGAGGGGGATGCAGGTATGAACACAGCAGCGTACTCGATATTCGTCAGTCAATTCGGGATGGGGGCCGCTGAGGAAGTTCAGGCCTGGATTTGTGAACATGACGGGCATCCATTCATCGAGCTACATCTGCATCAACATGCCGCGCGCGGGGAGGCTCCGGTACCTGATACGGTCATCCGCATTCCCGCCACCTTGCTACCTGAGCTCAAACGGCTGGTGCAGGGTTTGGAAGAGCAGCTGACGGCGCAGGGCCTGTCGGATGAATTTCAAACCGTGGAGCAGTTGCATCTCGAGCGAGGGCCGATGTTTGCCCATCCCAGTGAGGCGGAGTTCGCGCAAATGTTGGATTTTTACAAGATCCGCTGGCAGTATGAGCCCACAACCTTTCCGTTGCAGTGCGATGCCCAGGGCCGTATCCTGGAGAGTTTCACGCCGGACTTCTATCTCCCGGATCAGGACCTCTATATCGAGCTAACCACCCAAAAGCAAGGACTAGTCACCAAGAAAAACCGCAAGGTCCGGCTGTTGAAACAACGCTATCCGGAGGTTAACATTAAGCTCTTCTATCGGCGGGATGTGGAACGACTGCGGCAGAAGTATGGCGGCCCCAATGCACAAAAAAACCCTGGGAATTTTCTCACTTCCTGAGATCCACAAAGGCATTTTCGGATTCCGCTAGCCAACTTCTGATGTGGTCGACGTGTTCACAATCGTCCTCATCAGCCTGCTAACCTTTGGAATCCATCCAATACAACACCTTAGGAATCTGGGAAGCTCGTTAACTCCCAGGGTTAAAGGTAATATAACCCTGTTGGCGCTCCGTGTCAAGGAGGAGGAAACAGCACCTTGCCCACTCAGATCGATGATATCGCCGAAACCCTTATTTCTTCAGAAGAAATCGCTGCGAAAGTCCACGAACTGGGACAGCTGGTGGCAGAGACATATCAGAGCTCCGATCTCCTGCTGGTCAGCGTGTTGAAAGGCGCGGTGGTTTTTCTCAGCGATCTCATGCGCGCGATCCCGATACCGCTGGCAATCGACTTTTTGGCTATCTCCGGCTATGGAGGGCAGGGCACCGCTGGCGTGGTGCGGATCCTCAAGGATCTGGATCAAGACATCAGCGGACGCCATGTGCTTGTGGTGGAGGACATCGTGGATACTGGGCTGACTCTCAGCTATCTCTTGCGGACATTGCAGGCTCGCCAGCCCATGAGCCTTCGCGTGTGTACGCTGTTGGATCGATCGGTCCGGAGGATCGTCGACCTCCCAATGGCCTTCCACGGCTTTGACATCCCGGATCGATTTGTCGTGGGCTACGGGTTGGACTACCACCAGCGCTATCGGAATTTGCCCTTTATTGGCGTGCTGAAGCCCGAGATACTGGAGCGGCGCAGCCCCCCCTGATGCCTGCGCGAGCGGACCGCAACCCAGCCCCTATCAACCGGTTAGGCCCACGGTCACCCCTGGTGTGGCCGTACCGTGGAAACAGACGCCCCCCTGGTGACGTCAATGCCCTCACGCTCGGCCCATCCGGTGCCAGTCCACCGAGGCTAGTTCGACGCCTCACCCCCATCTTGCCGCTAATGACCCTCGCCGAAGCCATTGAGACCACGCGCATCCATAGTGACGCTGGCCTCACCGGCGGGCGCACGGCATTGGACAGGACCAGCCCATTTCGCGGTCCCCACCATACCATCTCAGAGGCGGGGATGATCGGCGGGGGCCAGGTGCCGCTGCCGGGCAGCGTGTCGCTGGCTCACCATGGTATTTTCTTCCTGAATGACCTGTCGGAGTTCCGACGGCATGTCCTTGAGGTCTTGCGCCAGCCAGTCAAGGCGTAACACAACGGCAACGCGGTGAGGGAGGGCTAAACCGGTTTGGGCCAGGAGCCCTCTCCTCGGTGATGGTTGCATGGACACCCACAGTCTCACACCGCTTCTGCATTACCTCTGCCCAAGCATCCAGTAAGGCTTTTCCGAACGTGCTCTCCACTGGTCGTCAGCGCCACGGCTGCCGTTCGTGATCTTTCCGTCAGAACCACGCCGTGTGCGTCGCGACATTATCGGATTACCGCGCGACTCGTATTCTCCCTGACGACCCAAGCCGCCCCGTTGTGGAGGATCGCACATACCGCTATGAATCGCGAGCCACCATAGGTCTGGGTGCAATGCCCCTCTCACGCTTGGTTGACCCGGGAATAAAATCGCAGGAAGAAGGGTCTTTGGAAGTATGCGCCTCGAACGTGCGGAGGGATGGAGGCACAGGGCATCTGGAGGAACTCGCGATGCGGCTGATCGGGAACGCCTTACCAGTGGGGTGGACACACATGATGCGGGTGGTGTTGGTCTCCATAGCCTTATTCGTGTCAGCCTGCACCGCTCCGGGTCATCCCATCTCAAATCCCTCAGGTATACCCTCTGATGGGGGATATGCGGAGCCAAAGGGCTCTGGGAATGGCGATGGCTATTGAGACGTGCCTACCTTAGCAATGGGGACGTCCTGTTGCTAGTTGGCCTCACTATGTCTCCGGCGGCTAACCATCTTCAAGAAACCTCATGATGCCTCCACTCCTTGGCTCAAGCTGAACCGGATGTAGGCGTTCTGACCATTGTCTACAGCTCCTTGGCCCCCCTGGGATGGGAAAGTCGATGGGGCCCGAGGGCGCACCATCATCCTGCCGACGACGACCCTCGCGGAAGCCCTCGACGCAGGCGCATTCACCGCTTTGCCGGTCTCACCGGCGACGGCACCGCCTCGCCCGTCGCGAACCTAGGCCGGGCTCCCCCGTGACCTAGTCGCCGCTGCGGACCTGATCGGTGCCGGTGTTGTAAAAAAGGTCACGGGGATCTCTCGCCAGCACGCTTGCTCTCTCGTGCCCGTGCATCGTCAGGTAGGGGACATTTTTTACAAACAGAGGCATGGGTCGGTATTGCTGCCGGGCGAAGTGTCGCTGGCGCACCACGGCATTCTTTTCCTGGATGAACTTTCTGAATTCCACCGCCACGTCTTGGAGGTCCTGCGCCAATAGCTGGAGGATAGGGTCATATACATACAATCTCTCGGGCGTGCTGAATCTCAATAATCTTACGACTTTAGTGGTATGGTTGCCGACCTTAAGGGGATCGGGGCGAGTCCAATGGCCGTCTACCACCACTGTGACTGTCCCCACAGCCAAGGTGTCCCCCTCGCCCCTCCAGCTTCTGGAGCCGTCTCCTGCTTTTGACTTGAGACCAGACATTGCCTGGAGTATCGACACACCCTCGGATACACCCATGTCAGGGGCGCGTCGGGGCTCCTGCCGCCGCGCCTTCTGGCTTCTTGCACGGTCGCCCAGGAGGGCGCAGGCGCTGCTGGAGTTGTGGCTCTGATAATCCTAACGGGGGAAAGTTCTGCATCGACTGTGGCCCCGTTCTCAGGCCTCGCTGCCCCCATTGCGGGATGGACAATCTCCCACGGGACAAGTTCTGTGGTGAATGTGAAACTGCCCTTATCGGGCAGACACCAACGGCACTCCCCTCGTATCCCCAGCCGTCGCTCATTTACACCCCCCGCCACCTGACCGAGCGACGCGCAGAGGGTTGGATGCCATCCCCTGACGCGCTCACGCGAGAGTAGAGTGCAGACGTATTGTCACCCATCGATCAAGGGCCTCTCGCAGGATGATCATGGTCGGGAGATGTGAGCCAGTTCGCTCGCCTCCCTGTATATTTCTCGCCCTATGGCTTCATGGTGGTTAGTTATAACCATTGGGTTCACCCCTAACCGGCTCGCCGACCATCTGTCCATGCACGCTGACCCGTGTGTTTCCTGCGGCCGAAGCCCCCCCGGGGTGTCTAATCTTGGACATCCGTTGCAGGGTCACCTCATGACTGCGTATCCAAGGCTTCCCCACTCTATCAAAGGTTTCACGTCAATGGCCGGCGCTGGCACGGTCCTTGCTTAGGGAGCAGCGTTGGGCCCTTGGATACAAGCCATGACCGAGACGAATGGCGGTAACCCTTGTCACCCATTACGCCGAAATAGGCCGCTCGTGGCTCCCCTCCCGGAAGCCATCATCGTGGCATTTTGGCAGCCTCCCAACGTCGTAATGGTCTTTGGGCGAGCGGGCCAACAATGGCGGCGCGAAGGTCAGGAGGTGCATCCATGAAGCGACGTCAGGCGCTACTACTCTGTCTCGTCTGCACAACACTCCTGATGGGCTGGGTATGACCGGGGCAGGTAGGCGAACCAAGAGAGATGGTAACGAGACTATTTCAGGGGCGCATCAAGGCCATGAAAGTTGACATCTGTGGCTTCAGTCCAGGGTCGTGGTAACGCAGCATTGTGCTGGCTAAGTCAGATGGAGGCTGGCTGGCCTTCACGATCCGGCCTAAGACCAGGATCAAGCCCAATGAACAGCTCGTGACCATTGACACGTTGAGGGTCGGCGACTTCGTCAAAGTGCAGGCGATCCATCTCAACGGGGAAACCTCCCTGCATATCACGATGCTTGAGGG
>JBKPCR010000050.1:0-14678 GCA_046727435.1 bacterium | reverse complement strand
CCACCCTCGAAGAAATAGTCTCCCTTCTTGTACCGGTTTATCTTGCCTTGCTGCGTGATCTCGATGGCGCCGTCGTGGACAATGCGCAGCCCCGGTCCCTCGTGGGTATGCTCTGCATAGTCGCCGGGTTCCATGACCACTTCATGGACCTTCAGCCGGAAGCGGTTGAGCTCTGGAAACCCACTGCTGATCAGGGTCTCGAACTTGACGTCGGATGTGGCCATCGTCTACTCCCCTTGCTGGATGTGGAAGTGGGAACGTCCGCTTGCCTCATCGTAGTCGGTTTTCACCAGTGAGGCAATCTTTTCGCCGCCAGGGTAGTGGGTCAATTTCATGTTAACAGTTCGGGCTTGGCGTCGTGGATCGACCATACACTTAATGTTAACTTCAAACTGACCCACTACCCTGGCGCCGGTCTACGGCTGGTTCACCGAGGGCTTTGACACCGCCGACTTGCAGGAGGCTAAGGCATTACTGGAGACGCTCTCCTGACCTGACCGCGACCACTCCGGGCCATACACCAACCCTGTTACAGGGCTGTGTGCGCGCCACCCGCACCACTTCAGTGCATGGTAGCGCCCCGTTCCCCGCCGTCATGTCGCAATGGCCTCGAAAAGCTAAAGGTCATGCGGGCGTTCTGCCCATCATGTCCTCTTGCTCGGCCCCCTGGGGGTCGTCGGCCTCACCAGCAGAAGTTCATCCTCGTGACCTTCCTGGATGGTCTGCGCCCCTATGCCTCCAGCTCAGACGTGACTCGGTCGTCCTGTCAACCCCACTGTGCAGATGTGCTCATGGACGTGCAGCGCTACACACGCGCTCGTCCCGCTGGCACAGCACGCGATCGCCGTCTCCAGGCGTTGAGCCCACGTGTCCCTGTGGCCAGTCCTGACTATCGGGGCTTCTGCCCCCCGGCGTTCAGTTGCTGATGTGTGCCACAATTGGTCTCGATTCCGCAGGATCGCCTGCTCATGGCATCACTCTTGCCCCAATACAGGAGCTGAACTATTGGCGTCACACGGGGCCGTGCGTAATCAATCATCATGATTCGCCCGTGTGCCTAGGCCGATGAGGAGCCACCACGAGAGCCCTCATCAAGCGCAGCGCCATGAGAAGAGAGGCGCACTCGGTATGCGGGCAAGCAAGATTCATTCAATTGTCGTAGTCGGGTTGCTGATCAGCCTCTGGACGTGCGCAGGCTGGCCGCAGGCATTGCGGGTGGTGGGCTTCAACGTGGAGTCGGGAGGCGCGCGCCCGGATATGCAGGAAGTGGGGAGTCATGGCGTGCCACACGACGGCAGCACTGAGGGAACATTTGCTCAAGGCGCACTGCGTCAAGTCGGACTTAACATGTCCTTGCTGCTATGCGGGAATGCAGCCGGCTGTGTCCCATGGTGACCCGCTCGAATCGGTCAGGCTGACCAGGGGCGCAGCGATCAGCTTCATACATGGGCCTACTAGGATGTTGCGTTCACACCACGATCGCGACAGGAGAGCGGACGTGCCTGTATGGGCGACCTCCTCGCCCTGCCGCGAGCGGACGGGTCCCCATGGCGGCGTTGACAGGGTTTGCCGGCCTCGCTAAAATCGCGCCTGTCCACTCTGGCCGAGTGATCCCTTTTTTCTATGATGAAGGAGGACCCCCAATGCCTGGCGATTGTTCCCACCTTTCCCGCATAGTTCCTATCCTGATGTGCCTGCCGGCGCTAGGCTACCTCCTCCTGAGGCCGCAACTCCTCACGGGACTCTCAGCCCTGCCTACCTGCTGTATAGATTGAACCATCCTGTACAAAACTAAACGGTCCGTGATACCCTCGGCACCATACATCTCGCACGAACACTCTCTAATGCGGATGTCCTCCGCTGTGTAGGCCTGCACATCTGGATGAGGTGATCTTGTAAGCCTGTCACAGATTCTTGATCAAGTATTTCAGATACTTACGACGGTTGACGCAGGCAGGTATCACTCTTGCTGCTCAGTACCAGCTAAGGTGTTGGGGATAACTCGCACTGGGCCGATTAGCGACCGTTGGTGACACGACGAACCAGCTCCATCATAAATGGGCAGATGTGTTAATCCCGTACGCAGCAGGAGAACGCCGATGATGCCTAGTCATCCTTTCCAGCCCGCAACATTTCCACGCTCGATGTACTTCCTGGCGGAACCCCCATTTCTGCTGAGGCCACAACTCCTCACGCGCATCGAACCCTTCTCAAGGGCGGGGCTCCCACGAAGACTCCCGGCCCCGATTGACCCTGCGTGTTCGGGCCTCGAAGACGTGTGGCTGAGCGCTGGGTCACTCGTCTCGCAGCTCTTCGCGGAAGGGTTGACAGCGATGATTGACGGCGCTGCCTTCCTGCCGTGAGCTGCAACGAGCAATGACGCCAAAAACTTGCCACATAATATCCATATTTCGGCGATGAGGCTGAACAATTCCCGCCTAACCAGCTGTCTTGGGAGGTTATGTTGACATCAACCGTAAGGTTATTGGGAAGGTAATCAGTAGCTAAGCGGTGTAAGCAGAAATCGCTAATGTGGAGAGCGGTTCATGAACGACACCCAGTGGTACATCATGCAGGACGGGGAGCCTGTCGGCCCAATCAGCCACGATGAATTGCTAAGTCGTGCCAAATCTGGGCAGCTGGAGCGCACTGACCTCGTTTGGCAGGACGGATTTCCCGATTGGGTTCATGCAGGCACGATCAAGGGTTTATTTCTTGCTCCACCGCCGCCGCCCAAATTAAAGGCTGGTGGCGTCGCGTACAGCCCCGGCGATCCGGCGGTTAGCCAAAGTTCGCGAGTCGATCCCGCGACCAATCGGAAAATGATCTCGCAGTTGAGGGATGACGCAGCGGATACCCAACTGCTCGCTGCCGAGATGATTCGCGTAGCGGTGCGTCTCAACGCAGTGAACCTCCAGATTTACGATTTTCTCGAGTTCATTAACCAGGTCACCGAGCAGACACCGCCTCAGGAGATAGCGCGGCTCGTCCAGGAGGCGATGCAGTCTGTTGATCTGACCAATGCCATCTTGATGTTGGACGAGGCGCTTGATTCGGTGAGCGGCGTCGGTCCTGAGATGGTGAAGTCGTATACCTTAGATCTGACTTCGAGTTGGCCCGAGTGCCGCTCTTTTATCTCACATCATTGGCTTGACGACCCAGGCAAAGAAGCCGAGAACATTCAGCAGCAATTTCGACGCGCGCTGCGAGCGCATCGCCAAGATCTCCTTGTGATCCAAAACCATTTTCGCCAATTGCAAGAGTTCTTCCCACGATACTACGGTATCATAACACGGGGTAGTTTCTGGGACTATGTGCTTGGGTTCGCAGCTGGTTATTTCGGTGGTGGCTTGGGGGTTATCGGTGCGCAAGTGTGGGATGACTGGCGGGGCAAGTCCGATTCCGATTTCGCAGAGTCTTTCGGGAATGCCGTTTATCAATTCAGCAGAGCGGCACTTGAATTCACCGAAAAAACGGAACAAGAGGTTGAGTCGGTCCTTTCGGGGCTTCTCAAAGACCTCCATGACTTCACGCAAGGCATCATTGCTACCCTAGAAGCGGTCGCTGAGACGATGAATATCAGCAAGATATACCACAATCTCCACGACCCTGACTCGTCGCAACAAATCGATGATGATTTCAAGCAGTTCTTCGAAATCGTGCTATCCAACCTTCGCAATCAGAAGATTTCTGCGCGGTCGGAGGCCAATATCAGGGAGATGCTGGGCATTCGCTGATCCGCCTAACCGAGATTCTTTGTTCAGCGGAATCGCTGAATCGGGTAGGCACCACTAATATCCAAAGAAGAGAATGTTCAAGCTGTCGGAACATGCTTTGACGGACATCTTGAAAAATCCGCTAAATGTCTGCATTTAAATACGGCAGCTCAGGAAGGAGCACTCGCCTCTGGTCATGGACACGACACATTAGATATAAAACCACTGAACGACGTGCTGGATTGAACCGACTGGTTTGGATCCGCGGGCAGTCAACCGCCGTCGACGCAGGATGAACGAGCCAAAGCAAATTTCGTCGAAGGGGAATACGCGCACCGGGAAAGTGCGTTCGGGGATGGTTCATCAGGCTCAGTAGGCATCGATAATCAGATCATTACCATGAACAGTCAAGCACGTTCATCCAACGTAATTAGAGTGTTTATCAGCTCAACGTTCAAGGACATGCATGCCGAGCGTGACCACCTAGTTACCGTGGTCTATCCCCAGCTTGAGGAGAGGCTTAGTTCTCTTGGGATGGAATTCTATGATGTGGATTTGCGTTGGGGTGTACCGCAATATGATGCCGACGGTGAAAAAGCCAATTCATGGCAGTACTGCAAGCGAGCCATTGACGAGACGGAACCCTTTTTCCTATGCATGTTGGGCCAACGCTACGGCTGGGTGATTGATGCGGGCGGGATCAATGATGAGGAAGATCGCTTGCAGTGCCAGGGCCTGTCAATAACGGAAATGGAAATACGCCATGCTGTGCTGGATCAGAGGCAAAGATATGATGGCAGTTTCTTCTATCTGCGGCAAACCCAAGCCCCAAAGAACCTGATCCCAGAGATTTATCATACGTTCGTAGACGTCCACCTGCAACGGCAACTTAAGGATTTGAAGCTCCGAATACATAGATGTGGACGACCTGTGCGGAAATACCGCTGCAGTTGGAACGGAGATCGATTTACGGGTCTTGATAGTTTTGGCCGGATGGTTCTCGAAGATCTTTGGTCTGGTGTTCTTCGAAATCCGAAGTATGTTCCTAAACAGATATGGTATAACTCGTTCGGGCAAAGCTCGAAAATCGAGCGGCTCTATGCAGAGGTCTCAGAACCAATTCCTAAAGGAGTCTGGGGGAAAATAGTCAAGACCTTTCGGCCAGTATCGGAAAACGAACTTGATATCCAGGCGCGGCAAATGGCCGAATTTGGCGAAAGGCGACTTCGTTGGTTTCGGGGAAGGCAACCAGAACTCGACAACCTCCGAGAATACGTTGAGAAGGATGTAGAGTCCGACTCGAGCCCGGTGTGTGTTGTCAAAGGCCCTCCGGGGCAGGGGAAGACTTCCTTGCTGGCGAGCTTTTCGAAGCAAATCTCGGATACCCCCGCTTCATTGATAACGCACTTTGTCGGCGCAACGGAACCAGCGGCCGACGTACGGTCCCTTCTCGCTCGGTTATACGGGGAGTTGACTCAGAGAGGGATTGTTCCCAATACCGGGGCTATGCCACAGGACACTGAGGGGTTACGTGCATGCCTAGCCGCGTGGCTGGAAAACTACGACGGCGAGCCGCGAATTGTCATTATAATCGATGCGATCAATCAGCTTTCAAGTGGGTACGACTTAAGGTGGCTCCCTCAGAGGCTGGGACGAAGTGTTCGCATTATCCTGAGTTGTATTGATGATGTGCAAATGGGGACTGATAGTGCTGAGGTTCATGCGCTGACGGCCCTGAAAATGCGTGTTATTCCTCCTTTTTGGGTGAATCTCACGCTGCTTGATGTAACAGACATCCGCAAAATTGTGACCCATTTCCTATCTGAGTATTTAAAAGAGTTAGATCAGCAATATATTGATGCCATTTGCCTGATGCATCAGACGAGAAATCCACTGTTTCTCCTCGTAATGTTAGAGGAACTCCGCAGACTCGGCGGTGATGATATGAACCTGCGAGTTCCTCAAATCCTTTCAGAGGTGCGTGAAAAATATCCCGACACGGTTGCATTGTTCAACTGGTTGCTCAACCGGTTGGAGGGGCTTGATGAGGCCGCGGCTGGCGCGGTTTCACTGTGGTGCACCTATATGGCCATCAGTCGGTCCGGCATGTCCGGGCGAGAATTGAGGGGTTTGCTGGCATGTAAACATGGGCGTCGGGGGGCAGAATTAGCGTCACGCATCCAGCGTAGCATCCGCTACTACCTCCAACCTCGAGGCCCTCAGCTTGATTTTTTTCACGGTCAACTACGTGAAGCCGTATTTCGCCGATTTGTTCCTCGGGATCGAGCGCCCTGCCATGCCGAAATCGCCAGCTACTTTGGTACGCGGTGGCCTGAAGGCGATCGGCATGCGCTCAGTGAGCTGCCATATCATCTAACGGAAGGGGGAAGATGGGAAAGCATCCTCTCAGTTCTGTGCAGTTCGGGTTTTATATCTTCGAAGGTAAATACTATTGGTCCAGAACCTTTGGTCGACGATTTTGAACGTGCCTATCTGGCTCTTATGCAGTTCGAAGATGAGCGTGCAGACAGACTCATAGCCGATCTTCTGAGGGATGTGGTCCAGCGCGAGGCTCTCTATGACTAGATTTTTAATCTGGATCGGCTCTATTCATGGCTTGCTTACCGGGCGAATCCAGCATTTTATACTGCCCTTCTTGAAAAAGGCTATGCTGGGGAGGCTCTGAAAGGCTTTCTGGTAGATGTGCATCAACAAAAGTTCAAATTGAAGTGTCAAGGCTATCTGGCAGCTCTAATGAGACGTCAGGGAAACTTATCACGAGCAGAGGCTCTCTTTGGAGACCTGGTAAATTCTTTTATGCAAGCGCAACAGCTTGCAGATGCAGGACGTCAGGAGTATGAAGTTGCATATCTTCATTTTTTGAGAGGGGATTTGGGGAAAGCAGCCGAATGGTTCGATCGCAGCTACGAACATGCGTTAGAAGGTAGAGATCGAGTAGGCGCGTGGATTGGTAGATGCCTGGGAGCTCGAGTCCGATTTCTTGCAGGCGAACTAAACCCCCCAAAATTCCGTGAGGTGCTTGAGCAAGCCCGAGATGTTTTTGAAAAGGCAGCAGTCGGACCAAACCCTGATCCTCGTGCTTTGCGTTGGAAAACATCGAATATTGCAGGACACATTTTTGAGGTTGCATACCAAGAGCAGAATGGTCAACTTGCACTCCGATGCTTTGAGGAACTCCAGCAAGATGAGTGGGCAAGTAATTATGGGAGGGATACTCGGCTACTCCCTTACAGGGCTCGCCTCTCCATGCTTAATGGGGATTGGAACACAGCCGTCGAACACTTCAAGAATTTCCTTCCCCATGAACATCAGACCAGCATGCAGGGTGGCGAGGCGCGTGCCTGTGCATATCTAGACTATGGCTTGGCATTGGCTAGGGCCGGCGCCAAAGAGCAAGCCACCGAAGTCTGGCAACTCGGTTTGGAGTGTCCTGATGAGCTGGGAAATACCATTTGGAAAGAGAAAATCAGACAGGCCATGGAGGAGCACAGGCCAGTTGACGTCTCATGACCTATCCTTGGCCTATCTGGTATGAGCCTGAGGGTTATTGGTGATACCCGGCGCTCTGCTGAATATGAGATGAAGAGTGGGGAGAGACAAGTTGCCAAATTTAGTATTGAAGAGGATCCTCGGTTTCATCGCAGGCCTGATAACTTTCGCCCATTGCTCGGCGGCGCCTAGTCCGCAATTACAGATTCCGCATAACCGTATCCATGTAGTCGTCTATGATGCGGGGGAGACGCTAGGCATACTTCCGACGATACCCATACTGAATGCGCATGGGGTTGAAGTGATCTGGGTGCCTTTGACTCCATGGACGCGAAGTCTTTTGGAGAATGCAAATCAGCCTCATGTAATCTCCTTCCCGGACAAGATCGATGAGATGCCTCACTTGTCAGATCGGTTCAATGTTGGGAAGATCGATTACTGGTTGAAGCAGATGGTTGTTGAAAAGCCACAACTCGTCATTTTCGGGATCGCCTCAAAGATTCAAGAGCAATTGGCGACTCGATTTAAAGAGCTTGGAATTCCTACTGTAGGCTTTTATGATTCTTTCGATCCAGCGAGTGCTAATTCTATTGTGGTAAAGGTAGCTAGGGTCGTTGATGAGGTATGGGTTCCAACAGAAGCTATAAAGGAGAGCTTACGCGCCTTAGGCATCGAACCCGTGCTGGTGTTGGGCCAGCCATCCGTTGAGAATTGGATTCGCACGGCTAATGAAATCAATCCTGCTGACATCTTTCGGCGTCAAGGCGTATCACCGCAACAAACCGTAGTACTTTTTGCAGGACAGTACGGAGAGGGTTACAAAGAAATATTGCATTCTTTTGCATTCGAGATGCATAAGGAAGCTGCAAGCAATCCGAATCTTACCGTAATCTTCTCACCACACCCTCGGTCTGATGGCCAGGTAGAGCGAGACATAATAGCACGTTTTCCCAGCAGCCAATTCATGATGGCGGCCTCAGGGCTGACTACAGTTGAACTGGCATCCATAGCCGCTATTGTGGTGACATGGAGGTCAACAGTAGGGATTCAGGCGGCATTCATAGGCAAACCGGTAATCTACTACAATTTCACTACAGACGAGTTCTCAAACGATCTTATTACTAAGGGATTAGCGCGCTTGGCCGTGCCTGACAATTTCCCCGTGGTTCTCAAGGAAATGTTAGCACAGAAGACTGACCCTTCCCTTTTGCGTCAAGCATTGGAAAAAAATGGTTATATTATCGGTAGCGACAAAATTATCGCACAGGAGATCCTTAAGCGCCTAGAGCGGCGGGAAAGATAGGGAAGGATGGCAGGGGGCAAAATAATCCCTTTCATCTCTCCTTATCTTACCCCTCTTGACAAGCCTCATCCGCCAGGCCCCAGCGACAAAAGGATTTCCACCAGGCCTCCGTACCCTTAATGGACTCTGCTCGGACACAAATTTCACCTTTATGCCTACTTCTGCCGAATTGGGCACGTTTCGCTCTGAAAACCTTGTACAGAGGTTACGCAGAGCTTCTCAACCGCTCTAGAGCTGGGAGCACGACAGAGCGCCCCTGGAAACCTGGAAATTGCGGCGTCGCTTGCATTGGTAGATACGGACACCACAAGCGTGTCTTTCGCGCTCCACCACACTAAACGCGACTAGTACATTTTTCACAAAGTATTTGGGCAAATAGTGTTCTGGATGATATGTTCTGTGCTATGAAACCACCACTATCGATTCACCATTTCACCGACGAAGAGCGCGCAGCCCTTGAAGCTGGGCTGCGCAGTCACGATGCCTTCCGCGTGCGCCGCTGCCAGATTGTGTTAGCTAGCGCTGCGGGCCAGAAACCCGCGCCGATCGCCACCGCCTTGCACTGTGCCCCGCAAACGGTGCGGAATGTCATCCACGCGTTTGACGAGCGGGGCCTGGCGTGTGTGCAGCGGGGGTCGAATGTGCCCATCAGCGTTGAGCCCGTGCTGAACCCTGAGAAACGGGAGCACGTGCGGGCGCTCCTGCACCAAAGCCCCCGCAACTTTGGCAAACCGGCGAGTGTCTGGACCCTCAAATTGCTGGCCGAGGCCTGTCACGAGCAGGGTCTCAGTCCCACGACCCTCTCTGTGCCAACGATGCTGGATGCCATCGTCCGCTTGGACGTCAACTGGAAACGCGCTAAACACTGGATTGTCAGTCCGGACCCCGCCTACGCGTTAAAAAAAGCCACGCGATCGGCTGATCCGGATAGCCGCCCACCATCCAGACCTCGCCCTGCGCTTTGAAGATGAAGTCTGGTGGAGTCGTGAGGCCCAGCCCCAGATGCATGCTTGGAGCGACGGCGAGCCTGTCCGCCTCGTGGAACAAACCGTGCCTGTCAAGGACCCGGCAGGCAAAGCCATTGCCTCTTATGGGCTCTATGTGCCCACGATCAACCACATGCTGTGACGCTTTGTCCACGGGCCTCCCGTCAGCGTGGTCACCTGCGCCTTTCTTGCCTGGCTTGCCACATACTTTGCAGCCCAGGGCAAACGGGCTCTCGTGCTCGTCTGGGACAAGGCCTCCTGGCATGTCAGCCAGGCGATGCAGGAATGGATCAAGAGCCACAACCGTCAAGCCAAACAGGAGGGAGGCTGTCGCTTAATTGTCTGCCACCTCCCGAGTAAAAGTCCCTGGCTCAATCCGATTGAACCCAAGTGGGTGCATGGGAAACGGGCCGTGGTGGAACCTGCTCGCTTGCTCTCCATGACTGAACTCATGCAACGGGTCTGTGCTTATTATCAGTGTGAACTGACTGATCCCATTGCACAACCAGATTGTTAAAGATGCACTAGGCAGCACATGATATGGGGCTGCTAAGCCCGCTCGGAGCATGCTTGACAGCAGGTTAAGCTCGGTTGATCCTTGTACACCCTGTTGACGTTCTTTATCTGTGCACGCATACGATACACCCGACGCACCTCCACAGCTGGTAATTTCAGCCTATTGGTCGCCCAGTACTTGGCGCCGTATCTGACGACCAAGACTTTCAAGCCAACCGTCAGCCAGCCAATATCTGCCCGATAGGGATGCCGGCGATAGGCGCGCACTGCCTGCCCGTTGAACCGGCAGTTTTTCTTGAGGCAACACACAAAGTACCACCCATAGTCACGAAGCCGCTTCAGGATCTGTCTGGACGGATACCAGGCACCAAACAGCACAAGCGCAGGGCGGCAGCGCAGGCGATTGCGGGTATAGCTGAGCAACGCAAAGCCAACTCATACTTCAAGCGCCCACCTTTGCGCCAGAGCCGCAGCCCCAAAGGGCGCGGATCGTGCCATCCGTCCAGCCCAGCAGCCCCAAGGAGAGGCCATACACACAGCGGCGCTCCTGGCTGGAGAAGACCCACGTCAGCCCTCGATTGCCGTCGCAAAGGGCTTTGGAATCACCGTATCATCAATGATGAGATAGTCCCGCTGCCAGACAAAGAGGGTGCGAACGGCCAACTCCAGGAGTGTTTGCCCGGACCAGTCAGCCTGCAACAATCTCGTCAAGCGCATGGGACACGGTTTGCAATTCCTCCACCAAGGCCACGCAGGTAGCCGATGTGCGATCTACAGCAAGATGGTGAGATAGAGCCACATGAGCTGAGATAGAGCCACATGAGCGGTGGCATGTGGATTCTCGCCTTCGTCACGGTTGGTGCGAACTCTTGTAATGCTCCCCCATCATACGATCTCGGCTGTCAGGTTGTTCGGTGGTGGCCACGTGCCGATGCTGGGTGACGTGTCGCTGGCCCACCATGGCGTGCGCTTCCTGGATGCATGGCCCGAGTTTCGCCGCCATGTCCTTGAGGTCTTGCGCCAACCACTCGAGGAGGGTGTCATATACCGACAATCTCGCGGGCGTCCTCGACCTCGCCGTGCTGGCTCTCATGGCCGAGTTAGATCTGACGCCGAAGGCTCGGCCAGCCCCTTGGCATCATGCGTGGCCCCCGCACCGCCGTCATTGCGACTCATCGGATCCAAGCGCTGGACCGCCAGCCCACTGAAGCCGTACTGCCTGTAAGGAGCCAGCCAGAATAGGTCGTGGGTCTTTCCGAGCCTGTGGCCGAGGCCATTGTGGGAGAGACTGGGAATAAACAGCCACTCGCCTCCCAGAGTACAGATCCTCTCATGAAGGGGACGATTGGCTGAGAGCCAAAGATTTTCAGGTCTAATTGATCGATATACCGATACGTAACACGTCTCAATATGAGAAGGACCATTCATTCATAATGATAAGTAAACCGTACTGAAGCTGTCGTAGCCTGGCACTGCGTCAGAGACTGCTTAATTTGAGGGCTCACAGAGGAATAGTTAGTCGTACTGATGAGACGAAATCGTATCGCCCGTTTCTGGTCATCTTAGAATCGATTTTCTAGGGCAGAGTATTGTCTAAGTAATCATCTCGAGTGTGAAGATCTCCGCGACGTTTCCATTGACCCGGAACCGGGCAAACAATGCCATGGTGAGGGCCACCATGTCCTTGGCCTTGGAGACAATGATCGACTTCCGTTTGAAGCGGCCAAACCAATGCCGCTGGCGGCCATGGTTGCGCTCGATCCCATCCGTCCGAGCTTTGCTCATGACCAGTCGCTCGGGTGGGATCACTGCGGCATATACTGGCCAATGATCGGTGCAGTAGAATGTCACCTCCCATTGGGCCAGGCGATCGACCAGCGTCTTCAGGGTTGCCGCATCACGACGCCCACACTCCCAGTCAAGGAGGCGGCCTGTATCACGATCCAGAGCCTTCCAGATCCAGAGTTTGCGCCGTTTTTTTTGAGGAAGTGCCACATCTCGTCGAGTTCGAGGACGATCGCCTTCCCGTTAGGTGCGGGCTTTTCAGCGTGGTCAGCCGCATAGCGGCGAATCCAGGTCAGGATCGTGCTGGTCCACACCCCGAACATCTTCGCCAAGGCGTTCATCGAGACGCCGTGACAGTAGAGAAAGACGGCCAACGACTGTTGCCACGGCGGTCTCCCGCGCGGCGTGGAACGTGTAAACTGATAGCCACAACCCCGACAGAGCCAGCGCTGTTGGCCTCGGACCTTGCCGGCCTTGACCACGTGCGGATGCGTACATTTTGGACAGGCGTCCATACTTCCCCTCCGATCGCTCTGGTGACGACGAATACGATCGGGAAGCATATCAGAGGATCGTTACTTAGACAATACCCTCACTGGACGAATTGGACGGCCGGCGGTATGTAGCTCTCGGGCAACACGGTAGGGCACGCTTGAGTGCACGGTAGGATCGATGGCGGCTCGTTTCCGGGCGTCGGGTAGTACATGCGAAGCGTCAGCTGGAACGCCGTGCTCACCTGGGTGTTGGGGTAGAGGGTGCTGTAGTAGGCTGTGGACGGCGTCGGAATCCAGTTCGACGCCGCCGCACCGGCAGGCAGCGTTGGGCCGAACCACAAGGTGAGCGACCCGTCGGCGTTCCTGGCCAATTGGTTGGCGGCCAGTTGCGACGATCCGAGCTGAGTGACCGGCTTGACCATGCCGTAGTGGAGCGGGCCGGCGCCGGCGGGCGATCGCAGGTCGACGACGGGCCCGGGTTGGCCGGAGTCCTGGATCGGGACATCGTCGGCCGACAGTTGCTGGAGCCACTGCGCGGAGATCTGGAAGGTGTACGTCGTGTGGTCAGCGTTCGGGGTAGGTGCGCTTGCCACGTAGTAGACGGTGTTGGGCGTCAAGCCGTAAGCGGTGGCGTCCCCGCCGAACAGGATGGGGGTGCTCGCTACGAGCGTTCCCCAGTTCGGAGCGCTCACCGTCATGGTGTCGGCCGCAGCATTCACCGAGAGCACGGGCGTATCCGCAGTCGAGTAGCTGGTGTTCAGGACACTGGTTTGGGCGATGAAGGGGGCGGTGCTTTCCGTTGGATCCGTTGCGTAGACGTGGATCGACCAGAAGCCTTTCGGGTTGCCGCTGCTGTCGCTGACCATCGGCGGGTAGATTCCTTCGACCGGCTCCACGACCGGCAGCGTCGGGTTGGAGGACGTCGGCGGGGTGAACGTGAGCGTGTAGGTATGGTTGCCATCGAACGACATGGGGTTGGCGGTCACGGTCGGATACACCCCGTCGAGCGGGACATTGGCGACGCCGCCCTCCACGACGATCAACGAGCGGAAAAGGTATCCCAGCTCATTGTTCGGATACGTCCCGACGACATCGTTCACGATCCCCCAGTAGTTGGTGTCCGCGCCCGCGGTGGCGTTGGCGATGAAATCGTCGAGAATCTGCTGCCCCTGTTCATAACCGTCCTGCAGGGCCTGCAGCTGGGGTATTCCCCAGTCGGCCGGAATGCGGAAACCGTTCTTGGTGAGGCCAAGCGGCGCGAACGAATCGAGGATCGCCTTCTGGCCGTAGGAGGGAACGCGGTAAATGGTCTTGGCCCCGTACTGCGGAACAACCCAAGCGGGGAGATCATTCAAAGCCGTGCCGGATAACCCGGTGCCGCGGTTGGGTATCGGGTTGGTCGCCACCGCAGTGCCGAGCTGATTGAAGAAAACGACGGCGTCGGTCGGCGCGTTCTTGTAGGGTGCGGCTTGGATCACCTGCTCGGGAGTCGGCGGCGGCAGGACGAAGCTTGCGGGGTAGACCGGTTGATGACCGTTCGTCTGGAACTCCTGCAGGGAATTCAACGCGAATTTCTGCACGACGCCTTTGTCGACGTTCGGCACCGACGTCGGGTTCGAAGCATCGATCAACGTGTTGGTGCGAATACGAATCAGGAGCCAGTTGACATTGGTGTCGGACGCCATCACCGGGTATTCGTAGCCATGAATCTTCGCGGTCTGCTTCTTGGCATACGGAGATTTGGGTCCGACGAGAAGATACGACGTCATGACATCGGAAGGCGTCGTTCGCGTGCCGATGCTTCCGATGGTGTTGGCGTAAGCATCGTAATAGGCAACGACGTAGTACTGATTCCTCGAGGGCGGCACCGTGAAGACCAGTTCGGGAGTCTCGTCGAAGTTCACGAATCCGACGACGTAAAGAACCGATGCGTCGCCCGCATTGGTGGCGTCATTGTTCCAGGCCGCAGGAACGGACCCGTACTTCAGCGCGTTAAACGGTGCGCCGATGATCGTGTTGTATTTCGAGGTTTGCTCGATGAACTGTGGACCGAGACCCCACAGGTATGCTTCGGCCGCGAGAGCCTTGATGACCGCAGGATCCGTGACGGGCCGCGCCCCGACCGCCGGCGACGGCAGGAGGACCGCGCACAGAAGCGCTAAGAATGTGCAAAAGCGTGAGTAGGGCATTGGGCTTCCTCCCAGGTTGTACGGACTCTTGTGTTTGTGGGCTGTACGATAATCTCGATCTCAATCAGACGGGAGTTGTCCCGCTCGCTATTTAATGTCTCCTCGCTGGAGCAGGCTGTACGGTCAGCTCGATAAGGTGGCCTGGTGAGAAAATGTGCGCTAGGGCCGCGGCCCGCCGT
>JBKPCR010000049.1:0-18440 GCA_046727435.1 bacterium | reverse complement strand
TCTTGGGATGCCATCGCGATGAGATCGCCATCGTCGAAAACGCCACGCGCGCCTGGGATATGGCCTTTTATGCGGTCCCTCTCGGACCCGGCGACCGCATTCTCACCGCCGTGGCGGAATATGCCAGCAATTACATCGCGTTTCTGCAGATGGCACGGAAGACAGGTGCTGTGGTAGAAGTCATTCCCAACGATGCCTCGGGCCAGCTCTCCGTCGAAGCGCTGCGTCGAGCCATCGACGATCGTGTCAAGCTGATCGCCATCACCCATGTCCCTACCAACGGCGGCCTGGTCAATCCTGCCGCGGCGGTGGGTCAGGTAGCACGCGAGGCGGGGGTGTTGTACCTATTGGATGCCTGCCAATCCATCGGGCAACTGCCCATCGATGTCGAGGCCATTGGCTGCGACATGCTCTCGGCAACCGGTCGCAAGTATCTCCGCGGTCCTCGGGGGACGGGGTTGTTGTATGTACGGCGGGAGATCCTCGACCGTCTGGAGCCACCGTTCCTGGATTTACATGCGGCCCAGTGGGTAGCCCAGGATCGTTTTGAGATTCGACCTGACGCCCGGCGTTTTGAAAATTGGGAAACCTACTACGCGGGCAAAATCGGCCTCGGGGTGGCCATCGATTATGCCTTGCAGTGGGGGCTCGAGGCGATTTGGGCGCGGATCAAACACGTGGCCGACGATCTCCGCCGGCAGCTGAGCACGATGGCTGGCGTGACCGTCTGGGACGAAGGGGTCGAACGCTGCGGCATCGTCTCCTTCACTGTCGACGGGAACAATGCCGACGAGATCCACCGTGGGCTCGCCAAGGCGCGCATCAATGTCTCTGTATCAAGGGTGTCCTCCACGCGTCTCGACATGGAAGCCCGCGGTCTGCCTGACCTCGTGCGTGCGTCGGTGCATTATTACAACACTGAAGAGGAAATCGAGAGGTTCTGTGTAATACTTCGTAATATCTAAAGTTTTATGGGTTTTTTGACTAGGAACAGCTCTCGACTAATTAGCCTGAATTAGGTAATGTTTCAAATATGTTGTTTCCGTCTTCATAGAAGTGTGCGGAATTCATAGTAGTTAACAAATAGCCCGATCACCATATCATGCAACAGCACCGATTTGGAAAAGCAGCTGGGCTTTCGTACGAACCGCTTCAGCCGTGTTCGGAGTGTGAGATGTTTCCGTGCAATCTTCTGCGTCTGTGTTTTACCAACAGTCTGTTGTTGAGAATCTCAATGACGTTCGTACACGTCTGCACCATCCGTCTAGAAATGGCGCATACCACATGGGGCTCAGAACACTTTCAATTGTCGGAAGACTTCGTCCTGACGTGTCCCCAACACAGAGGCTCAGACCACTCCCGTTTGCTGATCCATGGCATGCCAGAGCCATCGCTGTTGGGTTTTCTTCCCAACAAAACTCCACATGTCGTCAACTTCAGCTGCTTCCACTTGGTGGCTTTCGACGCGGATCGCGCTTGGCTTCATACGTTGGATCGCGATCTCGTTGACGTGTTGAAGCTGTGGCGCTTTTTTTTAACTCCGCGATGACGGTCATGGGGCTGATGTGCAGCACACGTGTAATATCGCGAATACCGCTTCCATTGAGGGTCATCTCAAGAATTTGTTGTTTGACTTCAGGCATGCGACCATAGTGACGGGACTCGAGGAGAAACGTTTGCTGTGGACAGCTGGGATGCTTACAGCGGTACCGTTGTGTCCCTTGGGCGGTGATCCCATGTTGAATGACATCGGTGTGTTGACACGAAGGACAACGACTCTGGACGAAGGCCACGGCGATCTCCATGACAGCGTGAGAACAGCTTTCGGGCAACGGATACATCAGAACCTCTATCCTACCAGGAGCGTTTTCGTAAAACACCATAGGTGGAACACCACCGGATCATCTCCCCGTCGATGATGTCTCTCGCGACCACGTCGGTTGATCAAGGGTGATGAACTGCGCCCAGAGACGGCGACCGTCTTGCCCAGTGCGTCCCCTCTGCCACGGTATCCGCTATGGGGGGCAGGCACGGCATCGCCCAGCGGGTCAGGACCGGTGCCTGAGACCGCTGCCAGCCGTTCGCTTCGTCTTGAAGACTGGCATGGCTATGCCCCCAACCAGAATGCGAATGAGGTGGGGCCGCACCACTGACCGGGGCCACTCGCGTGCCATGGGCGACTGGGCACCGGCCTGCCACCTGCTCAGCCTGCCGTGCCGACGTCCGTGAAGCGCACGAGGCCTCTCAGTTTGACAGCGGGGCAGGGGCGCGCCTGTCAAAATAAGAGTGGCTGCCGTGTTCCCCGAAGAACTGATGCGTGTTCTCAGCGGCTCCTGCATGTTCCCGCCCCTGCCATGGTCGGGGTGCCGGGTTCCAGAGAGCTTTGAAGCATCTTGCACGACGGCTAAGTATGCGGTATGGATTATGAATGAAGCTCAACGCGAGATGACCTGTCAAGGCGACACGCGTGAGCTGAGGGAGACCCAATGGTCATGCGATGGCTAGGCGTCATGCTCGTCCTCGGATGCTGCCTGCTTCCCACGGCAGCGACGGGACAAGCCGTCGACACGAATGAGTTGGAGTCCACGACCATGAGTCCAACCACGCCAACCCATGGAGCCACATCCCCCGAGCTGGCGAACACAATCCAGGACATTATCAACGCTACGAATCGCTTCCGTCAGGCGGAAGGCCTCCTGGAGGTGAAGCCTCACCCGCAACTCATGGCAGCGGCCCACGACTTCGCGATGTTCATGGCCCGCACGGGCACGTATGGGCATACCGCCGACGGCAGGAGCCCGGCGGAGCGGGCGAAGCAACACGGTTACGACCCCTGTATCAGCTCCGAGAACATCGCCTACCAGTACCGCACCTCAGGGTTCACGAGCGCGGAGCTGGCCCGCGCATTGTTCGAAGGGTGGAAACATTCGCCGGACCACCAGAAGAATATGCTCGACCCTGCCGTGACGGAGACCGGCGTGGGGGTAGCCCGGAGTGAGCGGACTGGGTACTACTATGCCGTGCAGATGTTCGGACGCCCGACCACGGAGATGATGGAGTTTCAGATTACCAACCAGACTGATACGCCAATCTCCTATACGATGGACGGCCACACGTTCCCGCTGCCGCCGCGGTCGACGCGCACGCACCAGCAGTGTCAGCCGGCCGAGATCATCGTGCAATGGCCGGGGACGCAGGAACAGATCACGGTGCGACCACAGCACAGGGATCATTACACGATTGTGCAGGAAGCCAATGGGCGATTCACGGTACAGAAGGCCTGAGAGTCTGGGGGCTGCCCGGTCGATTGGGTCGGGGGCGCCTGCACAGGCATCGATGAACCAAGTGGTGCAGGCATACGGCTGTCGTGGACAGGAGATCGTCCCCTGAGGGACCTGCGCGAGGCGAGCAGACTCGCTCAGAACGCGAATTGGCAGGGATAGCCGCGTGGCCAAAGGAGATCCTGCATGGGCGCTCAACCGCATCTTCCCCCGCAGCCGCTTCAGCTGCATAATTCCCTCTCGCGTCGTGTTGAGCCCTTTATTCCTGCACAATCTCCCATCACCATCTATGTCTGCGGGATCACTCCGTATGCGACGACACACTTGGGCCATGCGTTTACCTATGCGATGGCGGATACCCTGATTCGCCTGCTCGAATCTCAGGGCCACCAGGTCCGTTACGTGCAAAACCTCACCGACGTCGATGACGCCATCCTGCGAGAGGCCAGGCGAGTGCAGGAGGACTGGCGCACGCTGGGTGATCGTTGGACGAAACACTTCATCCGGGAGATGCAGACGTTAAATATTCGTCCGCCGGACTCCTTTCCGCGGGCCACAGACGCCATATCAGCGATGATTGAGGCCGTGCAGCAGCTCTGTGAGGCCGGCGTGGCCTATGAGGCGGGTGGCAGCGTCTACTTTGACATCGAGGCATGGCCGGCCTATGGGACGTTGAGTCGCCTTCCACGGCAGGAGATGTTGTCGATTGCCACGGAACGGGGGAACCACCCGGATGATCCGCACAAGCGCCAGGCACTCGATTTTGTCCTCTGGCAAGCCCACACACCAGGCGAGCCAGCCTGGGACAGCCCGTGGGGGGCCGGACGACCCGGCTGGCATATGGAGTGCTCCACCCTGGTTCAACGTTTCTTGGGGGAGAGCATCGACATTCATGGTGGAGGCGCCGATCTCATGTTCCCCCATCATGAGAGCGAAATCGCCCAATCGGAATGCCTGACGCGGCATAAGCCCTTCGCCCGTTGGTGGTTCCACACCGCGATGGTGCAGCTCGATGGACGTAAAATCAGTAAATCATTGGGCAATCTCATCATGGTCCAAGATCTCCTGGAGCAATACACTCCGGATGCCATACGCCTTTACCTGGCGGGGCACCACTATCGGCATATTTGGGAGCATAATGCCGCGGCATTGGCACACGCAGCGCAGCTTGCTTCCACGCTGCATTCCGCCGTCACCGTGCAGGTGCGGCCGCACGCGCCAAAATCGTTGGACCCCAGCCCGAGGCAGCAAGCCTTCCTCCAAGCTATGACTAATGACCTCGATACTGCGGCGGCCCTCACGATCCTATCGAATTTCGCAGTAGACATCCGGGACGCTGCACAGGCGGGGCAAAGCGTACAAGCGGCGCAAGAGGCCCTGCGAATGATGGGCCGTCTCTTTGGCCTGCGTCTTGACGACGGAGGACCCGAGGCCGCTGTGGTCTCGGGGTGGAATCAGCACCTCGCACGGGCCTTGTCATAGGGGGTCCATGCTGCTGGCCGTCAGGCCGGTAACCTCCACAAGATAGGGAGGCAGCAGCTGGCATGAACGGTGCCCATTCCCGGCGATGGCGGGAGATCACGACACGGTTGCCGCACAGCCTTCCCGCCCGGCTTCGAAGGCCGCTGCGAAGGGGTGCTGGATCGCGTGAGAATTTCATGGGTGGGGCGTGCCGATCGCTATTCAGCGCCGGCAGTCTGACGATGGTGAGGCGTTTCTAGACAGCTCTCTCGAACAGGCGATTGAAGCGCGGGGGTTGGCGTTCGCGGGCGGTGGCCGACGACCGGATCACCGGGGTCATCGAGATTGGCACCATCACCGATCCGATTGAGGCATGCGTGCAGCCGATCCGCCGCTGGCTCGACGCGCGTGCGGATGTGACGCCCTACGTGATTAGGCCGCTGGTCGATGTGTGGCATGGACCATTTGACGACTTGAAGACCCTCATGGAAGAATAGATGCGGGGCGGGCGGGTCAGGACCGCGTGCATCACCGTCCTAGACCTGGCTGGCGAGCTGCCGCGCGTTGACTGGACATATGGGTCAGGTCCGCGACAGCGCCGTACAGACGCTGGAAACGATGAAAGCCAAGAACAAAGTGGAGCCCTGTGGCCTTGATGCGGCGGCAAATCGCCGGTTGAGGGCGGGATGGGGCGTTGAGCTCGTGATATCCAACCCTGGGATCGCGACCAGCGGCGCCTGGTAGACGGGAATGGGCGCGACGTCGGGATCAGGGCAGCCGTGGAGGAACACTGTTGGCCACACCGAAGATCACGATCAATCGCGCCCCTGTGCTCACGCTCTGGGGTATGGTGGTCGCCGAGCGATTCGGCTATGACCATGACACCGCCTTGACGCTCGGTAAAGCCGTGGCCGGCCTGAATGCGCAATCCAAAGCTCGGCGATTGGGGATTGTCGAGGCGTCCCCAGCTCAACGTGAGGAAAGAAAACCAAGAGGGCAGGAACCGGGCAAGCCGTTGATGATCACCATACTGGGACGGCCGGTGCCGGTCATGAGTGCTGAGCACGGTGTGCGCGCGACAGTCAAAGGTCAACCGATCGATCCGGCGAGCGTGACGCGGTACTTGCAGCAGAAGTTCGGCCCCGCACTGGCCGAGGTGCAATCCGCAATGGAGAGGTTGGCCCAGGCGTACTCACCAGATACGCTGGCAGCTCAGGCCTACGCGCTGTACGAACAGTTTCGCCCGGATATCCCTGAAGGCCAGAAAGGCTGGGGAGCTGCGGGGCACCTGGATCTTGACGCGATTCGTGCACTCGCCGACTAAACCAACGTCGACACGCGTCGTACATCGCCATGGCATACAGTGGCCCTGTGCTGCTCAGCCCGAGACCGGCTCCGGAGAAGTTCCATGCACATCTGGGTGGATGCCGACGCGTGCCCCTATGTCATCAAAGACCTGCTGTATCGTACGGCCAACCGGTTGCAAATCGCCTTGACGCTGGTCGCCAATCAACCACTCCGCACCCCAGCGTCGCCCTATATCCACATGCTCCGCGTCCCCGTGGGGTTCGATGTGGCCGATCATACCATCGTCCAGCACGTCCATGCCGGCGACCTGGTCGTGACCGCGGACATCCCGCTAGCCGCGCAGGTGGTAGACAAAGGCGCGCATGCGCTGAATCCCCGAGGCCAGTTGTATACCCCAGAGAACATTCAGGAATACCTGACGATGCGCCATGTCATGGACGAGCTGCGCCAGAGCGGCGTGAATACGGGTGGGCCGTCGCCCTTCAGCCCCCGGGACCGGCAGGCGTTTGCCAACCAATTAGATCGGTTGTTGACACGATCGGGTAAGACAGGATCTGACACCCTAGGGTAAGCACCGAATACGCGGCTCAACGGTGCAGAAGACCGGACAGTGGCGGTGGAGGCGTCTTCCATTCAGGCGAGCGAAGGATCTGGTTCTCGGCGCAGATGCCGACAGGCCACCATGGTATACCTAGTCGTCGGAGATGGAGCGAACGAGGGCAACCTGCCAGCGCACCACCCATGGCCGCATGATATCCGAGGGATCTCCTGCATGCCACCTCAGCCGATCCCGACGAACGGCGTGCGCCAGCACATGGCCTCAGAGCGTCGGCTGGATGAAGTGGCGAGGTGGCTTCTCCTCGTTCTTCGAGGGCAGGAATTGTGTTATTCGACCAGTGATTTTGGACCAACTCATGATAAACCTCATAGGCGAGCACAAGAGTTTGGTCGTTTTCATCATTTCTGTTGAGCCGGTGTATGTGTACGGAATTCATAGGCTGGCGACTTACAAGGAGAGGGAAGGCTATCCGTGAGAAAATCCATATCATGCTCGCCGCGACTTCGAGTGTCCTCTCCGAGAATGTGGTCGGCGAACCGAGGATTGCCATCCCCGGCCCCTGCTTATCGACATGATGTGACAGAGACTCCATGACAGCGGATATATACGATACGTGGACGAACTGAGAAGCCACTTCCAACTCGACCCGCCCCCACTCCCGTACTTCAGCCCTGACCTCATCGTCTAGACCGAAAGATTGGATGATGCTATCAAGGCGAAGGCTGAGCTCTTGGGTGACAGTTCCTGATGCCATAGCTGCCGAGCCTCCTCAAAGGTTTGAGCCGCAAGAAAACGATTCGAAAGTTCCTCATCAGCTAGGCACACAACCAATACATGAAGGGCTTCGAGAAGGTCCGAAGACTGCTCTTTGCAGCAGGGTCGAGGCCTGAAAGGGAGAGGCAGTGAATTGCGACCGCCTGCGAACACGCAAAGCCAGTAAGGCTCCAGGGTACTCGGAGTCTGTCGGATGGATGCTGATCCATTGCATTTTGTAGCGAGAGGTAAAGGTGAGTGAGCCCTAGAATACCTATCTCTAAAATGCTTACCCAGGGCTCAAGCTTCGGCCTCCCTATCGATGCGGATTCCTCGCCAAGCTTGCTAAGGAACGCCGACCTATCCTCTCTTGGCAAGAGCCGCATCCCCTCTTCCTTACCAACTTGCTTCCAAAACTCATCAATTTCTTCGCTAATGGGCGACATGGCAACTCATCCTCGACGTGTCACGTCACCACATTTTGAAGGCTCTGTACAGGGGGTATGGGGCAGTGGCCTGGGTCCGCTGCAACAGACCATGGCGGTCGGTGTCGGGGGCGGGCGTATTCTCGCCCTCGGCAGCAGTATCGACATTCGAGCCCTTGCCGATCCTGGTATACGCGAAATCGCATTACGCGGGCGCTCGCGGCTGCCCGGCTTCATCTATGTGCACGGCCACCTCACGGGCATTGGCATGGGCATAGTGTCGATCGACTGCAAAGCACCGGGGATGCAATCGATCGAAGCCTGGCAAAAAGCGGTGTACGAGCATGCGACGATCCAGCCACCGGGAACATGGATTCGCGGGCGCGGCTACGACCAGACGCGACTGCGCGAGCGACGCCATCCGAACCGTGACGATTGGGACGCGGTTGCACCAAACCATCCTGTCATCTTCATACGCACCTGCGGCCACATCGCCGTGCCGGTCGAGCGACTTCGCGATGTGAGCGTGGCGATGACAGTGGTCGGCGGTGAGGTGGTCTACGAGGCCTGATCGTCCCCATCAGGACTGCAGGGCTGACGCAGCCCACTCCAGCACACTCACCGTGGGATGAGAGGCTGAACCACGCGTGTGTACGGCCACGCCAGGCCGCATGACCGTTCGCCCAGGGCACCCGGACACCCGCCGAGGTATGGGAGCGCCTGGATCAGCACCATCGCTCCGGCAAGCGCCAGTGGCGCTCGGGGCTCCGTTTTTCCGGAAGGTCGTGGTACCTTCTTCTGCGGAGACCTGTACGGTGCATGCCTGAGCCGCCTCGTGCTGGACGGCAAGCGCATGCAGAGGCCAGCGCGCGATCACAACCATAGGGTCCGGCTCGTATCGGCTTTATGGCACCGCCACCCCGATGTACACAGCCGACGCTCGCGCACCGAGCGCGGAAGGAGCAGTCCATGAGAAGCAACCAAGCCTTCGTGTTCGACCTGGATGGCACGCTCGTCGACAGCGTCTACCAGCATGTCCTCGCCTGGCAGGAGGCCCTCGATCACGCCGGGATGGCGGTCTCAGTCTGGCGCATCCACCGCCGGATCGGCATGAGCGGCGGCCTGCTCGCCCACGCGCTACTCCGTGAGACCGGACGGCCGGTGAGCACGGAAGATGCCGGCCAGCTGCGACAGCTCCATGCCGACGCGTATCGGCGGCGATTGAGCCAGGTGCGCGCCCTCCCCGGTGCTCGGGAACTGCTCTCGCTCTTGAGCGAGCTGGAGGTGCCATGGGCCATCGCCACGAGTGGCTACCAGGAGACCGCCGGCCCGGTGCTCGATCTCCTCGACATTCCCGCCGATGTGCCCGTGGTCACGCGCGATGCGGTCGAGCATGCCAAACCCGATCCTGACCTGTTTCTCGCGGCGGCAAGCCGTCTCGGCGTGGACATCGCCAACGCGATGGTGATCGGGGACAGCGTGTGGGACATGCTCGCCGCGCGCCGGGCGCGAGCGTTAGGCGTCGGTTTCCTCTCGGGCGGCTATGGGCAGGAGGAACTGGAGCGGGCAGGAGCCTACCAGGTGTACGAGGATCCCGCCGACCTGCTCCGGCACTTAGATGAGGTGGGTATCCGCGTGCCGAACCGCTAGGCCGCGAGCTGCCTCTACGAAGGTCCGACGCGGTCTGCGACATCAATCACGCCAGATCGGGGACTCGGTATGCCTTGACCTGACAGGTTGCCTGTCTTGCTGCCTGCACCGCTTTATCACACAACGGGGTTGGTTGCCTGGAGAACACATCCCTGAGCCGTTCCACGTCCGGGTCGTTGCGATCGGCGCTCGTAGACGATTGTGATGGCGCATCGTTCAGCAGATGCTCTTGCAAGCACTTCAATGCCCGCTAGTGGCTCAATCGCAAAAATAGGCGCATCAGCAAAGGTCAGCGGCGGCGAGAGGTGTACGAGGCGTGAAATTGTTTTGACAGTTGGAATGTGTCGCAGCGTCTCTAGAGATATATCCTTGCCCAACCAGGCATCGGACCGCGCACGGTGGTTAGCTCTATGGGCAACTCTTACGATGGCCCAGCGTCCACAGCCAGGATCTCTCGCTGGACATACGAGCGAAAGGCTTCGACATCAGTGAAGTAGCGGTAGCCAGCACGGTTCGCAGCCTCCTCGACTTCCTGCCCCTCATCAATCAGCAGGGCCATGGGCTGGCTATACCCTTCCTGGATGCCCTGAGGCCAGGCTACATCGAGAATGGCTAGTAATTCGCCGCTCGTGGGATCAGCCACCTCATATCGCTCCTCCCCTCGGGGTAAACCCTGTTCAACCACCCACTCCTGGCAGCCCTGGATGAGCCGCTCTTCCTCCGTGTTCGCAATGCCACCTGGCACCAGCGTGCGCTCCGGCACCGCACCTGCCAGGAGGCTGTTGAGGAAGGCATTCGCCGCCTGCGCGAGCAGGGCCCGACGGGTGGCTAGAAAGTCACGGTACCGCTCCACTTGCCAGAGGTGCCGGTCCATCGGTATCCAGTGCGACTCCATGGCGCCTGGGTGTTTGAGCACATACGCCTCGAGGTATTCGGCGGGCTTGCGGTCGGAGACGAGCAGATTGGTGTCCTGGGTCAGAAAGGTAAGATTCGCCAGCGCGTTGGCCTCCGCCTTCGTATACTGGTGCTGATACAACAGGGCCTTGGGAAAGATATGGTGGACTTGCAGGCGTGCGAGGCGCCCCAGGAGGTGATTGGAGAGCTCCACCCCGCTCTTCCAATCCTTGGCCCGGCCGACGCGTGTCAACATGTACAGCAACGGGTAAAACCGCGCTCCGCGGCTCCAGCCCATGAAGTCGTTCGGGTGTAACTGCAGATCGCCCCGGTGCTGGCGCAGCTGGTTGATGAGGCGCTGCAGTGCCCCCTCACACTCCTCGATGAAGGATAGATCCTGGTTTAAGATGCTCTCCGTCGAGCCCGCGTAACGCCCCCAGAGAAAAGTGTGCACATACCAGTAGAGGAGCTGATCCCGCTCGTGAGCATTGGCCAGGCGCCCGCCGCGGCTCGCGAGGTACCGGGCGAGTAAGGGGAAGGAATATCGGCTGCCAAGGACTTGATCGTGGTCCAGGCCCAAGCGCGAACCCATCAGCGTGAGCAAGGTATCCACTGCCTCTTCAGCTTGCTGCAACCCGCGTTTGAACGTCGCCGTATCGACATCCTTGAGCGCCGAGAAGAAGGCCTCGCCGGTGAGAATGGTGTTGATGCAGCGCAGCAGCCACTCCAGTCGGAAATAGAAGCCGGCCTTTCGCCACTTCTCCAGCCGCACCTTCATCGCTTCGCGGGCGTCTGGCCACTCGGCACAGATCTTGGCCAGGGCGAGGTCACCCTTCGAGAGCTTAGTGCCGCCGCTATTGACGCGATTGAAGATGTCCACCACGATATCGACCGTCTTGTCCTCCCCGGTGACCTCCTCGATATGCAAGTCAACGTCCTTAGAGCCTATCTGTCATATAGCAGCACATCGTTAACCGTTTTTAATGAGTTCCTTGTAGCAGCACATCGTTAACTGGCCTCGGAAGGTTTGGTAATGGTGTAGGGGTAGCGCTTGACACGGCGCCCCTGATGAAAGAAGGTGAGCATCCCCGTGCGGGTCGCAATCGTGCCCTTGACGTACTCATGCACCAGGATTGCATCCACCAGGAAGGCCTCACTGAAAAAGCGCACGTGGCCTTGGTCGTTGGTAAGGCGGATGAAGGAGACGCGGCCCTCGCGCCAAGGTAACCCCTGTCGGTGCAAGGTAAACCGGCGGGAGAGCAGCCGGTGTCTAACGGCCGTATGCACCTCCCAGGGGGGCCGCTGACCCAGCTTGGCGTAGCGATGCTGGGTGTTATGGAAGGTCTCGAAGTGCGACAGCTCCTCGCGGACGTGCGCCACATCGCGAAACTGCTGAGGGCGGAAGAACAACTTATCGTAGACATCGTTGAAGCGCTCCACAATGCCGTTACGCCACGGCTCCCGTTCGGGGATGAACACCACCTCCACACCCAGATAGAGGCAGAGCCGGATGAGAAGGCCGAAGCTACGGGGGTGGCGATTGGAGCCCCGAAAGGACAGCTCATTGTCCATCTGGAGGAAGCGCGGCAGGCCCAGTTTCTGCCAGCCGGCCACCACGGCCGCGACCACATCGACGGCCTGTTTGCTGGGCGTCGCCGCCAGGGCCACGGCGTTGCTATGGGCATCCATGAGATGCCCCCCATAGAACCGCTCCCCGCCCGTAAGATAACGTGGCCCCACCAAATCCAGCTGGTGCACCTGATTGGGGCGCTGGGCGGCCAAGGCGGGATAGGGCGTGCCACGAGGCTGGTAGGCGCGCTGGCCAGCCATGTTATAGCGTTTGAGGATCCGGTTAATCGTCCAGACCTCAGGCACGGGGTGCACGCCCAGCTGTTGAAGCTGCCATTGGATGGCAAACGCCCCTCGCTGGGCATCGCGCGTCTGCACCAGTCGTTGCCGGATCTCACAGACCAACCGTTCCAGCTCCGCTGGGGTCTTCGTCGTAAGCC
This sequence comes from bacterium, assembly GCA_046727435.1. Taxonomy (GTDB): domain Bacteria; phylum Tectomicrobia; class Entotheonellia; order J063; family CAVPRW01; genus CAVPRW01. The sequence continues at coordinate 6,100 of JBKPCR010000049.1, read as the reverse complement.
GCTGCGGGGCACGAGAGTCGTTCTGAGCCCAGCTCGCATGTGTGGGATCATAGCGCTTGAGCCACTTGTACAGCCAGGGCTTCGAATAGCCCAAGGCCCGACAAATCTCTGCGGGGCGTTGCCCTGCCAGGTAGCGTCTGATCGCTTCATGCCGTGCGTCAGTGTCCTCCATGCTCTCTCCCTCCTTTCGAAGGAGAGAGTGGGAGAAACACCTCCGTGAGTAAGCGATGTCCTGCTACACATCTCGCATTAGACAGTTCACGATGTTCGAGTTAACGATGTGCTGCTATATGACAGATAGGCTCTTAGTTGCATGGCCGACTCCCATCACTCCTATGGGAAGAAGGTGTGGCCGATGATCATATGTCCACAAGTCCCGTGTTGACTGTTCAACGCCGATGATCGCCGCATTTCCTGACGGTGAGGGTGTCGTGGATGACAGACATCATGAGACGGTATCTCGTCCTGCTGGGGATGAGACGAGTCATAGCATGGCCGTAACGCAGAAGGGGGGCGTGGCCCTTGTGCGTTATCGTGAGAATAACTGATCGAGCTCGTCCGGATCAGTCGTGCAATGCAGATCAGTCTGAAAGGTCGTCTTGGCACGAGGTAGGTGAAAGCGGGCGATGATCATGCATTTGATCGCGGGCGTGCGCAACAGCTTTAGGTTAGCAAGCGTATAGTAGAGTGCGTTATGCACTTTGCATCATTGGCCATCGTCATCGCCGCACAACCGATCAGCAATAACAGCCACATGCGCATGGCGGCGGATCTGTAAAGGACTGGCGGTTCAACCGTTATAGCGCCTATACCATGCAGAGACACGTGTGGCAGGTACCCAGCACGCCGGTGCGTGGGGAGGCTTGGGGCTGATCCATAGTGTCGGCACATGGCAGTTACCTATTCGGAATCGAAAAAACCCCGGCGATCCGCAGATCAACCAGGCCGACAACAGTCACCAGGCCCCACCTCCAACCCACGGCGCTGCCAATCGGCAGCACGATCCCTCCGAAAACCAGAAGTAGGCGATCATCTGGCGTGTCTGTTTACCACATCTCACGTTTCCCTTTCCGGGACGCCCGCTCGCAGTTTCACAGTCGCCATGATCGCAGTGCTGTCACTAGCCAGCGATGAAGGGATTAGCCTGCTCATGCATCATAGTATTGATGCCCCAATGCTATCAGTGGAAATTCCCTGGCGGCAATACCACTGAGCGCTGCCGATACCTGGTCTTCAAGCACCTGCCATCCCTGGTCGTTGATGCGCTCCAGGTGTTCTCTCTTCAGACGCGTCCGATCAAAGACCCAGTACTTCAGGCTTGGGATAAGATATCGGATGAAGGCCATCCACTCCGCCTGGTTAATGGCCAACGGTCAGAGCCTCTGGCCTTGATCCTGAAGCCTCGGGCATGATATCTGACCTCATCAACCTCAACCAACTGATCGTTCGACGAGAGCTCATCGGGACTCACGCTGATCACCTCTTGTCACAGGATTGTGACGATCCACCGTCGAGGCGTATTGACGTCTCTTCGCCACCTACCTACAATCACCCCACGTCCTCATGTCTGGGGAATGTTGCGTCAATGACTGGTGGCGGTCTCCATCACGGCCATAAGGCCCTTGTCTGAATGTGCCTTCCGTCACCATGCAATGGGGTCGGAAAAGCCGGCCGCGTCAGGCATGTTGAAGGCCTGCGGTGTGGACATCTTAGGCACATCCTCGGCAACGCAGGAGGTGACCCATGCTGAAGTATCTCTTCCAAGGCTCGTATACGGTGGAGGGTTTACGCGGACTGCTCAGGGATGGCGGGACGAAACGGCGCGAGGTCGTGGAGCAGTTGGTCACGCAGCAGGGAGGCAGGCTGGAGGCCTTTTATTATGCCTACGGTGGCGACGATTTTTCCATCATCGTCGACATGCCAGATGAAGACGGCCTACAAGATGATCAATGCGCGGGTGGAGGCACTGACTCAGCGGCCAGCCTTTCGCAGCTTGCTGGCTGCTCATCGTTGCCTGGTACCCGCCAGTGGCTACCATGAGTGGAAGGCAGAGGGGCGGGAGAAAACGCTGTATTACATTCATCCCAGAAGTGAATCGTTTGTGGCGTTTGCTGGCCTCTACGATGTGTGGATCACTCCAACAGGTGAGGAACTCTACACCTTCACCATCATCACGACAGAACTATAAAGAGCCCGGACGTCGAATCGCATCAGGGGCTGCCTCAGTAGCCAGGGGGTACAGCTGACCGGCGTGAACACGTTGGAGGATTTCCTGCTGGAGCCAGTGGGTGAGCGCGATGTGATCTGCATAGAGACGAATCGTGTCGTCGGTCACGTCGCTCGGCAGAAACCTTGTGTGCCCTGGGGCCAGCAAGCGATTGGAACCCATCACACAGAGAAGGAGAGGATATGATGGCGGAAAGACCTCTACAGGGCAAAGTGGCGATGATTACGGGGGCGGGCAGCCCGATTGGCCTGGGGCATGCGATGGCCGTGGGCCTGGTACGCGCCGGGGCCAGGGTGGCGCTACTCGACCTCAACGCCTCCTGGGTGGAACAGAGCGCGACTGACATGCGATCGATCGGTGGAGCGGATTGCGCCCTGCCCATCGTCGCCGATATCACCGATCCCGAGGCCGTCGACCAGGCTGTCCGGCGGACGATTGCAGAGCTCGGGGGCGTGCACATCCTGGTGAATAACGCCGGCATCAATCAACGCTCCGCCGGGTTGACGACCGAGCAAACGAGCAACTTTTGGGAGATTTCGCCCCAGGCGTGGAGCCGCGTGGTGGCGGTCAATCTCAGCGGCGCCTTTTTCATGGCCAGGGCCGTCGTGGGCCATCTGCTCACACAAGGCTGGGGGCGCATTATCGGCGTCACCACGAGCATGGACACCATGTGGCGCAAAGGGGGTACGCCCTACGGTCCTTCCAAGGCCGGACACGAAGCCCTGGTCGCCGCCATGGCGCAAGAGCTCGACGGCACGGGAGTGACTGTGAACGTCCTGGTGCCAGGCGGCGCCACGTACACCAACATGACCGCCTCTAACCCCGCCTATGACAAGGACAAGCTGATCCGGTCCGAAGTCATGCAAGCCCCAGTCGTCTGGCTGGCATCCGACGCGTCGAGCGGATTGAACGGCCGGCGGATCATCGCGTATTTCTGGGATGAAAGCCTCCCCCTGGAGGCCCGTTTGGAGAAAGCCAGTGCGCCCGCGGCGTGGCCACAGCTGGGACGACAGGCCATAGTTCCAGGACGATGAGGCTGGGGTGCGGGCGCTCTGGGTGTTGACGGGGGCCGCGTGACCGGCCTCGGGATACTGCGGGAGCCGCGTGAGGTGCAACGGTCACGCGCTATTTAGGGGTGTCAAACGCTCGCTGGAAAACGAAAGACGTTGGCGGGCTCGTCCGCATAGCTGTGGTCACGTCGCAGGCGTTGCACCATGCCGAGCGCGTAGGGCGCCCCTTCGAGGAGTTGCGTGAACTGCTCGTCGTTGAGTGTGAGCCCTGCGCGCTGCGCGGCATACGCACACGCCTCCCGTGTGGCAGCGTCTGTCTGGTCGGCGGTCCCGGCCAGCACGGCTGGTGGCGTCAGGACGGGCGCCTCGGCGCATTCATGGAGCCACGGATGCTGGCGATGCCAGTCGGTCGCCTGCTGGTAGGCATGGCCGACACGGAGCACTGTCGCGTCGCCGAAGGGGCGGCCAAGGACCTGCATCCCGAGCGGCAGGCCGTGTGCGCCAAAACCGTTGCAGATCTCCAGCGCTGGCTGGCTGGTGACATTGGCGGCGGTGAACAGGTTCGCTCGCTGCCAGAACGTGAGGCTCCGATGCGCGTCGAGGCGTGGGGCTTCCCCCTGGCCCGCGGTGATGAACGCATCGTACCGATGGTAGAGGGGTGCCATCACCGCCACCATCTTCCGGTGCTCGCGCGTCGCCTGCACATAATCATTGGCGGTGAAGAGGACTGCTGGCAGCACACGAGCGCGGAAGTCGGCACCGAAATCGCCCGGTCGGGCGATCAGGTCCGGCTGATGAATACTGAAAATTTCCGTCTCAGCGATGATGACCTTGATGTCGAAGTAGTGCTGCAGCGAACGCACATGACAGTCTTCGATCTCGGCGCCGAGGCTCTTAAGCACGTCCAACGCCTCCTCCATCGCCCGGCATACGTCCTCCGAGGCCGGCAAGTCCTCTTCCCAGTGGTGGCGTAGCACGCCAATCCTGAGACCTTTGAGGTCTTGTTGCAGTGCCGTCCGGTATGCAGGGATGTGGTGCGGGATGCTGCCAGCATCCCTAGGATCGAAGCCAGCGATCACCTGCATGACGATGGCGCAGTCTTCGACAGAGCGCGCCAGCGGCCCGCAATGATCAAAAGTGTACGAGTTGGGGAGGACGCCTCCCCGACCGACCAGGCCAAAGGTCGGCATCAGTCCTGCCAGGCCGCACAAGGAGGCCGGACCACGGATCGAGCCACCGGTATCGGAACCGAGTGCCATCGGCACCAGTCCTGCGGCGACAGCCGCGCCAGAGCCGCTCGAGGAGCCACCCGTGAAATGTGCCAGATGCCACGGATTCCGTGCCGGAGGCCACGGGAGATCAAAAGAGGGCCCGCCGTGCGCAAATTCATGCGTAGCCAGCTTGCCCATGAGGATCGCGCCGGCCTCATAGAGCTTGCCCGTCGTGGTCGCGTCCGCCTCGGGAATGCGATTGGCGCACACGTGGGAATGCCCCGACGTGCGGATCCCCTTGGTGTCGTAGATGTCTTTCAACGCGAAGGGCATGCCGTGCATCGGTCCGCGGTACGTGCCAGCCATGATCTCGTGCTCGGCCTGCTTCGCCTGTTGACGCGCGAGGTCGAACGTCGGGGTGATATAGGCGTGCAACTGCGGGTCAAAGGTCTCCGTGCGTGTGATAAGTGCTTCGATGTATTCCACCGGGGAGAGTTGGCGCGCCTTGATCAGCGCCGACGCCTCCGCGATCGTCAGGAAAGCAAGATCGACAGTCATAGGCATGGCCTCGGGGTCATGGGTGGCGACAGGGCGCCAGCCTCGGATGGTTGTCGTGCAAGCGGTGTATCGAGACGATTATACGCGTGGCGTGGAGCCCAGGCAATCCCACCGTGAACCAGTGTCAGCCCTGGGAGGTGAAAGAACGCTGTGGAAAGCCCACCGCGATCGAAGACCTGATGAAACACATCCCTCAGCGCGCCTATGACCCGACGAGCCAAACCTCTGCCTATATCCTTGTCCCAGTCCAACAGAGCATCTGGACCTACAATTTTAGGTCGACGCGCTTCTTGTATTACCTGCATTTCAACAATGCCGGGGCAGCGTTGATGCCGCAACCGGTTCTGCACGCCACGATCGGCCATTTGCAATTGGAAGCGCTGGTCGGCGGCTATGAGGCGGCGGCACAGGCACACGATGCCGTGGAACATGTGTACGATGCCGCGGCCACGCTCTTGGGATGTCATCGCGATGAGATCGCCGTCGTCGAAAACGCCACGCGCGCCTGGGATATGGTTTTTTATGCGGTTCCCCTCGGGCCTGGCGACCGCATTCTCACCGCTGTGGCGGAATATGCCAGCAATTACATCTCGTTTCTGCAGATGGCACGGAAGACAGGCGCTGTGGTGGAGGTCATACCCAATGATGCCTCGGGCCAGCTCTCCGTCGAAGCGCTGCGTCGAACCCTCGACGATCGCGTCAAGCTGATCGCCATCACCCATGTCCCTACCAACGGCGGCCTGGTCAATCCTGCCGCGGCGGTGGGGCAGGTGGCGCGCGAGGCGGGGGTATTGTACTTGTTGGATGCCTGCCAATCCATTGGGCACCTGCCCATCGATGTCGAGGCCATTGGCTGCGACATGCTCTCGGCCACCGGTCGCAAGTATCTCCGCGGGCCTCGGGGGACGGGGTTGTTGTATGTACGGCGGGAGATCCTCGACCGTCTGGAGCCACCGTTCCTGGATTTACATGCGGCCCAATGGATAGCCCAGGATCGTTTTGAGATTCGACCTGACGCCCGGCGTTTTGAAACTTGGGAAACCTACTACGCGGGCAAAATCGGCCTCGGGGTGGCCATCGAGTATGCCCTGCAG
>JBKPCR010000048.1:0-13923 GCA_046727435.1 bacterium | reverse complement strand
GTCGCCGAGGTCTTCGATGTCGAGCACTTCATCCTTGAGGCGGAGGAGTTGCTTGTCACGGTAACGCAGGTCTTCGTGGATGAGCTCTTCGATTTCCGTGTTCTGGAGAATGTTGTCCTCGAAGGTGGCGGCGATGTCCACTAGGGCCATGCGGGCTTCGACGCGGTTCTTCAGGTTGATGTATTTGTTGAGGTCTTCGGTAGGCCAGAAGTTGACGAGCTGGACGGTGTGACTGGCGCTGCCAATGCGGTCAATGCGTCCGAAGCGCTGGATGATGCGGACAGGATTCCAGTGGATGTCGTAGTTGATGAGGTAATCGCAGTCCTGGAGGTTCTGGCCTTCAGAGATACAGTCCGTGGCGATGAGGAGGTCGATTTCACCCGTCTGCGGCAGGGTGGGGATTTTGTTCCGCCACTTGGAGCGCGGCGAGAAATTGGTGAGGATGTGGTCGAAGGCTCTTCCGCCAAAGGTGGTGCGATTGTCGCCGCTGCCGCAGACCAGCGCGACGTGGATGCCAAGGTCTTTATTGGCCCACTGCACAAGCGAGTTGTAGAGATAGCTGGCCGTGTCGGCAAAGGCGGTGAACACCAGGACCTTTTTGTTTGGCTCGCCGAGTTTGTTCGTGGTGGGCTCGGCAACCTTGGCGGCGATGAGCGTTTTGAGTTCTTGTAGTTTTGCGTCAGTTTCCGGGCTGACATCCTGGGCGGCGTTGAACAGGATTCGGAGCTAGTCTTTGTCCTTCTTGAGGTCCTTGAGCCAGTCATTCAAGCGCAGGTGCCGCAGTTGGTAGGTGAATTTCCCGCCGACCAGCAAGGCTTCTTCCAGCTCTTCGTCCTGTCCAGGGTCGCCGAAGTCGAGTTCCAGCTCATTCGATTCTGGGTTTTGGCTGGGCAGCGCCTGGAAGTCGCGAATCTTGTTCTCCAGAGCTTCAATTTTGGCGATGGTGCGGTCCATGGTGATCTCAAACGACTTGACGGAACTCTCCAGGCGCTTGAGGAAGTTCACCTTCATCATGCCGATGAGGAACTGCTCGCGGTCGGCCTGCGTGAAGGGGTCATGAGTCGAGGTTTGGTATTCCTTCCTGAACTTCTCGTAGACATATTTGGATGGGTTGAACAGAGAGAGCTTGTAGCCGACGATTTCGTCGTTGAGCTTATCGTAGGTGAGGAAGCGACCGCGCAGATCGATGTCGGGATAGATCGAGATGGGCTTCTTGCGCTCCGGAAAACCGCCAAGTTGGGCGATGCTCTGCTTGTAATACTTCTGAATATGCCTGCGGGAGCGCGCGATGGTGAGCTCGTCAAGCAGCTTGAAAAAGGCGGCGTTGAGCTTCTCCAGGAGTTCACTGGTCTTGCGTTCGGAGCTGTGTTGTCGCGCCCAAACGGAGAATACCTTTTGCGCCGCCGCAAGCGTTTCCTTGAGACTGCCGATGCCGAGCGTTTCGGCAAACGCCATGTCGCTGCCTTCGGTCAGGAAATAGATCTGGTTGCGCAGGTCTTTCAGGTCATTGTTTACCGGTGTCGCTGAGAGGAGAAGCACCTTCGTGCGAACACCGGGCTTAATGATTTCATCCATAAGCCGCTGGTAGCGGCTTTTCCGGATGAGGTTGCCGGCTTCGTCGCGCTTGCCCGGAGTGTTGTTGCGGAAGTTGTGCGACTCGTCGATGACGATGAGGTCGTAGTTACCCCAATTGAGCGTTTCGAGGTTGATGTCACCGGAATAGCCGCGCTCCCGGCTGAGGTCGGTGTGGGCAAGCACATCGTAGCGGAAGCGGTCGGAAAGGAAAGGATTGAGGCGGCTATTGGCCTTGTAAACGGCCCAGTTCTCCCAGAGCTTCTTAGGGCAGAGAACAAGGGCGCGCTCGTTCTTCAGCTCAAAGTATTTGATGACGGCGAGGGCTTCGTAGGTTTTACCCAAGCCAACGCTGTCGGCGACAATGCATCCGTTGTGACGGAGAATTTTGTTGATGGCACCCTTCACACCATCCTTCTGAAACTCGAAGAGCGCTTTCCATATCTCAGTCTCAAAAAGGCTGGTCTGGCCCAGTTCGGCGTCGGTTTTGCCGGTGTCGTCCAGAAACTTTTCAAAAATGTGGAAGAGGGTCTTGTAATAGATGAACTCCGGCGCGTTGTTCACGTAGAGCTGCTGGAGGTATTGCAGAACCTCCTGTTTGACATCCATGACCAGATTGGGATTGCTCCATAGCTCGTCGAACCATTGCTTCAGTTCCTGGCGATCACGATTGCCGTCAACGATGAGGTTCAGCTCGATGTTATTGTTGCGTTGCCCAGGCCAAGGCCGCGTACCGTGAAATTTGAACTCCCTAAAATGGCCTCTTCTACTCCCGCCGTCGCCACATAATACATCTGCCCGTGCAGCAGGTTAGATTGCTTGATGGTCTTGATGTCGACCTTTCGCTCTATCCAGTCGGCGCATTCCTTGGCGATGCGCTTTTGCTGGAGCTTGTTGGCAAGCTCTAGCCCATCTGCATCGATGATGAAGGACTTCTGCTCCGTCTTACTGGGATCGAGCCGGTTGACGAAGGATGGCTCACCAAACAGGAAATCGAGGTGGTCGATGCGGTCGAGGCAGTCCTTGAGCGCGTCATAGGCGTAGATGGTGAATTAGGCGGAGACCACCGACAGCCGCGAGCCGTCGCGAATTTCCCCTTTGAGGAAATCTGCGACGATCCCGCGCGTGTGATTATCGCGGATCCCTGAGTTGTTAGCGGATGTTGGCATTTGATTAAGGCTCTTTAGCCTGAAGTCCCCTGGTCCTATAAGAATTTTATTTTGTAAATCAACATGGTAGAATAACTCCTATTACTATTTGTCGGGAATACGCTAACCTATTGAAGTTCCGCAATCCATTTTAGTCTATTTTCTGCAGTTCTTCGTAGATGTCAACCAAATTCATGTCCACCAAATTTAACAAAATATTCCCAGCTTCGGACGATTTACATGGGGACACTGGGGCAATATTTTTCGGCTTGCCAAATATCTATAACAGCTTAAAAGCTTCCTTGACACCTGTCTGGTGTGTTAGCGGACGAGAGGGTTACTGACCCCGCGAGAGGGCTACGGGTAGACATTGAGAAAAAATGCGTTTAAAGTTCCTATCTGCATTATGACAAGAGCGCTTCGAAAAGATTCGAAAAGAGGTGATAACCATGCCCCAACTCACGATTGAAATTCCTGATGCACTGGCACGGCGCTTGGCTTGGTTAGCGTCAGAGCAGAAAAAAAGCGTCGAGCAAGTGGTTGTTGAACAACTCGAGTCTTTACTTGAGCCGGCAGTGGAGAATCTTGAGGAACAATATGAGCGATTCTTCCAGCAGAGCGGCCTGTTTGTCGAGCGGCTGGCAGAGGAGAAGCAGCGTTACCAAGCCGTCTCCGAAGAACGGTTGAAAGAACTGGCCGCGAAGCTGGGAGCGGCGGGGCCTCTGTCTGAAGTCATCGTTGCCGAGCGAGACCGGACCTGATGCCTTTCTACCAATGCGGTTCCAGTGGTCTGGTCAAACGCTACGTCGATGAGGTTGGCTCGGATTGGGTCAGAACCATAGTGGATCCGGCTTCCGCTAACATCGTCAGTATCGCTGACATCACGCGGGCAGAAGTGACCGGTGCACTTGCCAGACACGCCCGCGAAGGCGTCATCTCGTTGAACTTCTCCAACGCCATCCGCTGCGGGCTTACGACGCGGTGCAGCTGGCTCCCGCCACTATCGTCAATCAATCGTTAATCGCTCATGGCTTGCCACCGCTGATTTTCGTTACCGCAGATGATCGCCTCATCGCCGCGACGCGCGGTGAAGCGGTGACGGCTGAGAATCCAAATCTGTACCCGTAGAGCAAGCCGACGAAGCAGAACCCCTTCGTGACCCCCTTATATGGCCAATCTCGAGGCCGACCTCACCGTGCCCTCCTAGTGCAGGACGGCTTCAGCCATGCGCTCTAACTGTTCGCCCATCTCGGCTTCAGTCTCGACATGCTCGGGTCGCACCACGACACGGTCGGCACCGGCATTGAGGAACGACTGCACAATCGTACGGTCTGGGAGCTGGCCATAGATGGAAATGCTAATCGATCTCGGGTCCCTGCCCGCTTCCTTGGCCATGGCGTCGAGTTGCTTCCGGCTCTTCTCCAGTTCCGCAGGCGTGATGCGGTTCGGCAACCAGCCGTCGGCATGGGCCATCACCCGGCGCAACACATTCTTGGCGTGTCCCCCAATGATAATCGGCGGATGCGGCTTCTGGGCGGGTTTGGGAAAGGATTTGACAGGTGGAAAATTGAAATAGCGGCCGTGGTACTCCGCCTCGTCATGGGTCCAGAGCGCCTTCATGACCTCAATTGCTTCGCGGGTTTGCGTCCAGCGGTGCTCGAAATCGCCACCCATGAGCTCGGTTTCCTCCCGCAGCCAGCCCGTGCCAACGCCGAACAGGAAGCGGCCGCCGCTAAACCGATCGAGGCTAGCGATCTCTTTGGCCAGGAGGAGTGGGTTACGCTCAGGTACCAGGGTAATGCCCGTGCCGAGCTTCAGGGTGCGGGTAACCCCGGAAGCCCTGGCCAATGCGATGTAGGGGTCGGTGAAATGGGAATAGGTCCAGGGGATCTCACCGCCAGTGGCTGGGAAGGGGCTGGCGCTGTGTACCGGCACTGCGGGATGCTCCGCGTACCAGATCGACTCGAAACCCAGCTCTTCGGCTTTTTGGGCCATAAAGGCCGGATCGATAGTATAGGCCGGCAAGGGAACGGATGTGCCAATATTCATGATGAGAGGCTCCTATGCTGTGACGTTAAGTGTTGCAAAGGCAAGCACACAATGAGCAGTGGAATAGGGAGAATAAAACACATTTTCCCTACCGTGTCACCTGGTTCGGTCATTTCCCTTGCCATTGCCTGCTGTAACGCAATTCTGTGCGGATGTATTGCTCCCGCGGCTGCTGTTTCTGGTCTCTCCGACCTGTGAGATCTGCGTGACTGGGGCTATGTCCGCTGCGCAGACTGTGCTGTCGCTACCGCGCACCGAGGATTTTCGCCTGTATATCCTGTGGCTACCCGTGCTGGAGACGGATACCCCCCATGCTGCTGAACAGGTGCAAGAGGGTCTGCCCGCAGACGACCGGCTGAGGCACTATTGAGATCACGACCTGAGGCTGTCCCGCTCGTTTCATCGGGTGTTGCAGTTGGGACAACGTCCCCGGCCGCATCGCATCGCGTGGGACATCTTTCTCCTTTATGACGCAGGAATCGTGTGGACCGAGGAGCCGCCGCTGCCAGAATTTTGGATGCACCAGCTCTTTCTGGAGGATGTACTAGAACTGGATGCAGCTGGCCTGAGACGCGAACTGGAACGCAGGATGCACGGCGGCACGGACCACATGGACCGGACTATCTGAGACAGGCGTTTGCACAGAGCTACCATGCGTCTGAGGTCGCCCTACGATGGAATACGCAGCAACTTGCAGGCGTTGTCGCCCAGGATGGCTGCCCGCTCGGCGTCGCTCAAGCTCGGTGTGCCGAGAATGTGCTCCACGGCCGTACTCGTCCATGGATAGGGATAATCGGTCCCCATCACGATCTGACTGGCACCGCATTCCGCCACCAGATGCCGCAGCGCCTCGGGGGTGAAGACGATCGAGTCGAAATAGAGATCCCGCATATACTCACTGGGTCGTTTCTTCAGCGGCATCCCGCTACAGCGGTCGGGAAAGGTTAAGCAGCCATGATCCGACCGGGCGCTATAGGACGGCAGGTAGCCACCGCCATGGGCCGCACAGAGCTTCAGCCCCGGAAATCGATCCAGCGTGCCCTCGAAGATCAGATGGGAGAGGGCAATGGTGGTTTCGAGCGGATTGCCGATGACGTTGGTCAGCAGGCCGTTGCCCTTGAGCCGTTTCGCGAGATCCGGAACGCCCTGGGGATGGAGGAACACCAAGACGCCAAGTTCCTCTGCTCTGGCCCAAAAGGGGTGAAACTTCGGATCGGATAACTCTTCGCCGTTGACACTCCCGCCAATGGAGACGCCGCAGAGTCCTAAGCGTTTGATGCCATCTTCCAACTGCTCGGCCGCTAGGTCTGGGTGCTGCAAGGCGACTGTGGTAAATGCCACAAAGCGATCCGGCTGTGCCGCGCAGAGCTCGGCCAGTTTTTCGTTCTGGACTCTGATGAGTTGGCGCGCCAGGTCGCGGTCCGCCGTGTACCAATACGGATTGATGCTGAGCGCCTCGACATCGATGCCCTGGGCGTCCATCGCCCGCAGACGCTCCGGCCCGAGGTGCAAGCCCTCGGACGGCATCCTCATTCCCATCAGGGCCATGGCTTCCGGCACTGCACAGTGCGCGTGGACGTCCACGGTCTTGACGTGACGACCGCCCACGACCACCTGCCGCCGTGGTGTGGCGCCGCCGGACGGCAATGGGGGCTCTGCCGCATCCGTGACGCAACAGCTGACAAACGCGATGTCCGCCATGGGGCTAACCATATCTTCGAAAAACTCCCGGTGTGTGCGCATAGTATCCCCTCAGGTGCTGTCGCATAGTGTGGCATGGTCCCACCATGTGGTGGTGGGATGATGGGAGCGTGTGTCTCTGGCTCGTTTGTGGAGCCGGAGGAACGTCGGGGCTCCCCCAGAGACGTGCAGCAATCCTCGCGTCGAGAGGCGCGAGGCATACCTATGGGAAAAACTGGGAGAGCCATGACGTCTGCTCTCCCACCCTGGCAGGACTATACTAATTCGCCAGTGGTACCGTGGCCGTGACGCACGGCTCAGCGCCATGCACCGCCGTGGTGTGGCCCTTTCCCGTGGTGTCTTCGACTAAGCGTGCATCGCCAGGGCCGAAGATATGCTTTGAGCCGTCGCCCAGGCCGATTTCGAGGTGGCCAGAGAGGATGATGACGAACTGGCGGCGTGGTGCCGGATGCCAATCCTGGAATCTTCCTACTGGCGCGCTGCGGAACGTGATGTTGGTCGTCTGCAGACCATCCTTCCAGGACGCGGTTTTGTCTAGGTCAATGGTGTCGATGTGGGTTTGACCATCCGTACCAGTGTACATTCGAAACGTACCCATACGTGATCCTCCTCGTGTGTGCTCGTGTGAACGGATCGGCATACCACAACGTGTGTACTTGAGAACGTACCCTCCGGAGATTCCCAGCACTGTCTGCCGGCTGGGCAGGCGGCACGCTCCCGAGGTTCCAGGACAAAAAAGGGCTTTTGTTTAGCCGGGTGAATATCCTATACTCCGACGGCGGATTGTCGCGGATTTTGCGTGTCATTGTCAATCATGGGCGCTTCCAGGGGCTCTATGTCTGTGTGTCGGCTCACGATCCAGCGCCCAGCAGCCACCGCCATGACGAAAGGAGACCATATGCCAAGCTTTACACACCACGACGCGACCATCTATTACGAGGAGTTCGGCCGGGGATTCCCCATCCTCACGTTCGCGCCCGCGGGCCTGCAGTCGGTCATCGATGTCTGGAGGCGCCCCTCCGCTCCCGTCAACCCCATCACCGAGTTCGCCGCAGACTTCCGGGTCATCGCCATGGATCAGCGCAACGCCGGCGGCCAGTCCTGCGCACCCATCACTGCCCAGGACGGCTGGCACAGCTATCTTGCCGACCACATCGCCCTGCTCGACCACCTGGGGATCGACCAGTGCCACCTGTACGGCCAGTGCATCGGTGGGCCCTTCATTTTCAGCATGTTGAAGGCTCAGCCGCAGCGCATCGCCTGTGCCGTGATTGCGCAGAGCATTGGCCGGGTGGGAGATATGCCGCCTACCCGCTCCGCCAATTTCGAAGCCTGGACCAAGACTCTAAAGGACCACCCGGAGGCCACCGAGCAGGTGCTGGAGGCCTTCTACCAGAACCTCTACGGCCCTGGCTTCGTCTACAGCGTGGACCGTGCCTTCGTGTCGAGCTGCCAGACGCCCTGCCTGGTGCTGGCGGGCAACGATGCGGCGCATCCGTTCCCGATCTCCGAGGAAATCGCCAAGTTGCTGCCCCACGCCGAGTTCATCCCCGAGTGGAAGGACAGCACGCCTCTGGCGGCGGCTAAGACCCGCATGAAGCAGTTCCTCCAAGATCACACACCGGTCCGGGTATAGCCCCTACCGTCACACCCCGGTGAGCGATGCGATCGAGAGGAGGGCGTCGGGTGCGCCCTCTTCCCGTGGAGTCTGATGACGCTTGTCGGCTCAGTGAGCACGGATGCATCACGGGGGTACATGACGATTGTGTACCCTATGACCTGCCGCACCCTGTCCTGTATAGATCAGCCCTATATTCCCTTAGCATCGTAGAGGGGCCGGAGGGCAGATGTCGTGCCATTCGACCCCGCCGGAGTGCGCCAGTACCTGGAGGAGGAAGGGTTTTGATTGCACTGCCCGATATCGACGTATTGCTTGGCCTGACGGGGAGCAACCATGCGCATCACGAGGCGGCGCATCGTTGGTTTAATCGCGAGGCGAGCGCGGGAGGGGCCACCTGCGTTGACCTAGACGGGCTTCTGTATTTACGCTATACTCGGTTTCAATGGTTACTCTCACGGAGATAGGAATATGGACAGCAAGAAAAAGCGACTCACTCTGGACCTGGATCCTCCTTTGCAGCGGCGCCTGAAGGCGATTACTGCCATGAAGGGGATCAGCATGCGCCAGTATTGCCAGGCTGCCATCGAAAAGGAGCTGACCAATGATGAGGCACAGGGGCTGATGGCTCTACCCTTTGGGCAGGAAGCCTTGGATCGCCTGGAAGCGCTCCAATCGAAGATCTTCCGCGGCCGAACACTGCACGGAGACTCGGCTGAGCTGATCCGCGAAGCCCGGGCTAGCAGGACTTTGGCGTTGTGAGCGGCGTCGTGGTCGTAGATGCTAGCTTGGCAGTGAAGTGGTTGGTACGTGAGGTCTACTCAGACAAGGCGTACGCTCTTGCGCGCTCTTGGGCTCGAGAAGAGGTTTATCCAATGGCGCCGTACCTCATGCCGGTGGAAGTAGCCAACGCTCTCTACAAGCGGGTAAAGCGCGAGGAGATTTCTTTGGCAGAGGCCACTTCGTTGCTGGACGGTCTTCTCTCGACGAGAATTGAATTGCGGGAGCCAGCGGGGGTTCACGTCAAAGCCATGGAGCTGGCGGCAGAGCTCAAGCAAGACGCTGTGTATGATGCGCATTATCTTGCACTTGCGGAGGCCCTCAATTGCGAAGTATGGACCGCCGACGAGCGTTTCTACCGAGCGGCCATCTCTGGATATACCCAAGTGAAATGGCTTGGCTCTTTCACTGAAGGGTAAAGACCATAGTCACAATGGCAAACATCGCGGTGAGCGAGAGATGAACCGCTAACAATCAAGACTCAGACAGGGAAGGGCGAGATGACCCAAGCCGTCTCTCTGAAGTCTGGTATTCGCGACAACCGTCCAAGTCGAGGAACGGTTGCGTCCTTTCTCAAGGATAAAATTCAACTGGGCGCGAATCTTTCGTTCGTATCAGCCTACTTCACCATAATCTCGTTAGGGCACTTTTAGTATACTCAGCGCGGATCGACGGGAACATCAAAGAATGGTTGGGGGAACAACAGGCCCATGCTAAGAACAGTCGGCTACGGCCAGCCTAACGTGGAGTTCTGTTGGTCCGTTCCCAATCGTGTAACTCTTGTGACTGAGGAAGTGGTCTCGTATAAGTCTTTTCATGTATATTCGCTGATAGTTCCGGAAAACCTTTTGCAAGAAAAGGGAAAGCGGTCAATTACCGTCAGCTTGGCCTACGATCCACCGACGAGGCTCAGTAGGAGAGATTACATTGCGACGGCAATGTGGTTGGAGATCTTCGGTGGACTTACAACGGAACAGGTATTTGAGTACAGGACTAAATACGAAGGTGACGGCGAGCCTCCAACAGCTCCTGACAAGAACAAGCTGAATTTCAAACCTGGTGGTCAGACTCTTCGCATGTCAACTGTACAAAGTAGGGCATGGCATTCAAACCAAGGGACAATGTTCCTTAATCGGCAATTGCCTGGTGGTGACGCTACTCTGCACATTTTTGTTGGTTGCCAGCCGCGATTTCAAAACCCTCTTGGTGAAGACAGACAGCGATATGCATTAGTGATCACGTTGGAGCATGAGAATCAACAGATTGACGTGTACCAGGAAGTTAGAGCGAGAATCAGAACACGTGCCAGGATTAGAGTTTAGTTAGCTCCGAGGATGCCGGCACTTCTCGCCTTGGTTCCAGTTCATGGAGGGACAGATCACGTGATTGCCCTGTCCCTAAAACGAAATCATAGCATTAAATCGGTCCATACAAGATCAGTACAGTGAGGCGCACCCAGCCCCTGGCCAAATCAGGGCTTCTGCAATCCGTGTGTACTACTGTCATGCAGTTCGATTTAGGATTCAAGACCAGAAGATGTGTACTGCGAGATGCGGAACCTGCTCCTTGTCAGCCACGCCAGTCTCGAAGACAACATCTTCTCATGCTGGCTAGCGCTCCAGCTGGCAAAAGAGCCATCGGCGTGCGACCTGAAAACTCCCCCTATCACGATGAGTTGTTCCACGGCCACACACTCGCATCACTCGAGCGAATCCGGTATACTGCGGCGCACGGAAAAACCAGCCCACACGTCATGTTTCCAGCCGCGCTTCACAGCGCGCATGGAAGGAGTTGCGATGTACATCCTCATGGTGCGACTCACAGTCAAGCAAGATCACATCGACGACTTCATCAAGGCCTCTATTGCGGACGGCACCAACTCCCTCCGGCACGAACCCGGGTGCTACCGCTTCGACATCATCCAGGACGAGACCAACCCCAAGCTCTTTGCCTTTACCGAGGTATACAGCGATGAGGCAGCGTTCGAGCACCACAAAACCACACCGCACTTCGCGCAGTGGGACGCCACGGTGAAGAACATGTTGGATGGTGCGTTCGAGGTTTCGTTCTGCCGGCCGGTGTTTCCGCTCGGCAACGCCACCTGGGATGCCCGCCGCCCGGATGCCGTGGAGGACCCCGCGTTCGGCAGCAGCTTGCACGTCATCCACGCCCCGCTGCCCATCCAACCGGACAAGGTGGACGCCTTCATCGCGGCGGTCAGGCTTGATGGGCTGGGCTCGACCCATGAGGAGCCTGGTTGCCTGAGGTTCGATGTGTACCAGAATATCCATAAGCCCGACGAATTGTACCTGTACGAGGTCTACGTGAACAAGACAGCGTTCGAGTATCACACTAAAACGCCGCACATCGCCAAGTGGCGTGAGACAGTGAAGGACTGGTACGCGGGGGAGCGCACCGGTGGCAGGCGTGGCCGCAACGTGTGGCCGCCCGACAATTGGGGCTGGTGTTCGGGCAAGCCAGTGCGGTAGGTGGGGCAGGCGGACGCCCTCTGTCGCAGGTGGAGGCCAGCGTGAGGATTCAGGCGCAGGACCGCCTAACAAATGGCGGACTTGATTGCACGAGCCCTCGCAGGCGCGCTATTCCCATGCGTTGCTTGCGATGGGTCATATGACATCCTCGATCGTGAAGCCATGGCTGGCGAGGTCATGGCAAACTGATTGCCACACGGCTCGAGCCTGCTGCACAGCGGAACGTGCATCTTCCTCAGTAGCATCTGGCCAGTCTCCGGGGTAACGTGCCTCAACCGCCCACTCGGTCAGGTCCGACAAATCTGGATGCTCCTCTTTGAGCGGCCAGCTCACTGGAATCAGATTGCGTAGGGCATCGAGATCGTGGTGCCGCGGAAAGTCGATCTGTAAGAAGACCAGCACAGCCTTTAGGGCCTTTTCTGCCGCCTGCTGAGCCATCCACCAACAGGCATGCCGAGATGCGATGGTTCGCTGCCCCATCAGTGATTCCGCTGCTATCAGATCTTCCTGGGCATAGCGTAGCCAGCGCTGCATCTCTGCAAGGTGCTCAGCTTCGCTCATAGAGCACCTTGCCCTCACGTAGAGCGGGCCGTAGCACAGTGCCAACGACATCTCCGCGACGGGCGATTTCCTCTGGAGTGGTGACGACAATGTCTTTCGGCACCGGAAGATCTGTGAATGCACGGCGTATGGCAACGGCAGCTTGCCGTTTATTGGCAACCTCCGGTAAAACGACAAGCAAATCGATGTCACTCTCTGGACCGGCCTCCCCTCTCGCATGAGAGCCAAAGAGAATAATCTTGACCGGATCATAATCCCGAACAATGCGCTCTGCCATAACCTGGATGTAATCGGCAGGCGGCATCTCTCGACCTCCAAGCACACCTGATATCAGATCTGTGGACTTATCTGACCCGATCATCCCGAGCCGTGATGCATATGCTCTGTCACGCTCAAGGGACTCTTCGCACCGCTGCTTATGACATCTTGCGTCCTCTGCTCTGCGGACTGGCATACCTTCAGACCCACCCCGCAGCGGTCTGGGGTTTTCAGGGTGACAGCTGGTACCCGCGTCGTGCTCACCGGGCCAGACGGGGACAAACAGTGCCCCCGGATAGTGTCCGGGGGCATGAGAAATGTCAGCCAACGTGTCGCTATTCCCACACGGCGACTTTGGCCTGGGCTTCGACCTTCTTCGCCATGGGCGTGTCTTCCAGGTGGAAGAACTTGATCATGTTCCCCGCCAGGATCGGGTAAGCTTCCTCCCACGGCACACCGGCAAACATCTTATCAGCGTACGACCGGGTCTCTGGCCAGTCGCACTCGATGTGCGGGAAGTCGGTGGCGAACATCAAGTGCTCAACACCAATGTGGTGGCGCATCTCGATCGCCGTCCGCTCCACGTGCTGCACACTCAGCACGATGTTGTCGCGCACGTACTCGCTGGGCATGCGCTTTGGGGGATTGAAGCCGAGCAGACGCTTGTTCCAGCTCAAGTGTTTGTCGTACCAGTAGTCCGCCATCTCCAGCCAGAAGGGGATCCATCCCACCCGGGTCTCGGCAAAGAAGATCTTGAAATCGGGGAACCGGTCAAACACGCCCGACAGGATGAGTGGCGACATGGTCTTCGCGGCATCCATACCCCAGCGTGCCACATAGTCCACGATGTGTCTGGTCGATTTCAGGACTTCGGGGTCCGGATTCGGGAACAAGAACATGGGCTCGCTGGCGCGGGGACCATTGCGGTTGAACCCGACGTGAACGGTCACCGGCATGTCGATCTCCTGGGCCGCAGCCCAGAACCTATCGTCTTCTGCGGTCGGGTAGACCTTGCCGCTGGGAAAGACACCCAACAGGACCCCCTTCAACCCCATCTCGGCGGAGTGGGTCAGCTCAGCAAGGGCGTCGTCGATATTGGTCCATGGGATGACACCCATCCCGAGTAGGCGGTCAGGCGCCACCGGGCAGTACTCTTCAGCCAGCCAATCGTTGTAGGCCCGGACGGCCGCCTTATACGCGGCATCATCCTTCATGTTGCGCCAGAGCCCAGGCCCAGCCGCCATGTTGGGGAACAGCACCTCAGCCGAGAGGCCGTCCACATCCTGCTCTTCAACCCGCTGCGCAGGTGGGCCAATGCCCGGAGTATTCTCGACTTTCACGCCGACGGGCTGCCAGTCGTCTGCCTTCCTGCCACCTCGCAGGTCGATGTAGTTGACCTTGAAGGGCCCCGCGCCTTCCATCACGATGGCGTCGCTCCCATCAGCCAGGGTCGTCGTGCGAGGAGCAAGCTCCCGGTATTTCGCAGGCATCCGGTTGGTCCAACGCTCTGGGAGGACCTCCAGGTGCCCATCACTGGACAGCATTGGATACGTTTTCGCCATGATAACCTCCCCCCTTCGTTCAATGTTCTGCCGGTGTTGGGTCATGCTGCACGGCCCCTTTCTCCCTCTCCTCTGGCGTGAGCATATCACGTCATCAAGGGTCGGTACAAGCGACGAGGGGAGCACTTGCATCCAAGCCCACCTGGGGCAGAGCTATGCCCTACTCCAGAGAAGCCCTTCTCGGG
>JBKPCR010000047.1:0-7615 GCA_046727435.1 bacterium | reverse complement strand
TACGCCTTCAGGCCCAGACAGGCCAGCAGCGACGGTTGCCTAGAGCGCTTCGGGGCGAATGTGCTGCCATCGTCAGGCAATTGTTTGCGTGCGATCTGCACAGCCAGGTGTGCAAAGCAGAGTAAGTCATGGCGTTTCACCTTACATCACCTCCTCAACCCTCAATATTGCCCAGGGAGAGGAGGTTTTCGACAGAGCAATGTTGACTGACTTTCGCATTTTTCAGGCGACGCGAAGCCGCTCCAGCTCTTGGATCACAGGCTAACCCGAGCGCTCCTCTTTCAGGTCGGTGACAAGGTCCTCCCAGAGCAGACTGCGGAGCTGATCTTGAGCAGTGGCGGTCGAGATGCCAGCAGCCTTGTCACGTGTCCGTTGGCCTTGGGCACCTGTGCGCACGAGGCGCCGGTGGGTCAGGAGGGCAGAGGCGAACCCAACCAGATGCAGGTGTGTAACTGCCGCCCCATAGGAGCGATGCTGGTACTGGCCGAGCCCCAGCCGTTGCTTGACGTCTTGCACCCACGGTTCAATCGTCCAGCGTTTGTCGTCTGTCCGGATCACGTCTGCGGCTGAGAGGTCCGGGTCGTCGGTCGCCAGCCCGAGGATCTTCCGCGCCGCCCCTTTGCGCGAGAAGACGACGTGCAGGCCGCCAAGTTTGCTGACCTGCAGCCACCCGGCATCGAGATCGCGGTACCGGGCGCTGCCATGCGGTTTGGCACTCACGAGGGGCTCGGTGCGGTGCCGCCGACACTGATTCCGCCCATACCGGCCAGCGTGGAGTTTCCAGCCGGGCTTGCAGAGGCGGCGCTTGCTCTGGAGCGTGGAGGTCAAGTGCAAGCGCTTCTCCCGGCAGGCCTTGACCACGGGAGGACAGAGATCGTAGGCCTCAAACCCGACCAGCACCTTGATCCTCGCGGGGGCCTGAAACTCCCGCATGAGTGGCGCCGCCACCTCGGTGGTTGTTCGGAAAGGGACGCCGACCCCTGTACACGCCTCTTTTTTGACAGACCGGCGGATGCCCCAAGGACTCACGTGCTGCCGGAAGCGCAACAGGCCACAGACGTATGGGTGACCCCGGATAGACGCGTCGGTTGTGGGGTCCTTCATCGTGGCGACGGCGGCCCTAGGCTTCCCCCGTGTAGCATGCGTGGCATCATCGAGAAGCAGCTACCCCGTGTCTCCCGGCGGTGGGGCCAGGGTCCGGAGCCGTTCCTGCGCCTTCGGCCGCAGTGCGGCTTCGGGGTCTCAGCGCTGCACCAGGAAGAAGTTATGGAAGCGGGTCCGGTGGTGCGGGGTCTCCAGATCACGGGATCAGTTGGCGACATGAGGCCGGCCCCAGGCGAAGGCCATCACCACGACCAGCCAGCGGCAAGACTCGACATGGTCCCCATGAAAGTGCTGGTGCAGGGGACGAAAGAACTGGTCAAGCGAGCGGGGCACACGGATGATGCGCAACATGCGGCCATGCTCCCGGAGCCGAGGGTGAACGGGCCATGACACACGCTCCCTAGCCATGGGCCGAGGATGGCCTCTCCCGCCGCCGCGGTCAAGACCTTCCCGCGACTTCTCCCGGAAAAATTAGTCACGATGAGGAAGATCCCTGCGGCCTGGTGCCACAGGAGGATGTCGACGTCGTTGACACGCGGAATCATGTTCAACCCGAACCACAGATGGAGCTGCGGGTCGGGAATAGCCTGCAACTGCTTGGCAAGGCGGAGTTCACCCTCGTGGGCCGACATCTAGGTGTAGACATGGGCCATCCTCATCGCCCTCCTATCTCAACCTCCAAAGGGGTTGGCTATCGCCAAGATCACTTGCGGCTATGGAGCGCCACGAAATAACCGTCAAGTACGGCCATTGGTTCGCATCCTCAATCCGCTGCCCACCTGTACTCGAAGGCTTCTACATCAAGTGCCAGGGCACCATCCAGTCGCGCCTTCATATCATTCCCGCCGGGCATCAGCGGTAGCATGTTGAAGTAATTGCGAATGGCGAAGTTGATCCCCGCAAGGCATGTCTTTGTTTTAATCCAGTTCTGCGGACTGAATACCCTGTTCGCAGGCTGGGGCTCGTTCGCCGCAGCCTCCAGAGCCATGTTCAGGCTGGCGCCAGCTATCTTGACGATGTCGTCAACCATTCCGGCGCTCTTCGACCGCGCGAGGCATTCCTCCGGACTCGGCACGCGATCAGGCTGATTGTTGGCAATCGCAAAGCACATAGAGACGGCATAAAGATGGTGGTATGGCGCATAGGCGCGCATAACCAAAAGACTCTCATTAAGACCGAGCGGATTCTCTTTCCCCCATGTTCGCATAACGGCCTGCATCCATTGATTCAGCGCGTTGATGTTCTCCGGCCTATACTCTCGCCTGAAAAGCTGCTCGAAGTACTTGTCAAATATCATAGTTTCGCTATACGCGACGTTTGGCCGCTGGGAGTGCCATGTGATCAGGTACTTACCCAGCTCGGCAAGGTCAACAACCTGTGCCTTGTCCTTGTCGGCAGGTGCCTGCTCGCCTCGCTGTGTGATGAAGTAGCCCCGCGGGTATCTCTGGTTAAATGCTCGCCTCAGGTTCAGCACCCGTTTGTCGTTACTGCGTAGGTCCCGCGGTTTCACCGCACTTTGAGAGTTTGTGTTGATGCTTATCTTGTCGGCTCTGTCTCGCTGTGGAATCTCATAGAATCGAAACCAGACACTGGTGTCGTCCAATGTCTTGGCACGCTCGCTGCAGCTGAGGATGGTATTGAGCGATTGGCAACCGTTCACGACGCTCAATCCGTGCAGATGAAGACGGGAATCTTTCATTTCGAGACGATTGCAGATCGCTGTTATGCCGTTGTGAAAGAAGAAAAAATCACGATGTCTGTCGCTGTAGATGGTGTTACGGATACCTTTGTTGACAGCGTTGCTGAGTCCCAAGCTCTGGCGCACATTCTTCTGGAAGAGAGTGCCATCTTTGATGCCCGGAAACCTGATGCACTCGGAAAGCGGAACCACTGCAACAACCACCTGCGTCCCGGCGACCTTCATGGGCAAGACGCTGCACTTGCTTAGGTCCAGCACATGCGAGAGGGACGGGTTCTCCCGCTCAAGGGCCATGTCATACCTGCGACGAATCTCGTCTTCGTCAATCAGTCGGATAGTGGCAGGAAAGTCATCTCTTGCGGATATCTCTGCCAGTTGCTCCTGGAAGGTCGCAAGGTCCTGCTTGGCTCCGTGGGTTAGCACACCGGTTGTGAGCAACTCGAAGCTTACCTCGTACTCGTCTTCCAGAGCACGGGCGATCTCAGCAAGCTTGCGTTTGAGCTTCTGGTTCCCGACCTCTTATAGTCTGACGAGGTCTCTCATCTGAATCCATGCCGATAGCACCTCGCGTAGCGGTTCGGCATCGACCGAGTCCATCGCCAGAAACTTGCCTTGGAGAATGAATACAGTGGACTTGTCGTCATCAACGAAGACGGCATCGATCTGCTTATCGTCGGGACCATCGGTGATGTCGTCCCTGGTCTGGATCTGATCACGCAGATGAACGTTTCTCAGGTACCATGCGACGAAACGCTGCCCATCGTTAGGGAAGTTCTGTTGGTAGTATTCTTGGCCAATATCCTCCACAATTCGGTCGTACATCGTCTAATTCCTTTCATGCAAACTATTAATTAGACGTCGAATCATTGCATCTAGCATTAGATGCTTGCGTCTATTATTGGACAGAAGCATCTATAGCCAGATCCTACAAAAGCATATATCAATGGATGTTTTGCCTCCAGCCTTCAGCATCTAGTACCAGATGCTTTTTTCTAGGCCAACTCCATCCGGCTAGTCCCTAAGCTAGCTGTACATATCCATATAGGCGTTTGCTGTCTCGCGGGCGGCCTGCTGATCGATGCGATCGAACAATCGCCGGGCCAGCACCCGCGAGATCTCTGCGGCCTGCACCGGCACCACGGTCACCGCGTCGCGGGCCACGACGCTGCGGATACCACGCTCGGCTTGCTCCGCCATGCCGAGGGCCGTGTCCTCGGCCACGTCCTCGCCCCGCACCGTGGAGATGAGCTCGACCAGGCGACCGGTTTGGCGGGCAAAGGCATCGGACTGGCTGGCGAGTGTAAGCACGACGGCAATCCCAGCGTGGGTGCGGGCGTATCCATGTAAGGCTAACAGGAAGGCCGCCAGTTGCTCGCTGCCATGCGGGCGCGCCGCCTCCAGGCGAGCGGCATACTGGGCCAATTCATCCAGCATGATGAGGACTTTGCGCCCCTCCAGGATGTGCTCGAAGAATCGTCGATCTGGCGCCGCTGGCGATGTCGCAGAGGCTTTCACCTGACGGTAGAGGGACTCGCCGCCAATCTGATGGGCCAGCTCGCCCCAGATGGTATAGGGGGCCAGGTCGCTTCCCTGCGGCTTGTGGACCGGGATCTCATCGCCGGCGATGCCGACCACCGTGACCTCACCCGGTGCATGGCGCAGCTGCGGATCGATGATGCCCTGCGTCACCGCCGCCAGCTCGCGGCCGCAGAAGCCCATATGGGTCAGGGCGATCAGGGTATGTGTCTTGCCCCCACCGAATGCCGTCTCCAGGCGGTACAGGGCTGGGACACTATGCTCGCCGGCAGCACGGCTGAAGACATCGGTGAGGACCATGCGCAGGCCCTCCGTGGCATACGTCGCGTCGCGAAAGAACTGCTCGGCGTCGGTGTAGAGAGCATGCGTGACGGCCGGTTTCCCACGATAGTGATCCACCACCTGGCTCAAGCTGGCGGTGAAGATCTCTGGGTTGAAGAAGCCTTGCAAGATATCCTGGCGGGGTTGGCAGGTATGCCGAATAGGTAGCATCGCGCGGTTCCTCTGGGTCAAGCCGGTCATGGGGTGACCATTACGACCGCGCTATCCTATCAAATAAAGATCAATATTGATATAAAAATATAACTATATGGCACTAGCGGATGGTCAACGTACCACGAGAGGGAGGATGGGGGGACAACTCGCGACGTGACAGGTGTGATATGATGCGTGTTGTTGGAATTACTATAGGCAAGAAGAGTGCAGGGCGCTCGTTGCATGCCCCATGGGAGTCCAAGTATGGCACCTGAGGGTTCCCTCACAGTTCAGCCTGATGGCTCACTCGCGGTGAATAAGCACCCGGGAGAAGACACGGCCGCCTTAGACGCGACTTTGTCCACCTTTGCGGAACCGGCCAGCACGACTGAGACACAAGGCCTCTACCAGCTCACCGCGGCCTCGACCTGGCGAGCCAGGCGCCAGGGCCTCTCACTCGCCGACATTTTGCAGACGCTTGAGACACATAGCCAAATCGAAATCCCAGCCAACGTTCGCGCCGACATCGAGCGGTGGAGCAAGCAGATCGACCGCCTGACGCTCGAGGCCGACGAGGGCCGACTGTTCCTGCGGAGTGATAATCCTCTAGTTATCACCGCCGTACGTAGTCATCGCACTCTTGGCGCATTCATCGCTGACCAGATCGATGCGAGGACCTTGGAGTTACGGGCGCATACCTACCCAGAGGTCATTCAGCTCTTTGATGCCTGCCAATATCCGGTCTTGGACCGGGTGCAGGAGGGGTGGAACACGCTCGCCCCGCCATCTACCACCTCCCGGCGCCGTGACAGGCGATCGGCCCGGACATCGACCCGTCGGACAAGGGCAGGGCGCCGCCACGGTGGATCGCATCGGGAGACGGTACCTCACATGGCAGGCGAGCTAGCCACCAGGCCTCAGGAGGATGCACAACCCATCCCACTCGCTGACCTGCTCCGCAGCCATCGCTCTCACCGATGTCAGGCGACCACAAGGGCTGGCCGGCAATGTAAAAACCGGGCACAACCTTCCTCCCCATTCTGCCGGGTCCATGCGGATTGGGCCCCAGGCTCAGCGCCCCTCGACACCCTCACGCATCAGCCCGACCTCGCCAGCTATGTCCTCGATCTCATGCTCCAGGCAGGCTTGATAACGCTGGACCAGCTGGCGATGGTTCGCACGGGGATCTTGTTGGGTACTGGCCTGGGCACCTGGTTGCTGTATGCGCTCCTCATGGGGGTCGGCGTTGGGTGGTTCCACCTGCCACTCGCTTCCTGGTACACTGCAGGCATCGCCTTCCTGCTCACGTGTTGGCTCCTGGGCAAAAGCCTTGGGCGGATCGGTCTTTGGATGAGTCTGCGTCTGCTACTTTTCCTTGTGTGGTCGCTCCTGGTCGACTTTTTCCACAAGGAAGGCTTGATCCTCAATACGTGCTTTTTCCTGATGCCGGGAGTATTGCCAATCGCGCTTCTGCTCGGGTTTGAGTTCTCGCTCTGGTGGGGCTTCCTGCTGTTTCCGAGCGGTTTTGCGATCGGCAAGCTGTTGTATACTTTCCTTGAAGAAAGGTCCGCATAGTTCTGGGTATAGTAGGATTGAGCTATCGAGGAGATCTCATGGATCGTTTTAGGCCTCATCTCTCACATTGACGCCTGGCTGGCAGCGATATGGCACATGGCGTGGCCAGGCTATAGGATACCATGAACGATAAGTTGACCACTATTCTCGCTGAACTGCGGCGGCGGTTCGAGGTTCTCTATAGCACTCGGTTAGTAGAGATGATGCTGTTTGGGTCGCAGGCTCGCGGCGATGCTGAACCAGGCTCGGATATTGATGTGCTGGTGGTGCTCAGGGGCGAGGTGTCACCGTGTGAGGAGATCGGCAGGACCATCGAGGACGTCGCTGACGTCTCGCTTCACCATAACGAAGTGGTCTGTTGTGTGTTCGTTTCGGTAGAGCAGTTCGAGCGCGAATGCAGCCCTCTTTTGCTCAATATTCGCCGCGAAGGTGTGCCGATATGATGCCAGAGCAAGCGGACTTGCTTCGTCAAGCACATGACAGCCTGGCCGCGGCAAAGATTCTGGACACACAGGGCTATCACGGTTTTGCAGCCTCCCGCGCTTACTTCACAATGTTCTACATCACGGACGCCTTTCTGTTGGGTCAAGGGCTGGCCTTTCAAGGCATAGTGCCGTGCATGCGGCCTTCGGAGAGCACTTTGTCAAGACCGGTGTCATGCCTTCCGAGTTTCATCGGTATCTGATCCGAGGTATGAAGGTTCGCCACGCCTCTCCCGCCTCCTGACCAGGGGCATAGCAGATGAATATCCCCAGGTGCCGGCTCGGCATCAGCCCAGGCCTCCCAAAGACAAAGACAGTGCTGAGTGCTGAGGACTGAGTGCTGAGTCAGAAGCGGGCAAAGACACGGTCCACAGTCCTCAGCACTCATCGCTCAGCACTTTTCTTGATGACATTCACGTCGTCCGAGTTGATGAGGTCGGGGACGGTCCAGCCGTCTAGATCATACTCCTGCAAGCACTGCTCGGCCAATCCCTTACAGGCATCTGCTGAGCCATTAGCCATTGCCGTGAATAGCATCTCCATGCGGATGTTCTCGTGGTTGCCGGCATAATTGCGCTCATATAGCTCGTGACGCCCGCCAAATTCAGTGCCGATGGCATCCCACAGGAGCTTCAGGAGCTTGATGCGCTGCTCTGCGTCATAACCATTGGAGCCGCGGAGGTACTTATCCAAATAGGGGCGCAGCTCGGGAACCTGAAAATCCGCGGCATTTGAGTTGATATAG
>JBKPCR010000046.1:0-11643 GCA_046727435.1 bacterium | reverse complement strand
TTCCCTCCTCGGTAAGACTCTGGGCCACTCGTGATACTTACGAGCCCATTCGTTGGCCTCTTTGATTTTCTCTTCCAGTTGCAGGTTCATGTGCCGAAGGGAGGTATTGAGGATTTCCAAAAGCTCGGGAGGCACTTTTGGAGCGAAGAGTTTTGGGGGTTCCAGACTTTATCCTAATTTCAGAAGATGCGTTCAATCAATGGAGGTCGACCCAAGAGTATCTTGTCACCGCTTACAACATCGAGGCGACATTCGACCTTCTCCTGGAGAACTATGCAGAGTTTGAACAAGACATCTTGAGGCTGAGCCTCCGCTTATCGCTTTTTGGTGACCACGGGGAACCTCTGGCCCCTCGACGAGAGATGAATCGCCGCGTCACGAACCTTTTATCGAGCGTGCGCCTCTACCTCGACCAAGTTACACGAGAACTGACCTCTATCTGTGGCGACAAATCGCCGCAAGCTGACACCGTTAAGCAGTGTCGCCATAACCAGTATGACTCATCACTCGCCTACCGGGCCATGGAAGCTCTCCGGAATCACGCCCAACACCATGGGTTTCCGGTCCATGCAATAACCAGCAGCTTGGAGCGCGAGGACGCGAACCAGGAGTCTCTGCTCCGCGCGGGGCTGCAACTATATGTCGATGTCCAACGTCTTAAAGAGAACCCAAAATTTAAGAGGACAGTTCTTGATGAACTCGCGGCCGTCGCAGAGGGGGAACACGTCACCTTGACGCCGCTTGTGCGCGAGTATGTAGAGAAGCTATGGGAAGTCCATAAATTCGTACGCGGTGAAATCGCAGGCGATGTGGCTTCTTGGGACCAGACGATCCTCTCAGTTCTCAGCCAATGGCGGGATGTTTTCGGCGACGACCTCTCTGGCCTCGCCGTCGTGGTAGAAGAGGATGAAGAAGGGGATTATCTAGATGTCGAGTCAGCTGACATCTACCGTGAGGTCATCGACTGGCGTAAGCAGTTGGAGGTGAAGAATTGGAATTTCGACAACCTAGCTGCCCGATACATCACGGGGCGTGCATGATGCTCACCTATGGCCCGTCCGCGAGGGGCTGTCACATCTTGGAGCAAGCGCGCACGCCTGATGCTGTGCTATCCTCCCAGACTCACTAAGCCTAATCACCCCAGGCCACGCTCCAGAAGGTGTCTTAGTGGGGTCGATCCGAGGGTCAGAGGTCGAGGTGTTTGGGGGTCCTAGACGTAGTACGTGTCAGTGTATTTATAAGATAGAGGAGCAGGACATAGCGGATGAGAGTGGTAGCCGGGGAGATGAGTTCTGTCGCACATTTGCTTTTGCGAGAGTTTTGGTGTCTGTCAGCCATGGAATTCCTGACACCCGATGTTCGGATGTTGCTCCGACAATCAACATGTGCGACAGAACCTCCTTCACGCCGCCCTGACCGAAAGCACCTGGTGGCGAGGGCTGCCAGGTGGCAACCCCTTCCATGCGCTATGGGTTTTGATGACGGGCTCGCTGGTCGCCACTCATTTGATGAGCGCCCCCGTCGCAGCGCCGGCCGCGCCGCCGATGGCCGCGCCAATCGCGGGACTACCGCCGACGATGGCCCCCACGGCGGCCCCGCCCGCCGCGCCAATCGCTCCACCACTCAGCGCCCGCTGTTGCCGGGGCGTCATGTTCGCACATCCCATCACCCCACTGCCGAGCACCACCAGCAGGAGGCCTATCCCGAGTCGTTTCATCGTCATCTCCTCGCTACTCCTTCTTATGGCCATGGCCATGGCCATGATGTTTGCCCTTCTTCTTCTGCCCGTGGCCAGCCCATGGTGGCGGACCTGGCTTCTTCAGATGTCCAGGAGGAATCTTGTAGTACTCCACCGGCACGGCGAGGACGGACGGGGGCACTTGGCCGATCTGAATCACGGCCCATGGTCCATTGTAGACCGGGGCGGTGAACCAGGCGCCGTTCGCCACGGTGTAGTAGCGCCCCTTGTAGAAGAAATAGTTTACGGGCACGTCCGGGGCGTAATAGACCGAAGTGCCGGGCACGACCACGAGCTGAGGCGGGGTGCCGATACCAATGTCAATCGTGATGCCCCCTGCGACGGCCGATGTGGCTGAGAACAGCACCGCTCCTGCGGCCGCGAGCAGCAGGAGGCGTGTGAGCGTGCGTGGCATAGGTCGTTTCTCCTTCTGTATCAGGTGACCCCCTGGTTTGTTAGGGGCAATGTCCGTTCACGCGTACGCTCCCTCGGACTTCGAACGGCTGCCCATCGACACGTCCTGTCCCCCTGAGCTCAATGGTGCCTTGGTCCCGGCCGGTGTCGCACAGCACGCCGATGAGGTCACGTCGGCTGAACTTAACCATGAGCTCCGGGGTGCCATCCTCATCGCCGTCCAGGAGCTTTGGGGTCGGAGGCATGACGATCGGCAGGGCGCCTTCGAGGAGGAGGCTGGTGGGATCAATCCCGGCAGGATTGAAGGCGGGGGGCAGTGCGATGAACATGGTGACCACCCGGCCGTTGCTCTTGAGGTTGAGGGTCTTGGGAGTGATGACGAGGCGGCCGTTGTCCTGCGCATCGAAGGGGGTCAGATCGCAGGCATCGCCGATCCCATCGCCATCGGCATCGGCTTGGTCGGGATTGGACCCCACCAGACAATTATCGGCAGCATCCGGAGTCTCATCGCCATCCAGGTCTGGTAGGGTCTGGGCCAATCCGGGTGAGGTGATGGCGAGGATACCGGCCAACAGTCCGGGGAACATCCAACGGCCGATGTGAGATACACGCCAAGATGGCATGTGTGGGACCTGCCTTTCTTCTGAGAGCCATGCTGAGGTGCGATGGACGCCACGGGACCCCCGCACCTGATGAGCGCCTCGATGATGGCACGTCAGATGTCTTCAACTGCTGACGGCAGTTTCTTACATGCGTTCGCGCCGTTCTGTCGCACATTGGCGTTGCCGAGCGTGTTGGCGTCTGTCAGCCATGGAATTGCTGAGACCCGATGTTCGGCTGTTGCCCCTCAAATCGAAAGGTGCGACAGACCCTCTACGGCTGAGCCCAGGCCATACAGTCGGGGTCCTGCGCGCGCACCACATGCTCACACGAGCAGCAGAAACGTCAGGATGCCCAAGGTGAGCACCGCCGCCGCCACCTCCCCAGAGGTCATGACCACCGACGCTCGAATCATCGCGCTCGTCCCTCCCAGGCCTGGGTGCCTGCGCCCCTTCAGAGACGCTCGTCGGCACCAGCCTCACCTGCTCGACACCTCACGACGGTGTCGGACCGCAGGTCAGCGGGTGCATCGTCGACAGCTGATCCATCATGGCCCGCGCCAGATCGCCACACCGCCGCACCTGACCGTCGTGCAGGCGATGGGCCACCGTGGCTCGCATCTCCTGATCGCGCGCGGCCACTTCACGCACCGCGTGGATCATGTTCAGCGGCATTGAGGTGGAGCGCTGGGCAGCGAGCTTCCTGCGGTCCCCGATAGGCGGCTCGTGCAGGGTTGCGCATGGCCGCTGCGTGCTGTAGAACAGCAAGTGGCATGCCAGCCCGTGCCGAGAGGAGACATGCGTCGCACACGACCACCGTTGGCCTGCCACGCGAGTGGTGCAGGACTAGGCGCCGCGGTGCATTAGGGGTCAACTGCGCGCCCCTCACCTCTGGCACAGCGGCCTCCTGCCGATGTCTCAGGAATGAGAATTCAGGCCCTGGAGAGGTCTCACCGATGAGCCTGCACGTGTCCGCACCGTATCTCCCCCGCTCGGTTCTGAGTGGTCGCCTCGGGGGGGTGGGCTGGTGGCGAGTGCGCCATCCATGCAGGCCCAGCCGATCCCCCCACACACGTCGATAGGAGCATGCCTGGAGGCCTCGATGTACACCACGCCACGACGCAATGGTGAAAGCGCTGTTCAGCATCCTCTGTCGTCCATGGCGAGGCTCCTCAACCAGCCTGCACATCTTGCGGTCTTCGTACCGCGTCGCCATGTTATTGACCATGCGCGTATACTCATCCACCGTCGGGTGAGTGCCCATCCCCGGATCGATGCGCGCTTATTGACTGCTGGAAAGGGGGCAACAGTGGTCTACGTGTTTGCCGTGGTGTTGACGGTGCTCAATCTGGTGTTCTGGGTCGGCATCCTGTTCAATCTGCCGGGGACGTGGCTCATGGTCTTGGTCACGGCCTTGCTGAAATGGTGGCTACCAGCATACGTCCTGGTGAGCTGGACCACGCTGGGCGTGGCTGCTGGCCTGGCCGTGCTGGGCGAGGTGCTAGAGTTCGTCTTGGGGGCAGCCGGATCACGCCATGCCGGGGGCTCCACACGAGCCGCGGCGTTGGCCATTGTCGGCAGCCTCGTCGGCGGGATCATCGGGACGGCCATCCCGGTGCCGGTGGTGGGCACCCTGATCGGGGCCTGCCTCGGGGCCTTCGCCGGCTCGCTGATCGGCGATCTATGGGCGGGGCGTCCGCTGTTCCCAAGCTTCGAGGCGGGCTGGGGAGCGGCCGTGGGCCGATTCTGGGGGACCATGACCAAACTCGCCGTCGGCGCCGTCATGGTGGTCGTCCTGGCGCTGGCGGCGTTCTTCTAATGGGCCTGGACCGGGTGCTCCATGCCCGCAGACCGCAGGCCTGTGACGCGTGTGCGGGTGTCGACGAGGACCACCACCTCTCCCCCTCGCGCCGGACCGAGCCATCGAGAGCGGGGAAGCCGTGTGGATATATGCTAGAGGTGACGACATATGGTCTAGAGAAGCTCATAGCGTATCGTTGGGGTCTTGAAGAGACATCAGGGGAGGTACATCATGGCCACACACATCGATCCGCGCGACGTGACTGAACGTCGCACGGTGGCGGGGCTCTTTCCGGATCGTGCGCGTGCCGAGCAGGCCATTGACGCGTTGAAGGCGGCCGACTTTACCGGGGACCAGATTGGCGTGGCGCTACGCGACCGCACGGCGCAGGGGGTGTTGATCGAGGACACCGGCACCCAGGTGGCGGAAGAGGCTGCCACCACGGGGGCGCTCGGGGGCGGGCTCCTGGGGGGCCTCACAGGCTTGTTGATCGGGATCGGCGCCCTGGTCATTCCGGGCCTCGGACCGGTCGTGGCCGGTGGGATGTTGGCGACCGCCTTCGGGGTGGCTGGGGGCACGGCGGTGGCAGGCGCGGGCATCGGCGCAGCTGCCGGGGGACTTCTCGGCGCGTTAGCCAGCCTCGGGATGCCCGAATCCGAGGCGCGCTACTTCGAGACCGGGTTCCGGGGCGGGCAGGTGCTGGTCACCGTTGAGGCCGGGGCGCGCATGCTGGAAGCCATGGCGATCCTCGACCGCTTTGGCGCGGATACGGGACCCGCGACGGGGCCGGGGGCCATTGGGGGCTGACACCGAGCTGGGGCTGATGGTGCGCAGACGGCAAACCAGACGTTCATCGACGTTGATGGCAAATAAATACCGCGAATATCTGGCGGTGACATGGTCACACGAGGGGGAGAAGATTGTCAAGTGCATCTGCTTCAGACGGCATCTGCCTCATGGCGTGATCTCCACGGAGGTTGGACCCTGAGAGCTTCTGGGATTGGAATTCAAGCCCTGGCGCCTGTGGTGGGCGAAAATGTCCTGGGAGTTGGTGCGGCCGATGCTGGAGCCGCGTCTAGGAGCGCCGCCTGAGGAACCTGCGTGGCTGCCTGGTCTTTGGTCCAGGGCTGGGCGATGAGCAACGACTGAATGATGTGCAGTACGGACATGTTGAGGAGGCTGGCCGTTTCCACGATGCGCGTGCGCACCTCAGGCAGCAGCTGAGCCAGGACCGTTTGGCCGCAGTCGTGCGGCGGGGGCGTGGACAGGGGGACCGGTTCGGGTGCCGTAGTGGACTTGGCACCGTGGTCAGCCTCTAAGCCCAGAAGGCGTTCCAATGCCTCACGGATCACGTCAGACACACCGCACTGGCGGGCATCGGCCTCGATCTGGAGAAACTCGTATAAGGTATCCGGAAGTCTGACCGTACAGCGTTGACTCATTGTCTGCTCCTTGGCGTGGGGTGGGCGGCAGCCTGCCCCCATGACCTGAGGCTTCTCCACCAGTGCGCCCACCTAGTCCACGTGCCGCCATAATCTGCTTGAAATCCTCGCAGATGACGCTGCGCACGACCCCCAGCTCCTCGGCCAACTGGCGCTGCAGCCCACGCTGGTGGATGTCGCCGACGTGACGCAAGCGTTGGACGATCGCCAGCCGCCGCAACCTAGCACGCAACTTCCTGATGGAGTTATACTTGGCACGGCCGCGACTCCGCGCGACGACCTCAGCCCAGGGGGCCTGACTGGCCCATTCTCTGTTTGTCACTTCGGCAAACTCCACACCTGGTCTGACAGCTGGTAGGACAACCGGCAGCCACGAGGTCCTAAGGTCTTGATGTGTCAGAATGTCTGGTAACTGCTCGCCTCGTCTGACATCTCGATAGGTAATCTGTCACACCGGAAGCCAGGGGTCAAGGGAGTGTGGCCCCTGATAGCTTTTCGCCATTGCTGCCAGCAATCAATCATGAAGCGGCCCTCCTGAGGTGACTCGCCACTGGCGATAGAGCCTCAAAGGTTGAGGTATAAAAGCAGGAGTCGTGGTAATATGCGGAAAATTGGCGGCATATACGGCTCTCCTGGGAGGTTAAATGGACAGCCTGCGTTGGGTCATGAGTAATATTATGTGGGACATTTTCCATATAATCAAAGGTTAGGCTTCACCAGAAGAGGTGATTTCCATGAATGCCACACACCTGTATGAGAAAGTTCGGGGGGATCGCTCTCTTCCTCCATTATCAGAATCTTTCTGGACCGCCATCTTTGCATTCTTTCTGCTTCACCTCTCCAAGGCTCACCCAGAGCCCACCGTTACAGCTTGGCGTGTGATAGACAGCTCAGCCCGACCGTGGTATGAGCGCAAACTCGCATCAGCGGGGCTGCGTCTCAAGGGTCTGAGCTTCAGCGCCATCGCGGTTGAACCCCTCACCGTCATGCTGGTTTGGCCAGCGGCCAAGCTCGACATCAAACTTACTGGCATCGCTCCGGATATCGTACTCCGTCTTGAAGAGGAGATGGGTAAAACCCGTTATGCGCTCGTGGAGAATAAGGTTACAACCGGAGCTATGCTTAATGCTAATCAGCTCTCGACCTACCCAGCTCTCAGCCATTCCCTTGCTGCTCAGGGGATTGAGTGTCAGTTTTTCGTCCTGCACTCAGTTGGCTGCTCGCAACGCCTCTATGCTGCAACAAAGACACTACAAATGCATCTTGAGGACAGGTTCGGTGTCCTTCTCTGGGAGGATGTGTTTCGGCAGATGCATGCGTCCCCCCAATTCCGCCTTCCCGGATTCGATGTCGACGCATTGCAGCCATATACCGAGGACGCCCGCATGGATTGTTATGACTGGGAGAGGAGGAAGGCCTAACATCGCACTTGAGCTGCCGCCAATAGCCTACGCTCCTCCCTTGCTCTGGCCATTGGCGGCGGCTCACCGAGGGCGTTAGCCAGTTCTTGAAGAGGTGAGCATGATGGAGCTCTGGTTGCCCGCGGACGCCATCGCGTGTAGTCTCATACCATACAATAGTGCCAGCTATCTAATACCAATGAAGGAGGTGATGCCGATATGGTCGCTCAGGCAACACTACAAGCGGCCGTGAGACTCGTCCTTTACGAGCTGCAGATGCTTCGAGGATGCGCTCGTGCACCCGAGCCTGTTAGCTCGCTCCTCAAGAATCTCCAGGTCGAGGGGTTGCCTCTCCATGCTCGGGTACTGCGTGACTTCTTCTTCACGAAGGTTAATCAGCAGGGACACCGCATCACGCACGCAGACGACATTGTCGCCGTTGACTATTTCACGAAGGCATCAGCATGGCCGTACACATCCGCCAATCTGACCGCATACCTAGCCGAGACCAAGGGACGTATGGATCGTGCGCTCGCACATCTCAGCTGTGATCGCCTCGGGTACATTGGAGCAGGTAAGGAATGGTCGCCGAGCCAGCTGCTGGTGGAGATCGGCAATAAATGGTTTGAGTTCCTTCACCTGTTGCAGCAGAATGCTGAACCGGCCGCTGCCTGGTTTATTGAGCAGGCGCCCACATACCGAGTACCAGTTACACCTCCCTTGTGAGACTACACGGTCGGTGAGAACTTTGCCGCTGAGACGATAATAATCACGCTCTTGCGCCTTAACCTGCGGCAACGTACATAGAGGCTGGCTAAATAAGGCGCTGCAGCCGACGCCTTACAATCTCGGTTATGCTCCAGCTTTCAGGCATGGCTGAGCTTCAGCGTTGTGCAGTCATTCAATCCTATATTTATCCATACAACACACTATGAACTCAGACGCCGCCGTATACTTCTTAAACCAGTTGAGAGAGGCACGAGCAACCGCTCTACGCGATGCTGAAGCCTTCCAAGAAATTCTTTTTGTCCTTGAGAGACTGGGTTTTTCTGAGATGAAAGGCGAAGTCAAAGGTGTTCTGGGGCTTGGGACATATCAAAGCGCCATCCAAAGCATAGCTGATCAGTCCCCGCTATCTTCGGATATTCCTCGACAGTACAAGGCTTGGCATTCGTCCTTCGATGAGTTGTATGGCACAGTGAAGCTGGCTCGCAACGATGCACTGCATCAAGGTGTATTCGCACGCCATCTTACTAATCATGCTATACAATTAGCACTGACTTTGGAGGACGCTCTTATGAGTGAGCTGAACCGGGTTTCCGAATATATGGTACGGGACCCTGTCTGCGCTTCACTATGGCGACCAGTAAGTTTTGTCCGTCAGCAAATGCTTGCGAATTCATTTTCATATCTACCTGTGCTTCTATCCATACAAGATGAGAAGGTTTGGTTTTTGATTTCTGATTACCACATTGTAAAGTGTCTTCGGTTATCCCAATCAAAAAGCCAACGCGCTTCTCTTCTGGCAAAAACTGTTGAAGAAGCCATATCATCCAAGTTGCTAGAGCCAGAGAAGGCTAATTACATTCAGGCTGATACTGAGATAAAAGATGTTAGTCAGAATTTTGAGGGGAGGCCCTTATTAGTCTTTGATGAACACTTTCATCTAGTTGGCATACTAACGTCTTACGATTTATTGTAGTCATCGCTTAGGGAATCAATATGCTTTAGAGGATGATACATAGCTCAACAAAGTCATGCAGGCGACGGCCTCCAGTGTCCGCGGCGCTCCAGCTTCCGGCAGCGGCTCATGCCTGGCGTTGATATGATTGACATGGCAACCGCTTGTGCCAAAAGGACTTGCAAAACCTGACTTTCGGCGCAAGCGTTGTCTAATCATTAGACTTTTTGCTTTGCCCACATGGCACATCATAAGGTCTAGACCGCTTTCACCCACCCGAAGCGGATTGGAAGCTGACCGCAACCTGCGCCTTGACTCGCATAGGTAGAAACGACATTCGATGAGAAACGTGATCCTCCAGGAATTCGTGACGCTCGACGGATTGGCCGCAGGCCCGCACGACAGCGTGAATTTCGTCCCGGCTTCAACCGCGGGCGATCAAAGCTTCGGTCAACAGCAGATGGGTTTCATCGACTCCATTGACGCGATCCTGCTCGGCAGGGTGACGTACAACATGTTTGCGGAGTATTGGCCCAAGGTGACATCAGGTGAAGACAAACCGTTTGCTGACAAGTTGAACGCGATCCCGAAAATCGTTTTCTCCAAAACGCTCGATCATGCTCCGTGGGACAAATGGGCCGATGCAACGATTGTCAAGAACAGCGCGGCGAAGGAAGTTGCGAAGTTAAAGCAAAAGTCCGGCAAAGACATGGTGATCTGGGGCAGCATCTCCCTGGCGCAATCGCTCATGAAAGAGGGTCTGATCGACGAATATCAGCTGATCGTCTGTCCCATAGTGCTGGGAAGCGGGAAGCCCCTCTTTCGCGACAAGGTCGATTCGTTCGACATGATACTGCTGAATACGAAATCGTTCGATCGCGGTACAGTACTCCTCGCGTATGCGGCTGCAAAAGCGCCATCAGTTAGCAAACGTTAGCGATCACGTTTCTTCACTTCAACGCTGTGTTCCTTGAAGGCTTAGAGCAGCGATTCGATGTCGCTCTCCAGCAATTGATCCCATTTGCGCGCGGTCTAACGGAGGGATAGACTGTGTGAAAACCCCGAATTTTGACATTTTTGATGTCATAAGCTATTGATTCTGTTGAGGCACATTTCTGAAGAATCGAGTTTTCACACAGTCTGGGCGTGCAGCTGACTGCCTCCAGCGTCCGCGGCGCTCCCGCTTTCAGCCGCGCCTGACGGCCAGCAGTGGGCCTTCGTGCGTTATCCACGGTGCGGTCTGTCGGTCAGTGAATTGAGATGACAATGCTCTACCCAGCAATCGAACCGTATGACCATGGCCTGTTGGATGTCGGCAATGGGAATCGTGTGTATTGGGAGGTCTGCGGCAACCCGCACGGCAAACCCGCTGTCGTCCTCCACGGTGGCCCTGGCTCAGGGTGTTCGACAGGAGTGCGGCGCTACTTCGATCCGAAAGCCTACCAGATCGTGCTGTTCGACCAGCGCGGGTGCGGCCGGAGTACGCCGCACGCCAGTGACCTGCGCACCGATCTGTCGGTCAATACGACGGCACATCTCCTGGCGGACATGGAGCAGCTTCGACAGTACCTGGATATTGACCAATGGTTGCTGTTTGGCGCTTCGTGGGGCTCGACCCTGGGGCTCGCGTACGCCCAGCGACACCCGCACCGCGTCACGGAAATCGTCCTCGTCGGCGTTACCACGACCCGGCGATCCGAGATTGACTGGCTCTATCGCGGCGTGGCACCCCTATTCCCGGCGCAATGGGCACGGTTCCGCGCGGGTGTCCCCCCTGCGGAACGCGATGGCGATCTCGTCGCGGCGTACCGCCGCTTGCTGCAGGAGCCCGATCCGGCCATTCACATGAAGGCTGCCAAGGATTGGTGCACGTGGGAGTCGGCCTTGGTGTCGGTGGACCCAGAAGCCACCCCGGAGCCCCGGCGATTGCAACCCACGTTTCAGCTCGCGTTTGCACGCCTCGTGACCCATTACTTTCACCACAATGCCTGGCTTGAAGAAGGGATGCTGTTGCGACACGCCAGTGCACTCGCACACATTCCCGGCATCTTGATCCATGGACGCCTTGACCTGGGAAGCCCACTCGTCACGGCTTGGGAACTTGCCCAGGCGTGGCCAACGAGCGAACTGGTGACGGTGAATGGCGCTGGCCATTCCTCGACTGACCACGGCATGAGCGAAGCACTCATTGCGGCCACCGATCGCTTCGCCACACGCCGCTAGACTGAGGGCGGCGCAACAAAGGTGTGCAGGCGACGCCTTCCAGCGTCCGCTGCGCTCCCGCTCCCAGCCGCGCCTGACGCGTGGGCGTGAGCCCACTTGTCCGAAGCTAAAGGTCACATTGGGTCGCTTGCAAGAGCAATAGAGGTGTCCTCATCACATCCAAGAGCCGGTCGTATGCGCAAACCTTGCTTTGACATTCGGCCGTCGCCCATTCACGGGCGCGGCGCCTTCGCCACCCGGCGCATCCGCAAAGGGACGCGGATCATCGAATATACCGGCGAGCGGCTCACCCCGTCGGCAGCCAATGCCCGGTATGACGATGACCACAGTGAGCATCCGCACGTC
>JBKPCR010000045.1:0-30502 GCA_046727435.1 bacterium | reverse complement strand
TCGTGGGCGTGATCTTTTGGAAGCGTCATTGGCTCTAAAGACCCCCGGCATTAGCGCGGCAGTCAGCCTCACCAGCAAGGCAGTCTCTTCTCTTGCTACTTTGGCAGCGGATAGGACCGGCGCCGTGCCAGTTCCATGAGAGTTAAGTGTGTTGCAATCGCGTCACCTGCCTCACCAGCTTTCTCCGAGCATACCTGTGAATAACGGCCATCGCTATTGAGGAGCCAGGCTTGGCGCTGATCACGCAAACAGATGTCGAGGATCTCCCAAAGCCTCTCTTTTGGGCCGAGTGCGGTCACCGGCGTCACTACTTCTACACGCCTCGAGAGATTGCGGAACATCCAGTCGGCCGACCCTATGTAAAATTCACCATCGAGGGGTTCTTCATGACCAGCGGCAAAATGGAAGATTCGCGAGTGCTCGAGGAAGCGTCCAATGATCGAACGCACGCGAATGCCTTCGCTGCGGTTGGCGATGCCCAGTCGGAGACAGCAGAGCCCTCGGATCACCAGATCAACTGGTACACCTGCACAACCCGCCTCACAGAGCGACTCCATGATCTCGGGGTCTTCGAGTTGGTTCATCTTGGCAACAATACGGGCCGGGCGCCCGGCCCGGTGATTTTCCATCTCCCTCTTGATCAGTTCCAGGAACCGCGATCGCATGGTCGAAGGCGCCACTAAGAGTTTGTCACAATTAGGCGCCTGCGAATGCCCGGTCAAGTAGTGAAACAGGCTGACGACGTCACGGGTGAGCGCTGAATCACAAGTGAAGAGGCCAACATCGGTATATAGCCTGGCTGTACGCAC
This sequence comes from bacterium, assembly GCA_046727435.1. Classification (GTDB taxonomy): domain Bacteria; phylum Tectomicrobia; class Entotheonellia; order J063; family CAVPRW01; genus CAVPRW01. Next base: position 29,693 of record JBKPCR010000045.1, on the reverse strand, counting down.
ATGGTAATTGCCGGTGCCGATATGGGCGTAACTGCGCAGCCCGGATGGCTCCTGGCGAACGACCAGAGAGGTCTTGGCATGTGTCTTCAACCCGCGCACCCCAAAAATAACATGGGCTCCAGCTTGTTCCAGCTCAGCGGCCCAGTGCAGATTTCGCTCTTCGTCGAAGCGGGCTTTGAGCTCGATGACGCAAGCCACCTGTTTGCCGGTTTCGGCCGCCTTGATCAGCGATCTGACAAAGGGCGTGTCATCGCCAATTCGGTAAACAGCCATCTTGATCGAGACGGTCAGAGGATCCTCCGCGGCCGCGCGTATGAAGTGTTCCACGCTGGCATCGAAGCTGTCGTAAGGGTGGTGCACGAGCAGATCATTGGCCCGAACGACAGCGAAGATGTCGGTATCGCCGTTGACTAGCGCTGGCGGCGTCATCGGGCTCCAGGCGGAGTCCCGAAGATCGGGGACTTGCAGGCCGGCAATTTCGAAGAGCGTAGTGAAGTCTACCTCGTCTGGCATGTCGTAGATGTCCACGGGTAAGAGATCAAAGCGCGTCCGCAGCATGTCACGGACGGTGGGATCGGCACCCGGGGCAAACTCCAAACGCACCACAGGCTCGTAACGCCGCTGCCTGATTTGTTCCTTCACCAACTCGTTCAACGCCGCATCCGAGTCGTCGTCAATCTCGACCTCCGCATCCCGCGTCAACCGCACCAACGTCGTGGCCGTGAGCTCCATGCCTCGATAAAGCTTGTGAGCATTCCCACGAACAACCTCGTGAACTGGCACTAAGAGGGTTTGGCCCGGCTCGACATCAGCCTGGAGGGCGAACCATTGCCGCACTACGGAAGGCACCTTTATGCGTGCGTACATACGCTCTGCTCGATCTGGATCATGCAATAGAAAAACAAGGGAGGTAGATAGATTCGAAAGAAAAGGAAATGGGTGGGCGGGATCGATCACCAGTGGCGTCAGAGCTGGCGAGATCTGGGCATCAAAATATTGGCCGGCCTCCAGTTTTTGGGCTGCCGTCAAATCGTCCCAGCGGCGCAGATGGACACCGTGATTTGCCAACGCCGGCACGATGCTGCCCCGAAAGCACTTCGCCTGCTGGTGGAGCGCAGGCAGCAGCTTGGCACGAATCTCCGCTAAGAGCTTGAGCCGTTCGGGGGTCAGTGTCTCACGCAGGACGGCGATCCGTTTCATGAAGAACTCATCGAGGTTTGCGGTAAAGATTGCTAGGAACTTGGCGCGTTCGAGCAACGGCGTGCGCTCGTCGATAGCCTCAGCCAGGACACGATCGTTGAAGTCAAGCCAGCTCTGGTCCCGATCGATCCAAACATCCGACAGCGAGGGGGATACGGGAGCGTTCAGAACGCCCTCATCGCCGATAGACACGATTGCTTGTGCGGTGCTCATATCATGCTCCTCGTGCAGGGGCATTGTCAGGGGAAGTGTAGTTGCCGTCTCAGCATCAGGTCAATGACGCCCCCGTGAACCGTCAGTGCCGGCGGCACGCCCAAGATGTTGGCGATCGTCGGGGCAATATCGACATTGCGCACGCGCGGAAGGATCCCCTTGCCAACGTCTGGCCCAGCAGCGTAGAAAATGGCGCTCATGCTCGACAGGAGTGGGTCGTAGCCATGTGCCCCATAAAAGTTGGGGACCGAGAGGATCGGCATTGTCGAAGCTGGATCGCCTTGTCGGATCACCACAGGGTTTTGCGTGCCATCGAAGTTGTAGCCGGACGAAAGCAGGGCGAGGACATCACCCGAATCCTGGCCGATGAATGCGTTCGTGCTCCTGCCGAAGTCGGGATCGCTGAGGTCGGCTGGACGGGTATAGACCTTGTCAAACACCGGCCACTTGGCGGCACCGAGCGTATAGAGAGGATTGGTGTCGAAGAAATTTTTCAGGATCTCGACGACCTGCTGTTGTAGGGCTAAATACTCCGATTGGCTCACCGTTCCGTCCGGCTCACGCCCCGCCAGCCTGATGTAGATGTTGGCCGCTGGCCCCGAGATAACGGCGCGTACCTGTGTTGGATCGATGCCGTTGCTTGCCAATAGGTTGTTGATGCTGACAGCAGTATGGAACGGGGCGAAACCATGGTCGGAGACGACGAAGATATTGCTGTTGAGCTCTCCATGTTCGTCCGAGCCGACGGCAGCGATAATGGCCTGGACGGCTTGATTCGCGGCTTGGTAGGCTTCTTTCAGATAGTTCCGGTAGCGGCTGACCTTCGCGGAGTCCTGTCCCTCAAAGATGGAGGCAGGGTTGGTGAAATCGGTCGGTTGCCGTGGGTCGATGAGTAGGAACTGATGGCCGGAACCATCCGGTTGCTCGAAGTAGGTCATGACCAGATCAGCATCAGGGTTCTGGCTGATCGCGCGCAGCGCAACGCGGGTCTGGTAGTCGGTGAAAGAGCGCACCTGGTCCCTGTACATGATTTCCAGCTCAAGGTCAGGGAAGGGGCCAAAACCGGGGCTCAGTCGCTCGGGAATACGGAAGTCAGGTTGGGGGAGCCAGAAGCCAACGTTGTCATTAACGTCGTCGACGGCGGCAATGACAGGCGCATTGCGCGGAATGAAGTTGGCAGCATAGCGGGCAATACGGACCGTTGATAGGTCTGGGGCCAGGGAGCTGACGAAAAAGGCCGTGCCGGCCTTATTGGAGCTCCCCTCGAGGTATAAGGGGCTGGATTTGCGATCAACCTGCTCGTACGCCGGGCCCGTCGAGGGCAGGGTGAACGGCCCCGACTGAATGCCACTGGTCGCATCAAAGAACACAAGCGTCTCGTAGTTCGTCGCGTGATCATCTGTAGTGTCCAGGGCGGCAACGAGGATGGTATAGGTGACCCCGCCGACTGTGAACGTCTCGAGCGGCGACGTTTTTTGCAAAATGGGGCTGAAGGAAGTGCGGCCTGCACCCGTTAGTTGGTCCGTTGTTGTGGTCGGAGCAGGGCTGAAATCGGCCGCAGTGAGGCTGAACCCCTGGGATCCAACGCCGCCGAAGGCGCCGAAGGGCACCGTGTAATCGGTAATGCGCTGGCTCGACGACTGGATGATGGGGCTGCTCGGAGATCCCGGCGGCAGGCGAATGTCCAACCCGTCGGCGCCTGGCCAGGTCGCCGTCACCACCTTCTTGCCGGCGTGGCGCAGCGCCACCCAGATCGGTTCCGCGGTTGGGGTGGGGTCTTCGGCAGGAGGGTTGACCAGGTAACCGCCGATCGGGGCGGCAAAGCCGCTGATATTGGAGGTGAACGGACTGGCGATCAAGTGAAAGGTATTGGCGACGATATCGTTCGCCGCCGCCGTCGAGCCGGTAGCGATCGCGATATGGCCGGGCGCAGTCAGCGACGGGCAAACGGTGATATTGCGCAGGGCTGTGATCCCCCGGATTTGCAGAAGCCCCAGCCCTTCGTGCCGACTGAGCACACCGCTAGCGAGGTACTGATTCACCAGCTATGGTGTGGCTCCATCGAGTGAGATGAGAATGATCTTCGGTGCAGTCGAACCCACTGTCGCCAGCAGCATCGTCGCGAGCAGACACGCGAACAGTGCTATACGCCCCTGAAGAGGAAGTTTACAGCGAGCAATCAACGCGTATCGTATGGTTCGATTCATCGTGAGGACTCCCGTAAGTCAGTAGTGTTATGCATCCCCGACAATTCCCAACGTGCTCCACACTACGAAGTGAACATGACATATAAGGAGTGGATTAGCCGGGCTGCTCCCCCTGGCACAGCAGCCCGGCGTGCGCAAGGTCGGGTGAAATCTAGAACCAAATCTGTAGCCGGGAGAGGATTTCCCACGACTCTTTATCAGCGCCACGCAGCTGTGCGGCCGAGCATAACCCCAGTTGACAGCTGAACGGTGTCCCCAGGGCATTGTCAAACCAGTAGTAATTCCAGTTCAACATCGCTCGCGTCCACTCATTGAAATACCAATTAACACCTAGAGTGAGGCTCTCGGCGCCGTTTTTGGCCGATGTGCCTCCTCCTGGGATATTGACCGGGGAGAGACTTGAACTGAACAAATTGACCGGACTATCCGAGTCGAACGAGAGCTCGGCCCAGCGCAGGCCCACCTCAACAGCTCCGAGGCCACTCTGATCCGAGAAGGGGATGAACGGCCTACGGGGAATGACATTTCCCGAGCGTTGCTTATCTTCGCCCGTCAGCACATAGGTGCCGGAAACATACCAGCCCGACGCCGTCACATCGTCCAGGTTCGTGCCACCGGGGCCTAGCCCGTTCTGCTCGTTGGTTTGCACGTCGTATTGGAACTTCAAGCTCGCCGGGCCGACCCACCAGGCGAAGTCGCCACCGTAGCGTAGGCGGTCCCCCTTCGCATTTTGGGAGGCGAAGAAAGTAAAACGGTTGGGGGTACGAGCGATTGTTCGTCCCGGTGGAGTGGTCAAGTTGTCTTCGTTACCCCAGGTGACGTTGCCAGCGAACTGCAACCCTTTCAGCCAGAACGAATTGGAGGTTCGGAACGGCGAATACTCGAGCCGGAAGGCCAGGTCCTTGTCGCCATTGTTGTCTGATGTATCCTCGCCGGTTCCGTTGAAACCACCCAGGTGATAACTGATGATCCCGCCCATCAGGTCGCCGTAGACCTTCACGCCTCGGTCCCGCATTGGGCTCAATTCGTTGACCAGGGAACGCTCGATGAAGTCGATGAAATTGTCGGATGTTAACTCTTCCAAGCTAAACGGCACATGAAATTGCCCAGCCCGGAGACGCAACTCGGGCATAAACGTCAGGTCCAGGTAGGCGTCCTTCAGGCTGACGCCCTCTGACAGCTCGGCTTGGATCTTCGCCCTGATCCACTTGTAAAATATGGCATCCACGTCAATACGGGCTCGACGGATGAGAAATTGACTGCCAAGGAATGGCCCCGTGAGGAGTCTGGTACCATCCTCGGCACCTTGGAAATCGACCTGGAGACGGCCGCCAAACTCGAGCCGGAAGTTGTCATCAGCTGACTTGAGAAACGGTTTGCCCTTCTCGATCCCAGCCAGCACGGCCGCAGCCGGTTCCTTGACCCCCGCGGCTTGTTCCTGCTTCACCTTCTCTTGCAAGGAACGATATTCTTCCTGGGTGATCTGGCCGCGCTGCAGCAGGATATCCAGAATCTGCTCGATGGCCGGCTTCTCCTTGGCTTCCCCGGCGCCTGCCACAGGCAACCAGATTCCAAGGAACAGGGATACGGCGAACAAGGTGTAGCCGATGGTTCGTCTCACAACACACTCCTTTCCCGTGAGCATCGCTGGAACTGCTTTCATAGTCACCGGTTTATGGTTCGACAGGCGCGCCTCGAAGCCTGTTTCGGTCGCGCGTGGTGAGCCTTCCGAAGGACGAACGCAGGCGAGAGGCTTATCGTGATGGATGGCGGGAAATCACGCCGTATAGCCGCAGCAGGCGCGTCTCGCCAGCACCGTCATTGTCATTGACCACAAGCAATTCGCCGGACTTCGTTAGCGCGGCGCCCTCGATCTTCTCCAGCCGGTAATCGTCTTTCACCAGCAGATCGCGGACCAGCGTCTTGGCCAGGACCGAGGGCGTCATGCCCGCAGGGGTCGGGCTGATCCCAGACACCGAAACGCGGTAAAGGCGTTTCACCTGGGCATCGTCGCGCTCCTGGTTGTCGCGTTCTACGACCAGGAGGGTGTCGTCACCGATCCAGGTGATTTCCGACAGGCCCATCCAGGCAGCGGCCGGGGCTGCTTCCGGTGATTCCAGCGGGTAATGGTAGGCCTCACGACAGCGCCGGTCACTAGGTCAACGATGACAACATGGTTATTCTCCTGGAGCGTCACTGCTGCCTGATTGCTGGCATTGATGGACACATACTCAGGCTCGGGGTCTTCGGGGAACCGGTCAGCCAGGCCCGTCAGGTCTACATCGCGCGTCGTCCAATCCGACGGCGCCCCGATGAGATCGACGATGGTCAGGAACCCCGCAGGGAGCTGGGGCATCACGCCGTCGTTGACGTCCTCGTCGCGCTCGTTCTCGATGGCGATGGCCGCATACCGGCCGTCCGCGCTGATGGCAACTGAGTCCGGCTGACCACCTAGAATAATCGTGGCATCGATGGTCCGAGTGCCCAGATCCACAACTACCAGTCTGTCCTCACTGGACCCATGCACGGCCACCAGTGCCCATGCCCCATCAGGCGTCACGGCGACCGACGTCGGCTCGCCCGGCATTTTCAGCGATCCACCGCTCGTGGGATGCCGCGGCTCGGTAATTGTCACGAAGCCGATCTCCTCGGCGGCGGAATCGGTATAGATCAGCATCTCGCCATTAGGTGTGGACACGATGATCTCGGCGACCTGGCCGGGGACATCATATGTGGCCACTCGCTGAAACGACCGTACCGGCCTGCTGAAGGAATGGTCGGTGACGCTGTCGGGGGTGGCATTCGGGATAAACGCCGCGATAAGTACCACGCTGAGGGTGATTGACAATGATCGAGAGGCTGAGGGCTTGATCTGTGTGAACACTGTTTCCTCCAAGAGTGGGACACGGGTTTCGAACTCTGGACGAGGATTGCTAGTAGGGTCGTCTTTTCGCCATGAAGCTACCGTTCGCATGAGAGAGGCTCAACAGCAGCAATATTTTTCGATGGCACACGGCTCGATCCTAAGGCCGAGTTATTACGCTGCAGTTAAGAAGGGGTAAAAAGAGCATGAGTCGAGAAACGCGTGGACGAACTCTTCGAGAAAGATCTGGAAGGTGGACGCGGTCCAATACAGCCGTTCCGGACAGACGTATTCGCGGAATGATACAAAGGAAGGAGAGAAGTAAAAAAAACAGGTAAACCGGAGGTGGCTTAGCCGGGGATGGAAGGGGCTGCAAGCGACTTGTCTCGCTCGCAGCCCTTAGATACCTATGCTAGCGAATATTGTCGAGCGCCTCCATGGCGCGGGCGATGATCTGCGGCGGCAAGCGCACGAAGCCCAGCGCCTCATTGAATTCCTGCCCAGTGGTGAGGCACCATCTGACATATTGCTTGAGCGCTCCAAGCTTTGGCGCGTCATCGTATTGCCTATACAAAAGCAACCAACTGTAGGTCACGATGGGGTAGGAGTCCTGGCCGTCCGGATCGGGGAAAAACACGCGTAAGTTTTCCGGCAAGGGAGTGTTCAGCAACGTTGCCAGGCCGCTGCCCCCGTGGGGCTCGATAAACTGCCGGGCTTTGTTCTCCAACCAGGCCATCGACAACCCAGTTCGTCTGGCCATGCCGTACTCGACATAGCCGATGGAGCCCTTGCTGATTTTGATGCGGCCAGCCACGCCCTCGTTCCCACGAGCGGCCATGGCGTTGCCGGGCCAGTCGATCAGTGTCCCGACGCCCGGACCGCGGTCCCGCCATTCCTCACTGACGGCACTGAGGTGGTTGGTGAAGGCATAAGTCGTGCCGCTGCCGTCCTGGCGTACGACGAGGGCGATATCGCTCTTGGGCAAGTTCAGCTCAGGATTGATGCGCTTGATTCGCAGGTCGTCCCAGCTTTTGATCTTGCCTAGAAAGATGTCGACGTACACCTCCCGGGTGAGCTTCAGATCGCCTCCTAGCCCCTCCAGATTATATGCCAACACAATACTGCCGGCGACAGCAGGTACCAGTTGTACCCCACGTGCTACCTCTGCGATTTGCGCATCGCTCATGGCGGCATCGCTGGCGCCGAAGTCAACCCGACCCGCCACAAATTCCTTGACGCCCTCGCCGCTGCCGACGACATCGTAGCTGACCATGACCTCGGGCCGGCGCTTCTGATATTCCTCAATCCACTTCTTGTAAAGCGGTGCTGGAAGGGTGGCTCCTCCGCCATGGATGTGCATCGTGCCCGGCGGCACAGTCTTGCTGGGAGTCCCCGCCTGTGCAAGGACAGAACTCCACCCAATGGAGACAGCCAGTATAGCCACTATCAGCACGACCATCCGTCGAGCAGTCATCGATGGGCACCTTCTCGAGGAATCAGCCAAATTCACCGCGAATATACTGCTTGGTGTACTCCTCCCTGGGATCTTCAAACATCTCTTTAGTCTCCCGGTACTCGACGAGATACCCTGTGCGACCGCCTCGGGAGGTATCGACATACATAAACGCCGTTTTATCCGCCACGCGCGTGGCCTGCTGCAGATTGTGCGTGACGATCGCAATGGTGTACTTTTTCTTTAGCTCGTGCATGAGCTCTTCGATGCGGCGGGTGGCGATAGGGTCGAGCGCGGAGCAGGGTTCGTCCATCAGCAGGACGTCCGGCTCGGTGGCAATGGCACGGGCGATACACAGCCGTTGCTGCTGACCCCCAGACAGCGATAAGCCATTATTTTTGAGCTTATCTTTGACCTCATCCCAGAGCGCGGCGCTCTGCAGCGCCTGTTCCACCTTCGCGGCGGTGTCTCCTTTATAGCGGTTCAGTCGCAGTCCGAAGGCGACGTTGTTGAAAATACTCATGGCAAAGGGGTTCGGCTGCTGGAATACCATACCGATGTGACGGCGAACCACCACTGGATCGACCCTGGAAGCGTAAATATCCTTGCCGCGGAAATGGACGTTTCCCTCGAAGTGGAAGCCGCGCACCAGATCGTTCATACGATTGAGGCACCGTAAAGCTGTGCTCTTGCCGCAACCAGAAGGACCGATGAAGGCGGTGATTTTACCCTTCTCGATCGGGATGCGACTGTCGCGCACCGCCAGAAACTTGCCATAGTACAAGTTGTCGATCTTGCAATCGATGATCACCTCACCCGCGCCGTTGCTAGCAGTGGGAACATCGCCATGCTTAGCTGCGATCGTGCAATTCATCACAACACCCCTTATCAGTCGGTTTGGCGCTTACACTTTTTGGCGAGAGAACAATTGCCCGATGATATTGATCACCAGCACCAACAGCACCAGAACGAGGGCTGCAGCCCAGGCCATCTCAATCTGATTCTCGAATGGCATGCCGGAGAAGTTATAGATCAATACCGCCAAAGATGCCGTCGGCTCCATCAGCCCCAGATGCCCATCCTGGATGAGCCAGTAATTGCTGAATAAGGCGGTGAACAGCAAGGGTGCTGTCTCGCCGGAGGCACGCGCCACGGCCAGCATCACGCCGGTGAGTATGCCGGGCAGCGCGGTGGGTAATACCACTTTCCAGATGACCTGGCTGCGTGTGCAGCCCATCCCGACTGCGGCTTCCTTACATACGGGCCGGGACCGTCTTCATCGCTTCCTCGGCCGTCAGGAGGACCGTCGGCAGCATCAGCAACGCGAGAGCTACACCGCCTGCGGGGGCGGAATAGGTTCCGGTCGCCAACACCACAGCAGCAAAGGCAAAGACACCGGCCAAGATCGACGGCAGACCCGTGAGCGTCTTGGCACAGAAACGGGCACCGGCAGCAAGCTTACTGTCCGGTCCAAACTCCGCCAAGAAGACGGCGGCGAGGATGCCAAACGGCACGCTAATCAAGGCAGCAATGCCGACCATTACCAGGGTGCCGACGATAGCGTTGCCGAATCCTCCACCCTCCTCGAACGCCGTCGGGGGAAGTTCGACAAACAACTGCCAGCTGAGCTTCACACCACCGCGCCAGAGCAACAGGATCAAAACAGAGAATAAGGGGATACAGGCAACCACCGTGGCAGCACCTGTCACGACGCTGAGTAGTGTGCTCAATACGCCGCGAGGATCACGATATGACCGCTCCAGCGATGGCAGATCACCGTTGACGGCAGCTTGCGAGCCTTCCATCGATCTCACTTCCCTCCTCCAGATAAACGAGCATTGGCACGCCTGAGCACCGCAGCCCCGCAGATGTTGACGAGCAGGGTGATTGCTAGCAAGAGCACCGCTGCGTACATGAGAACCTGTTCCTGCCGCTTGTCTGCCTCGGGAAAATTCAGGGCCAGCAGGGCGGCCAAGGTGTTAGCTGGCGAGAACAACGAAATGCTGAGCTGGTTCGAGTTGCCGACCAACATCGCCAACGCCATGGTTTCTCCCAGGGCGCGGCCAAAGCCGTGCATTAATGCGCCAAAAATGCCAGTCGAGGCTGTCGGCAAAATCACCCGCAGGATAGCTTCCCACCGCGTGGCTCCCATACCGAAAGCTGCTTCCTTGAGCCGCGGAGGAACGGCGCTCAGCGCATCGCGCGAGATGGCAGAGATGGTCGGTAGCACCATGATGGTCAGCACCAGCGCGGCTGGCAGCATGCCGGGACCGCTGAGCGATGTATTAAAGAAGGGAATCCACCCGAGATGTTGATGCACCCAGTCGGCCACTGGGCGGATGGCAGGGATGAGCACAAAGATGCCCCACAACCCATAAACGACGCTGGGGATGGCTGCCAGCAGCTCGACAATGTTCTTAAAGAGTACCTCGATCTTCGGCGGCAAGAAATCCTGCGTGAGGAAAATGGCAATCGAGACGCCGAAGAATCCCCCGAGCAAGAGAGCCAGCACCGAACTATACAGGGTACCCCAAATTTCTGGCAGCACGCCGAACCGCGCTTTGTTGACGTCCCAGGTGGTCGAGGTGATGAAACTCAGGCCATACTTTTGCATAGCAGGAGCGGCCTTGCCACCGATCTCGAGGACGATATACAGCACCAGGACGATGGTGAGACCCGCGACGACAAGCGTTAGATGACGGAACACTTGGTCGACAAATACATCGAAGGTCGATGGCGGCCTAGAGATGGAGCCGGTGGTCGTACCTTCATGCCCCAGACCAGCTGTTTCTTCCCGCTCAGTGGCTGGCAATGCCATGGCTTGTCGCCTCTACCGGATGTTGTCGAGCGCGCTGCTCACGACCTGGACCACGGGTTCCGGCAGGGGAATATAGCCCATCTTGCCGCTTATCTTCTGGCCATCGATCAGGCAATACTTCACGACATTGCGGATCGTCTCAGCTTTTTTAGGGTCATCGTATTTCTTGTAGAACACCATCCAGGTATAAGTGACAATTGGATAAGCTCCTTCTCCAGTGGGGTCGGGTAGCCAAGCCCACAAGTCTGGAGGTAGATCGACCCCAGCCAGAGCAGCCTGACCACTTTCCAAGCTCGGCTTGACGTACTTCCCAGCCTTGTTCTCTAGCGACGCCATAGGTAGCTTGCCGAGCTCAGCGAAACCGTATTCGATATAGCCAATCGCCCCGGGTGTTTGCTTGATCGTCGCGGCTACGCCGTCGTTCTTGGGTGACGCGATGAACTTATCGCTGCTCGGCCAATTCACCGTCGTGCCGGTCCCGGGACCATTCTTCCACGCCTCGCTGATGGCACCTAAATGCTGCGTAAACACGAATGTCGTGCCGCTACTGTCGGCGCGCCGCACCACCGTGATACCCGTTTCAGGCATCTTGGCATCGGGATTGGCTTGGGCGATCACCGGATCGTTCCATTTTGTTACCTGGCCCAGAAAGATCAGCGTGTAAGCTTCCCGCGAGAGTTTTAACTCCTTGGGGCCATCTGGTAGGTTATAAGCCAGCACGATCGACCCCGCGGTCATCGGCAACAACTGCACGCCTCCCTCCACGGACGCTATCTCCTCGTCAGTCATGGCGGCGTCACTCGCGGCGAAATCAACGGTCTTATTCATGAAGTCCTTACTGACCGTTGCATGCAAAACTTAACTTTTGTCTTCTGAGCCAGGCGCGCCCCGTTCAGCGGAGAAAATCTAAGCTGGAGATGCAACGGTCAGTAAAGCCTCCTAGAAGAGGCTCAGCAGTTTCAGGCGCCAGCCCTGCTCCCACAGCTTGTCGTACTCAGCCCGCAGCGCGTCGGTGGTCCAGCCGTAGAGCTGGATCTCACCCTCGGTACTCGGCTGCCAGACCGCGGTGTAGCTCGGCCTCTCGGTCACCATCAACGGATACATCTCTCTGACAGTCCGGGTGAACTGATCGTTATACCCAAGATCTTCGCGCGGTGACGGAAACTCTTGCATGACCCCGCCGCACTCGGGCTCTGAAGAAGGGTGGTCACAGCGAACTCCAATAAGCGAGTGCCCAACCTCATGCGTCATACTATTGGAAAGCCCATATTCGCCTAGGCCTATAGCTTTGTCCGCCGGAACTATGCCGACATTTCTGTAAGTCGCACCCGCCGTTTTAGAACTCGGGTCAAATGCCGCTTGCAATTTTGCCATTTCCGCTGGAGGGACCTTGTAACCATGCGCGGCCCAGAGGTCCGTCGGCGCCTCGTCGCCAGCGACAACGTACAGTGTGATGTCCCGAGGCCCCTTGCTCGGCGGCTCACCGATCGACTCCGTCAGGACCCAATTTTTTCCCTTTTCCCCGAACGTCTTCACTAGTTCCCGAGCCAGTCGGCGTAATGCCGCTGCGTACTTGCCTTGGTCGAGGTTGCCCTTGATAACCACTTGTACCTTGACTGGGCTCGCCTTTTGTGGAGCCTTCGGCATGGTTGGCGCTTGCCGGCAGCGGAGCCGTTGTTGACGAGCCGATCACTCTGACACTGGGGACATACCTGCATCGCTATACTCCCTCTCAGAGGTGGGCATACCTGTCTAGAGGGGGAAGTATAACAGGACGCAAGACATAGACATCACTACTTGGTTGAAACCCTCAGAACGTTTTATGCCGTCGGGGTCGACGCGCTGATTGTCCCAGAAACAGACCTTACTGGTATCGCTGCCCTGGCAGATGATGCCAAGCAGCACGATGGTGTTACCTATAGGTCGTGGCAGAGCAAAACAGATACCCCGTGGCGAGCTTCTTTCAAAAGTCCACACTTCGGCGGTCGGAATTGTAAATAAAAACAGCTGGTTCCTACTCAGATCTCCTTAGAGGAAAGGTCCTTATCAATCCTTCGACCGTTCCTCCCCCAAGCGTAGCAGGCACTTCCAAGACGAACGGCCGGAATCCACTGCGGATCATGCCAAGTGCGAGCTCCGGGTTGATGAGCGCTACGCCGGCAATCTCTACCTGTGAGAACTCAAATGCCCTGGCAACTCCTCGGGATGCTTCAATGAACGACATGAATGCTCTTACGCCTTGACCTTCCGCTCTAATTCCGATTATGCCGGTCCGCAAACCAGCTGACGAGAGCTGCGCAAATGCTAGCGGGTTTCCGGCCGTGCTAGCAAAGAACGGCGCCACCTCTCCCTGGAAAAGGGCACGCGTCGCAGCCTTGTCGAGACCAAACTGCCTTAGCAGGCGAACCTGGTTCAGAAGCATTGGTATGCGCGCGATAGCGCTCTCGATCATCATCAAGGGATTTATGAGCCCTGCAACGTCCAGCATAACTTGTGTTGGGCTCGTCCCCTTTGGTAGCGGAACCACCGCTAGATATATAGGTTCGCCTGTGGCCGGGTTGATCACCACTCCCGGTGGGTACCCCTGCCGGTCCCCTATGCTCTCGGTGCTCATGGCACCCCCATCTAAACCAGCGAGACCGTAGGGGTCGTATGCCGTGAGGGGATTGCCTTCGACATATCTATAGGGGTTCAGGCCCCCGGCCAACCCCAGGGGGTCGGCTTGGACGTAGCGGCCGGTCTGGGGGTCGTAATCCCGGAAGTAGTTGTACGCCAGCCCGGTTTCCCGGTCGAAATACTGGCCGGGAAAGCGCAGGTGGTAGGTGAACGTCCGGCCATCGCCGTCGGGATCTTCGTTCGGCAGGGCCGCCCCGAACGGGTCGCCGTCCCACCGCCACACCACCTCGCCACCTGTGTCTGCTATGGCGCGCGGCGTGCCGAGATGATCGGCATAGACCACGAAGGACATCCCATCCTGCAGCACTGCGACTGGCATCTCACCGAGATAGACGGTCTCCTGGACCGGCTGGCCTTGGAGGGTGTATTCCCCGATGAGCTGACCAGTTTCGTTATAGACGAAGTAGCGTCCCGTCTGGCCGCTCACTTTGGCCACCCGTTGTCCCAGGCCATTGATCCGGTACTGCGTGGTGCCCTGCGCGTTGGTCACCAGGATCAACCGGCCCCGGCCGTCGTAGACGAACTGGGTGGCGCCGTCGCTGGTCACGTGGCCGGCCGCATCGTACTGATAGGTCCTGGGATGCGGGCCGGTGATGCGGAGGAGCCGGTTGCTGGCTGGGTCGTAGGTGTAGTCATCGGTCCCCTGGGGACTGATCAGGCTCGTGCGGTTGCCGATGGCGTCCAGGTGATAGGTCGTCGTGGCGCCGCCGCTCGTGAACCCGGTCAACGCACCGGCGGCGTCATAACTGAAGGCCTGATTCTGGCGCGGGTCGGTGTCGGTGTAATCAGTAATACGGCCGGCATCGTCATAAGTGAGCTGACGGGTCCGCCCCCCCCCCAGGTCATAGGCCATCACCCGGCCATCCAGGTCGAACTCTCGGGCGTAGGGCGTGCCATTCCCCCAGATCCAAGCACGGGCCGGCCCGAAGGGCTGGTAGTGGATGTCACGCAGGAGCGCCGAGCCGTTGGCGTTGATCTGGGTGATCTGGCCATTGGTATAGAGTAGCTCAATACGCTGGCCCGACGGATACGTGATCGCGTCCACGCGCCCGCTCGCATCGTAGCTGTATTGCGTCACGAAGGTCACGTTCGCGACCTGCTGCGTCTTGCGCAGCACCCGCCCATGCGCATCGTACATCCAGCTGGTGGTCCCGGTGGGATCGGTCATCTGCGTGAGGCGACCGATGCCGTTCGTGCCCTGATCGTAGGTGAACGCCACCGCACCGCCCGAAAACTCAATATCCGTGACCCGGTTCAACGCATCGTAGCGGGAAGTGGTCTCCTGGCCTCGGGCATCCGTGCGGCGCACCACGTTCCTGGCCTCGTCAGGGAGGTATTGTGTGAGGCCGGTATCCGGACTGGTCGTCCCGGTTTGGTCGCCGAGGCCGTCATAGCCATAGACCGTTTGGTGGCGCAACGGGTCCGTCACCGCAGTCAGCTGGTCGTTGGCGTCGTAGTCATAGCCTGTTAGAAAGTTTCTGAGATCCGTGCTGGTGTCCAGCCGGTCCAGCGCGTCATAGGACCACAGGGCGCTGTTCCTAAACGGAGTGGTCATCCCGGTCAGGTTGTCATTGTCGTCATAGGCATAGGACGTCGTCTGGCCCCGGGCGCCCACAGAGTGTCCCAACCGGTTGAGGGCATCGAGTAGACGGCTCTGCGTCCGCCTCAGGATCCCCTGCGGGTCGTACACCTGTTCCGTGGTATTCCCGACCGCATCCAGGCTATAGGTGACCGTGTTCCCCAGGTGGTCGGTGATCCCCGTCCATCGGTGCGCCGCATCGTAATCGAAGCGCCAGAAGCTGCCATCCGGGCGCGTCAGTCGGCGGAGCTGGCCCACACCATCGTACATATAGGTCGTGCGTTCACGGCCGACCTGGCGGGCCACCAGGCGACCCCGCGGATCATACTCCAAGGTGGTGATCAGCCCGTTGGGATCCACCATCCTCTTCGGCCGGCCATCGGCATCGTACTCGGGAATCTGGGTGAGATGCCCCAACGCGTCCGTGCGGCTCATCAGGTTGCCCTGGCCGTCGTAGGCATATGTGGTGAGATCGCGGACATCCGTGCGCGGCCCGTCGATCTGCTTGATCTGGCCGTTATCATAGTATTGGAAACTCCAGGTACGGCTCTTGCCCCCGGCCGTGACGGTGTGGTGGGTCAGATTGCCATCGGGGTCGTAGTCGAAGCTGATGACTCGATTCGGCTCGGTGATCGTTTTGGGCAGGCGGAAGGTGGGGTGCCACTCGGTCGTGATCGTGCGTTGCAGGGAGGTGCCGGCCCCCTCGGTGCGGTGGATCTCGAGGTTGCGGGTTAAGTCGTAGATGAAGTCGGTCCTGTGGCCGCGGTAATCGATGTAGGTGGCGATGTTGCCCTGCGCGTCGTAGGACCAGGAACTAGTGGCAATTCCGCCTCCGGAACTCGGTTTCTCGGCACGCACAGTTCTCGCGACACCGAACGCCAGCTCGTACGTGTAGTGTCGCGTCGTACCCAGGGCGTCGGTGACCGAAGTCATGTTATTGTCGAAGTCATAGCGCACCGACACCCTGTCCACGCCGCCGGCACGCTCGGCTGACATCACCCGGCCCTCGCTATCGTAGGTCTAGGTGGCAAAACGGTTCTGGTTCTCGTCGATCAGGCCCGTGAGCGCACGGGGGAAGCGGGCGTCTTCGTAGCGGTATTCACGAGTTTGGTTATCCGGCCCGGTCACGGAGGACAGCCGGTTATTCGCATCGTAGGTGTAGCTGTACGTCCGGCCCGCGGGGTCGGTGACGCTGTGGACGCGATTCCTGGTGTCATAAGCGAACGTGAGGGTCCGGTCAAAGGGATCTTTGACCGACGCGAGCCGTGCCCCATCATAGCTCAGGCTTTGGGTTAATCCGGCGCGCGTGGTGATGCTCCGCAGCCTGCCAATGGCGTCATAGAATTCGACATGGTCTGCACCCGTCGTATAGCGCCAGCCGGTGATCTCCCCGCTCGCCGCGGTCAGCGGCTCCAGCGTGGCATTGATATCGGGGGTTGATCGCCATAGGCCATTTTGCAGGGTAAACGTCAGGGTTTTTTGGTCGGCCCTGATGACCAGCACCGACGTCGGTGACGTCTGGATGATACGGGCGTCGTAACTGTGGCTCGAGTGCACGCCGAATGACCCACCCAAGATGAAGGATTGGCTGTTGTAGACGCGGCGCAAGACGAGCGGAAAGGCCCCCCCCGCCCCGACATAATCGGTCTCGATCTGGAAGAGGTTGCCCGTGGTGTTGTTGATCGGGTCCCCGCTGGTTTGCCCCTCCTGGTCGCTTGAGCTGTTCTGGTCGGCCGTAGTGCCACCTAGGGTTCTCACGTTCGGCGGAGAGATGCCGGTGCAGGTGCCCGGTGAGACGGTGACCGGGGTGCCAGCGCCCGGTGAGACGGTGACCGTGGTGCCGGTGCCAGTGTCGATGGTGACCGGGGTGTCGGTGCCCGGTGGGACGGTGGCCGTGATGCCGGTGTCCGGTGAGACGGTGACCGTGGTGCCGTTGTCGACGGTGACCGTGGTGTCGGTCTCTGTGATGCCGGCGCCAATACCGCCCATTGGGGCCCGGGGGACGCAAACTGCACCACAACTGCATGACTGTGGATCGCCTTCGATGCAAACTCGAGTGGCCGAACACCTCTCACCTGTCCTGCAGTCATTGTCATTCGGCTCCACCAGGCCTCCTCCGCTTGTGGGGGCCTGACCGCATTCGAGGCCCTCATAACTGTAGCACACCTGTTGAAGCGAAACGCGCCACTCGGGCCAGAGGACTATCAATGCGAGACACGCGACGGCGAATCCCACCTTCATCAAGGTGGTCATGTGCCGAAAGACCCGACTCATGTGCCTACCCTCCGTGCTTAGGTTGCGCCGCCGAAAGATCCCCGAGAACCCCCAGAGGCATGAACAGCGTGATGACCACGTACTGCCGTACAAACGACAACTCAACCACTACGGCACTGCCTCACATGGTGCTGGCGTGAACTCATGAGGCCCCCTTACCCTGTGCGTGAGAGGATGAGAGTTGTGCGATCACCCCTAACAGCACGAAGAGGGAGATCACCACCCATTGGCGGAGGAGGCTTAACTCCAAGAACGCAGCAACGCAGAAGCTGACTAACGCAGCGAAGACGCCTACCCCCAACATGCGCGCTTCACCCTGTGCCACCCGGTGGGTGTGCCACGCCGTTGAAACGCCAACAACGAGCAGGAACCCCAGGGCGGCGAGGCCGATGAGGCCCTGCTCGGCCAGGAGTTCGAGGTACAGGTTGTGCGGCCAAGCCATGCTGGTGCCGTCAGCGGCCCTGTAGACGAAGGTGTGCGGTCCGTGGCCCCACACCGGGGCCTCTAGAAACATGGCCCAGGCGGTGACCCAAATCGGCAGTCTGCCATACCAGATGCGCATGGACTCCGCCTCCCAGAGGCGACTGGACTCCCCAGACCAGAGGTACCCGGCCTCGGCAGCCCAGTTATGACCGAACTTCGCGACCAGGGGGAACCCGAGGACCCCATCGACCAGGAGGGCCACGAGCAGGAGCCCCAGGCCGCAGGCGACCCCCAGCCGCGGCCGCACCAGGGCGGCCACGCACGTGATGGCCGTGAGCATGGTCAAGAGCGCGACGGCACTCAGCAGGAGGCACATGACCCCCACGCTCAGCAGGATCGACAGCGCCGCCAAGAGCCCCACTGCACTCCGAGGCGCACGGTACAGCAAGGCCCACGAGAGGGGGGCGACCACCGCCAGGAACGTGACATCATTCGGCACCATGAGAAGGGGACTGCCGGCATGCGATACCCAGGTGCGGGGTGAGAGCCAACCCTCCCGCCACACCGTCCACAGCAGCATCGCCGCAAGCCCAAGCGCCACCATGGAGAAGGTCATGTACAGCAGGCGCGTGTGCCGGATGCCCTCGAAATGGTCAGCCACCAGAAAGAAAAGGAGGATCCCCGGCAAGAGCGCGGCGCTCAGCCGCACACTGCGGCCGATCTCCTCAGAGACCAGGGTCGACACGCCCACGCTGGCCAGAAAGACGAGCACCGAGACGGTGAGGAGTGACCAGGGGGGAGCCCCGTGGCGAGGACCAGAGGCCATGGCCAGCGCGCCCATGAGCGCGAGCACGAGCAAGGGGATATCCCACCGCAGCGGCAGAGCAAACCCGGCGAGGTAGGCGCAGGTGCCGAGCAGGGCGAAGACGGAGGGTCGGCAGAGCCGTGCCCCGCCCGTCGGGTGGGGCCCGGGTGTTGATCGCATGGACGTGCGCCGGACGCGCCCCATTGCCCCGCCCTCACGGGCAGTCTCGCCCGCCGTGGGGCCGAGACGATGGGGCTCATGCACTGCGGCCATGGCTCCCCCCAGCTACAAGATGACGACCCCCCTGTCAACCCAGGCATCTTGCGGTAAGAAGCCCATCACGATCCCCCTTCCGCGGCGAGATCGCCCGTGATAGGTCGTAAATAGTTTTTCAGCAGCCTGCTAGACTGACACGATTACAGAACTCCGAGCGGCCGTCGAGCACGGCTTTGCTCCGGCCGTGCCGGGCCCTTCAGGATACTCACCCTATGTCAGATGGAGAGGCGTATGTCGACCGGAGAAGCTCCCTCCACTAAAGGGAGGTTAGAGGCGGGTGAGCAGTTGGGGTCTTACCAAAAAGCGGGATAGCACAGGATAGCGTGGCCTCACGGGAGGTATTACGGGCACGAGGGTTGTTGCCTGTCCCATTGATAGTCTCCTAGGCCCTGGCAGCTCAGGAAGCGGCAGCATCAGGGCAAGTGAGCGCGAATATATAGAAGCCGATTGGCGCTGTCAAGCAGTATGTTCATATTTTCGTCACATTTACTACCAGGCAACGATAGCTTAAATTTTGCCTGCGTGCCACACTGCAGGCATGGACAAGCATGCGCTTCCTCAAGACTGGAAAGAAGCTCGCCGACAGCGGGCGTTTGAGCTGAAGGCACACGGGTGGCAGCAGCGTGCCATCGCACGCGCTTTCGGGGTTTCGGATGCGGCAGTGAGCCAGTGGATGGCTGCCAGGCATGAGCGCGGGATTGAAGCCTGGCGCGCCAAGCGGCATCCAAGTGGACCCGTCAAGCTGACGAGCGCACAACTGGCGCTGCTTCCGGAGCTATTATCCCATGGAGCGGAGGCCTATGGCTTCCGCGGCAATGTGTGGACGTGCGCCCGCGTGGCCGGGGTCATCTGGGCAGAGTTTGGCGTGGCCTATCACAAAGCCCACGTCTCTCGGCTGTTGAAGGCGTTGCACTGGACGCCGCAGCTGCCCGTAGCACGGGCAGCCCAACGCAACGAGGCCGTGATCGAGCAGTGGCGGAGCCAGGTATGGCCTGAGCTCAAAAAAAGGCCTATGGAGAGGGCCGCACAATTGTCTTTGTGGATGAATCGGGCTTTTATCTGTTGCCAGGCGTGGTCAGAACGTATGCACCTTGTGCGCAGACCCCAGTCCTGCGGCCATGGTATACCCGTAATCATGTGTCGGTCATGAGTGGCATCACGATGCAAGGCCGCCTCTACACCATGGTGCGCCGCCAGGCCCTAGACAGCCTTGACAGCCTGGTCTTTCTCAAGCACCTGCTGCCGCACGTGTCGGACAAACTATTGGTAATCTGGGACGGCTCGCCCATTCATAAAGGTCACGTGAAAACGTTTTTAGCCGAAGGTGGGGCTAAGCAGATTCACTTGGAGCAACTGCCTCCGTATGCCCCTGACCTGAATCCAGGCGAAGGGGTCTGGCACCACTTGAAGAATGTGGAAATGCGCAATCTGTGTTGCCTGAACATGGCGTATCTGCGGACTGAACTCGGGCTTGCCATCAGGCGCTTACGTCGCAAGCCATCCTTGATTATCGCGTTTTTTGCTGAGGCTGGATTATCACTAGAAATTTAAGTTTTGGATGCAACGCTCAGTAATGCCGGCTCCGCTCCCTTTGGCCTGGTAGTCGATGATGATGTTGCGGTTGGCCTTCCCATATTCCTTGAACCAGAGCCCGTATAAAGGAAATGGAAAACTAGCCCCCGACCCCTTCAGGCGTACGGCTTCGCCAGCCCAGCCGAGCGACGTGAATAGCAAGCTGCACAGCATAAGCAACAGCGACAGGCAACGCACAGGTCCGAGCGTCATGAGTAGTCCCCTTTCAGGTGAATGGTAGAGTAGTGACTATAAGAATACGGATATGAATTCTTTGTTAGGGTCATGTTAATTGTATGTTAAATAGTGGCTGAAACGTTGCCTGCCGCAGTTTGCCCCAGCCATGGCACCGACTGCGGCACGGAAGCGAATAGTGCGCGCCTTGGTGTCTGATGAATGGTATAGATGAGTGGTATAGTTGTAGTTTTATGACCCGCCCTGGGGCTGCCTTTCGAGGTATTGCGTATCCGATTGTCCTTCTAGGAAACGAGCGAAGCGCTTCTTCATGCCTGGAAGCTTCATCAGCAGAGTTGCGGCTGTTTTCTTTGTCTCCTTGACGAGGCTTGACGGGTCAAAGTAAGCTAAGGCATTCTCGACAGTAAGCACAAAGGGGGGTTTGCCAGCTCGACCGAGAATGTAACTCATGAGTAAGGCTCCGGTGCGGTGGTTACCCTCGAGGTAGAGCTGGGGTTGGCTCAGGATACGGACGTAGACCCCCGCCGCCCGCTTCCAGGCCGATTCATGGGTGTGCTCGCGATGCCAGCGCAGAATATCATCGATATTGAACTCGTCTTGTGTATAGAATCGCTGCGTCGTGGCCTGGATATGCTTGCGGTGCTCCCGTCGGCTAGGAGGGTCACGGCCGCACAGGACGATATGGTTCAGTTCCAATAGTCCTGCCACGTACTGTGGGTCGAGGAGATCGGTATCGTCAGCGATCGCCCAATCTACAAAGGCATAGCCGCTCATCATGTTGTCGAGCACTTCATCCGTCATCGAATCACGGCGCGAGCGCAACTGTTCATTAATCTTCGGGAACTCCTGCTGCACCGCGCGTAGAGAGTCTTCGATGGCCTGCAGATTGAGTCGAGTCTTACCCATCAACTGTCTCTCGATCCAGCTAACCCGGGGTTGACGTACACCCAGAGCTCGATCCCCGTGGTCGTGCCTTACTATGCAATATAGAGCATCCATGTTAACGGATGAGAGCGTTCTGGTAAAGACTAGTAACACTAATGCGCAACACCCCAATATGCAGGACCCCCAGCCCGAACACACGCATGGCCTGTTGTTGTAACATTGGCGTAACGCTATTGTGAAAGATCGGGCGATTTGTAACTCTTTTGTCACAGGACTGGACCTTGCCGCCGCAATTCATGCTATGAGCTTCCAAGCCCTGCCGGATATTTACTGACAGTTTTCCTAGAAGTAACGATACCGTAACATTGAGGCGTCAGGGTAACAGGGAGATTATGATAGCCAGCAAGGCGCCAATTTCTGAACGCTTATTGTCTGAGCCAAGAACATAAAGGTCTTGGCCCTTCGGGGGGTGGCTGATCCCAACCCTCCCTGATGGTCATCAGCAGCGGGCTTTTCACCCACGAGCTGTTTATGCACCGTATTCGCCGCAGGCTCAGGCAGGTTCACATTCACGAGTACCTGCTTTCAGACAAACACCTCCAAGATGGCCTTGTGCCCTTGCACAAAGTGTGAAGGTCCTAGGCCACTTAGGGAACCGGAACGGTGGTTGCACGTAGACGTCCGCAGTATGCATGCGGCTGTAAAGGCATGGGACATCGATGATTCAGCCGATTCATACGGCAGTACCCGGGCGAGTCCGCTGCAAAATTGAGGGGCTGTATCGCTCAGAGTTGCTGAAACGGCACCTCGAAGCCAGACTTATGGCGATTGATAGCATCCGGGCGGTTTCAGCGAGTGCGCTTACGGGAAACATCCTCGTACGTTTCGATCCTACCCTGAACGCGTGTGAGATTATTGCGCTGCTCGATGGAGTCGCTGCGGAGTATAGGAATAAGACTGCCAACGACGCAGGAGGATCTTCCCACATCAACGCAAACGGGCCAGGCGGTCACGTCGATAGTTCTGAGACCCAGACCACCGCCGTGCCGCCGCGCCGCCACGCGCTGAGACGAGTCGTCGCCCAGGCTGAAGAGCAAAAGGAGGCCTCCTGGCATCAGATGGATGCCGATGCCGTCGCCGCCCTGTTGGAGACTTCGACCGCCCAAGGACTCTGCCAACAGCGTGCTGAGGCGAACTATCGGAAATATGGCCCCAATCTCTTACCCGAAGCGCTGCCGCGCTCTGGCTTTAGCATCTTTTTGGACCAATTCAAATCACTGCCTGTGGCGCTCTTAGGGGTGGGCGCTGGCTTTTCGCTCGTCACTGGAGGAATGGCCGATGCTCTGGTGATCGCGGCGGTCGTCGTCATCAATGCCGCCATCGGGTATGGCACGGAGAATCAATCGGAGACGATCATTCACTCGCTCAAGCGCTTGGTGCACCCGTCTGCTTCGGTGATACGAGGCGGTACGCCGACGGAAATCGGCGCCGAAGAGGTCGTCGTGGGCGATTTACTGGTGCTCAAGCCTGGCAGTTATGTGAGCGCCGACGCCAGGCTGGTGCTGAGCGATCGTTTGAGCGTCGACGAGTCAGCCCTGACCGGGGAGAGCATGCCGGTCATCAAAACCACCGACGCCCTTCCCCGCGCCGATATTCCTCTCGCCGATCGCCTCAACATGATTTACAAGGGCACATTGGTAACGGGCGGACAGGGACTTGGGGTGGTTGTCGCAACGGGCAGATTCACCGAGATGGGAAGAATCCAGTCCCTTGTTGGCGAGGCGAGACCGCCGACAACGCCGATGGAACGACAGCTCCAACAGATGAGCACGCAACTGGCGCTCATCGGCAGCGGTGTGTGCCTCCTGGTCTTCGGCATCGGGATCCTGCGGGGCTATGGCATGGTGCCGATGCTCAAGACCGCCATTTCCCTGGCCGTGGCCGCCATTCCCGAAGGACTGCCGGCGGTGGCCACCACTACCCTCTCCCTCGGCATGCAATACATGCGGCGGCATCACGTCCTCATGCGCCGCCTGGAGGCGGTCGAGACGTTAGGCTCGGTGCAGACGATCTGTCTTGATAAGACCGGTACCCTGACCCTGAATCGTATGGCCGTCGCCTCGATTTACGCGGGCATGCGGCCCATCAGCGTCGCAGACGGCAAATTTTTTGTCGACACCGGAAGCCTCGACCCCTTCGCGTGTGATGAGTTGCTGCGGCTCATGCATGTCGCGATCTTGTGCAATGAGACCGAGGTCAGTCGGGACGGAGGAGAGTATGTGCTGAAGGGCTCCTCCACAGAAAGCGCTCTGCTGCATATGGCTATCAGCGCTGGTATCGATATCATGGAGCTCAGAGCGCGGTATCCGCTTCTCCGAATCAATCACCGCGCGGAACAGAGAAATTTTATGAGTTCCGTGCATGCCATGAACTCGGATAGCAGGCTTGTGGCGCTGAAAGGCAGTCCACCGGAAGTCTTGGCGATGTGTCATTGGTACCTTAAAGACGGCGTGCAGATGCCCTTGACAGATGAGGATCGGCTGCGCATCGAAACCGAAAACGAGCACATGGCCGGGAGCGCTCTCCGCGTCCTCGGAGCAGCGTATACCTATGTCGAGCATGACGACTCACAGGTCGATGTCCAGGACGGTTTGATATGGCTAGGCCTGATGGGGATGGCGGATCCCATCAGGCAAGGGGTGAAGGAAGCCATCGGTACCTTTCATCAAGCTGGGATCGACACGGTGATGATGACCGGTGACCAGAGCCTCACAGCTTATACCATCGCCAAAGAGTTGGCCCTGGGTCGAGATGGAGCGCTGGAAATCTTGGATTCGACCCAACTCACGCCCATCGATCCCGAAGTGCTACAGGCGCTCTCCACCAGGGTGCACGTTTTTGCGCGTGTCAGTCCCGCGCACAAGCTAGAGATCGTGCAGGCGTTGCAGCGTGCCGGCAAAGTGGTAGCGATGACCGGCGATGGTATCAATGATGGCCCAGCGCTCAAAGCTGCTGACATCGGCATCGCCATGGGGCATACCGGCACCGATGTGGCCCATGAGGTCGCCGACGTAATTCTGGAGGATGATAACCTCGAGACGATGATCATCGCCGTCGGTGAGGGCAGGAGGATCTATGACAATATCA
The DNA here is from genome assembly GCA_046727435.1 of bacterium. Classification (GTDB taxonomy): domain Bacteria; phylum Tectomicrobia; class Entotheonellia; order J063; family CAVPRW01; genus CAVPRW01. Next base: position 5,107 of record JBKPCR010000045.1, on the reverse strand, counting down.
GAAAATCGATCCACTTTCTGCTGTCGACCAATCTCAGCGAGATCCTGGTGATGTTCACCGCCACCGCGGCCGGGCTGGGTCAGCCCCTGAATGCCATGCAGCTGTTGTGGATTAACCTAGTGTCCGACATCGCCCCCGCCCTGGCTCTCGCCCTTGAACCCCCAGAGCCCGATGTGCTGCGCCGGCCGCCGCGCCATCCTGATGATCCGATTATCCAGACCGCAGACCTGAAAAGGATGGCCTTCGAATCGACCGTCTTGTCTGCTGGTGCGCTGGGCGCCTATGGCTATGGGATGGGACGCTATGGGATGGGACCACAAGCCAGTACTATAGCCTTCACAAGCCTGACGATCGGGCAGCTCCTGCATGCCATCAGCTGCCGCTCGGAAACACGTCGGGTTCTTAGTGCTGAACCGCTGCCACCTAACCGATACCTCAATCTGGCGCTGGTCGGCTCTTTGACTGTACAACTTCTTGCACTGCTCGTTCCGGGGCTCCGGAGCCTTCTCGGAATTGTACCAATTGACCTCCTTGACGGCTTGGTGATCGGGGGCTCTGCGTTGTTTCCCCTCGTGATCAATGAAGCATCCAAGAGCCTGAAAACGAAACATGTCGGCGATTCCCAGACCAGCGCCGACTAACGGGGCGCGTGGGCGGTGCTGCCTATGCGATAAAGGGTAATGCAGTATGCGCAAAAATTTCATCTTTACATCAGAGTCGGTCACTGAGGGGCATCCTGACAAGCTGTGCGATCAGATCAGCGATGCCATCGTGGATCGCTTCTTGCGGCAGGATCCCGCTTCCGCCATCATCGCTGAATGTGGCGTGTCCACAGCTATCGTTTTCATCGCCGCCAGGTTCGCCACCAACGCCAGTGTCGATATTCCGGAGGTCACCCGGCAGGTTATTTCGCAGATCGGTTATGAACAACCAGATTTCAACGGCAAGACCAGCAGCATCGTCACTAGTCTCCAGGAGATGCCTCCGGATGACCGCCGCTGGTTTGAAGAGAAAGCTCTGTCCGAGGAGGAGATGGACCGGCTCACCGTCAAGAACCAGGCCACGGTGTTTGGCTTCGCCTGCGATCAGACTCCCGCTTTGATGCCTTTACCCATCTGGTTGGCCCACAAGCTCGCCAGGCGGCTGACCTCGGTTCGGCTGCAAAAGATTTTACCCTACCTCACTCCCGACGGGAAAACGCAGGTCGGGGTCGAATACCGCGATCGACGACCCCGTCGCATTCATAGCATCACCGTCATTGCCAGCCAAGGCCGCCAGACAGTCGCTGGTGGGCCTGATTGCCAACAGCTCCAGGATGATCTGCAAGAAGCCATCATCGATTACGTCTTTCAAGAGGAGGAAATCAAGCCGGACAAGGACACCTACACCTTTATCAACCCCGACGGGCTGTTCATTGGCGGCGGCCCTGCTGTGCATGCGGGCCTGACCGGACGCAAAACGGCCATCGACACCTACGGCGAATATGCCAGGCATAGCGGGGCGGCCCTGAGCGGCAAAGACCCAAGCCGGATCGATCGGGTTGGCGCCTATGCCGCCCGATACGCCGCCAAGAACGTGGTTGCAGCCGGTCTCGCCGAGGAGTGCGAAGTGCAGCTCAGCTACTCCATCGGTCTCTCACACCCAGTGAGTGTCCAGGTTGAAACCTTTGGTACCGGCCGAATCTCCGACGAAGCCATTGCAACACTGCTGAAGAAGCATTTTGATTTCCGTTTGGCTGGAATCATCAAGCAGTTCAATCTGCGACAGCTCCCCTCGCTGACGAAAGGGGGATTCTATCGCAAACTGGCGGCTTATGGCCATGTAGGCCGGATGGATATCGGCCTACCATGGGAGGTGACCGACAAAATACCAGCGCTAGGAGAATTCAGATGACACACTGTTTGGGTTCAACCGAGCACATTTCTCTCCAGGTCCGAGACCAGGAAGGCACGGCCTCCATCGTGCGGCTGACGGTTGACGAATCGGATGCGAGCGGCACCTTGTCCATTCTGACGCCAGCAGGAGGAGTCTCCCAGCAGATGGCCTTGACCCACCTCAAAAAAGCCCAAGATGGGACGCAACTGACTTGTGACGTCAGTGGCGCCACCGCAACGTTGTCCTTGGAGCGCGACAAGAGCCCACCAGAACTTCACGTCTTGGCTAGCATCTTCTTGCCGGTTTTTGAGGCAGTATACCAAATTGATCCTGCAGACCAAGAACGGTTCAGGGCCTGGATCAATGCACTCAGAATTGGCATCCTAGCCTCATCCTGAAGCGACCCCTAGCACAGCGAGATGCGCTCCATGTTGCGCTCAACGCCTCGCTCCTTCCTTGTCTATGATGTTGGTCGGGGTCGGCACGGCTGCTTCAGTCAGATGTGCGCACATCAGCCCCCGAGAGGGACGTAGGCCCTTGATACCATATCTGGATGAAATAATGTTCAGTTGTGACATTACAGAACATATTAGGGCGTTATTTCCGAAAAAGGGTGATATATTATCTTACTTCGAGGCGCGCAGAATCCCGGTATCGAGCACAGTAAGAAGGTTGGATCTGAGAAAGGAGGTTTGGCATGGCTTTACTTGACGATATGCTCAAAGGCGGGCTTCCGGGGGTACTAGTCGGGGTAGGCGTCGCATTGGCGGCACCCGTTCTGCTGCCGGCCGCTGCCGCTGGGGTGCGGCCGCTGGCGAAAGCGCTGATCAAGGGTGGGTTCGTCGTTGCAGCGACGGTCCGCGAAGTAGTCGCGGAAGCCGGTGAGCAACTCAGCGATTTGGTGGCCGAAGTGCAGGAAGAAAGTGCTAGCGCCGCGACTGTGCCGCGGACGGAGAGCAGCGAATCAAGAATTATCACGCCGAATGAGGCATGAGCGCGAGGAAGGGGCGAAGGAGATGGGAACCGGCGACATTAGGGTCGTCCATGCTATACCGGGTAGAGTTCGGGTGAAGATATCTCGCTTAAAAGAAAATCCGGTCCTAGCGCGGGAGGTCCAAGCGCGCCTCTCAACTGTTCAGGGGATCCAGTATGTCGAGGTAAACCCCGTCACGGGCAGCGTTTTGGTACTGTATGATAGGACAACATTAGAGTCGCTCGATTCCCTTCTCTCGCTCGCCGTGTGGTTCAGCCCACTTTTTCCCGACATGGAGTTCCATGAGCTCGAAGACTGGCTCACGTCGGCGAATGGGAACGGCAACGCCACCTCATTCTCAGAACGCCTGGCCACCTTCTTCGGGAGTCTCAATGCCAAAGTTGGTGAGACCACCGGAGGGCTTGACCTCAAGCTCCTGCTGCCGTTAGCTCTTTTGCTCCTGGGTATGCGGGGAGTACTAGTCGCAGGAAAAGGTGTGTTCCCGACCTGGTACGACCTCCTCTGGTTTGCGTTCGGCACCTTTTTTATGCTGAATCCTAGCGTTGTTCGCAACCCTCGGTAGATGGACGACCCTTGGGCAACTCTTTGACCTCTACCAACAGACGAAGAGTGCTCCTAGAGTAGAGTCGTCACAAGCTTTTAGTGCCATCCAATTCACAGGCTCCAGAAAGGCGCGAAGTTGCGTCTGGAGACCGCAGAAGTTTTCAACAATCTCGTCGATAGCATTCCCGATTTGCTGCGCGATTATCTGACTGTGCAGGAGGTGCGGCTCAATTCGCTCACTCGGAGTCTGGTCGTTACGAACCAGGCCATGCTAGCGAGGCGGTCGTGAGTGCAATGCGGGCAAGGAGATTGCGAAGATTATCATGTTAATGGGAGTTCACTCGGCGGTGGCGAAAAGACTGGCTCAGCTCTTAGAGATCGAGCGCTACATCGCTGAGGCGCTGCCGGAACGCAAGGCAAAGGTGGAGCGGAAGCTGCAAGCCAAAGGGCACATGATCGCAGTGGTGGGCGGCGCAATTCATGCATCGCCAGTCTCGGCCCAGGATGCTGTCGGTTTGTCCGTTCCCATCTGATCAGGGATGGCTCGACCGTCATCGTTGCTGCGACTGCGCTCAGATCACTGCTCGACGATTATTCTGTTAGATCAATGCGCTGACGAGCCGTTGCACCGCCAGCTCCATGGTCGTGCGTACGAGAGTTTCTGCCATCGCCCCGCCAAGTTCCCCTAAAGCCCAACTAGGGTGCCGATCAGGTGTCTGCACAACTTCGTCCTGCCGCAGGTAGCCCAGACGCTCCAGAGCCTGGAGCACTGCGGATTGTTCGATTTGGTCAGGATTATAGCGAATAAGGACGTTTCCGGTCGTGGGGTTCGCTTGTACGTGCCAGATTCCTTCGATCTCTTGCAGCAACTGTTCGACCTCCATCGCCTTTTGTGCCGACCCCTTGACCTTGGAGACCTTGATCCGCAGCCGACCATTGAGTGCATGGAAGTAGGGAGAAACACCTCTCATGCCCGTGCTCCTCTCTTTGTGGAAGGCTTCTCATACCTTATCCCACTAATTGTGCGGGCAAGACCGATCATGTCAATTCCCCAAGCTGACCAGCTTGCCTCGTGTACATCTCTCTGCACCTCTCCCGCGATATCCCATCGGTGAAGCATCCCGTTGTCCTCTGATTTCAGTTATGCCCAAGAAGCCTTGCTCATCATATAAGCCCTAAGTTATTTCGCCCAATGATATGAATAAGGGAGATTGCTGTAGCATGACAAACATGTCACAAGAAAGTAAATTCACCTTCCCATCCCCAATGAAAAAAGAGAAGGAAAAGCTCCCAGGTAAAGGCCTCTGCGGGGCAGTCACAGCCGTCTTGTGCATATTCAATGATGTGGCCATCATGATTTCGCCTGCGATGATTCACGCGGCGACCTTGCAGGGCTGCGGCGGGAGTCGTGAGTCGTGATGCAGGAGACTTTGCCGTTGCCCGAGTTAAATGAACGTAAAATCTGCCATGATAAGCTGCTCTCAGAGGCTTGAGACCATCTGCGATGGTATTCAGGGGCAGGCTAGCGGGCGACGGAGGAAGTCCTGTGGGAGGTCTCGCCGGTAGAGGCTTGGGGGTGTGGCGTCGGTTGCGACAGTGGCCGCCTCACAGAAGGCTCACGATCTTCTCCAAGACCAGTGTATGCTGGTCTTCGAGTTGCAACAGATACTCTTCCCAATGGACCGGACTCCATAA
>JBKPCR010000044.1:0-4858 GCA_046727435.1 bacterium | reverse complement strand
GAGGAAGGTGAGCATGCGTCGTACGTGGAGGTGGGGTCAGGACACACGTGTGAAGCCATTGTACACAGCCCTTGGGCTTTTATCTCTCTGGAAAGGCATACTGGTCGTCTGTGTGGGGCTGAGCTTGCTGCTCGTGCCACGTGCCTGGAGGCAGCACGGCCTAGCCGATAGCGCTGCAGCGGGTACACCAAGCGCCCCTTCGCGCGGCGCGACGGATGAGGCTGAAGTCGTCCTCATTCCTGCCGGAGAGTTCACCATGGGCCAAGATAAGAGTGGGTACGACACGCTCCCTGTGCGCCGGATCAATTTGCCAGCCTTCTATATCGATAAATATGAAGTTACCAACAAACGCTACAAGCGCTTCCTCGATGCCACCAGCTATAAGGTCCCCTGGGCTCACGACCCCGCTGCGGCAGCGCCTTATCTGTGGGATTGGCGGAAGCGCATGTATCCAGAGGGTAAGGGAGACGATCCTGTGGTCCTGGTCAGTTGGGAGGACGCGAAGGCCTTCTGTACATGGGCCGGGAAACGCATTCCCACCGAGGCAGAGTGGGAGAAAGCGGCGCGTGGCCCCAAAGGCAACGCCTACCCCTGGGGGAATGACTGGGCGAACGGCAAGGCGAACACCTCGGAAAGTGGCCGCAAACAGACTGCCCCCGTGGGTGCTTTCAAGGAAGATGTGATCGAATGGGGGAAAGATGGGGTGTACGATTTGGCCGGCAACGTCTCCGAATGGGTTGAAGACTATTTCGCCCCATATCCGGGCAATCCGTTGACGCGCTATGAAGAGCTCAACAAATACCGCGTTCTGCGCGGGGGATCGTGGGATTACTCCCACTCCATCGCCAATGGCTACCACCGGCAGTACGCTTTACCTCACTCACAGATGACCTCCTTCGGCTTTCGCTGCGTCAAAGCGGCCGATGAGGCCGGCGGCTCGCCGCCCAGGCCGCAGACCCGCTGACTAGGCCTGCAGGCCTTTGGCGAATTGCTCCATCCGATCCAAGCCAGCGTGCAATTGCTCCATGGAGGTGGCAAAAGAGAGTCGGATGCAGCGATCGTCGCCAAACACCGCACCTGGCACCACGGCGACGCCAGCGGTCTGCAACAGATGTTCGGCATAGCTGACGGAATCGGTGATTTGACCTGAGGCACTGCGCTTGCCATAGGTGCCACTGACGTTGGGAAAGGCGTAAAACGCCCCCATGGGCCTGAAACAGGACAGCCCCTCCATGGCGGTCAAGCGTTCCACCACATAGTTGCGGCGCTGTTCAAACTCCTGCACCATGAGGCCTACCGCCTCCTGTGGCCCGCGCAAGGCTTCGATCCCGGCCTTTTGAACAAACGACGTTGGGTTGGAGGTCGTCTGGCTCTGGTAATTCCCCATGGCGGCGATGATCTCACGTGGACCGGCGGCATAGCCCAGACGCCAGCCGGTCATGGCATAGGTTTTGGAGAAGCCATTCACCAGGATCCCCAACTGCGGTGCTTCCTGCATGAGCTGAACAATGCTGGTCTGCACCCGACCATCGAAGATGATCTTCTCATAGATATCGTCGGCGATGACGTAGATCCCGTGTGCCATCGCCAGCTTCGCCATAGCTGCTAACTCGTCGTGGCAATACATGCTGCCGGTGGGATTGCTCGGGCTGTTGAGCATGATCGCCTTGGTCCGTGGCGTCAGACGACGCTCCAGCGTGTCGAGGGATACTCGGAAGCCCTCTTGCTCAGTGGTGGGGATGATGACCGGCACGGCCTCAGCCATCTGAATGATGGTCTCATACGTCGTCCAGTAAGGGCTGGGTAGGATCACTTCATCGCCCGGATCGAACAGCACTTGGGCCAGGTTGTGCAGCGTATGCTTGGCGCCACAAGACACCACGATTTGCTCCCGTCTGTAAAAGAGGCCGTTGTCGCGCTTGAGCTTGTCGACGATGGCATCTTTGAGTTCATCGATTCCCGACGGGGTCGTATATTTGGTAAACCCCTCGCGCAGGGCTTTGACGGCCGCTTGTTTGATATGTTCTGGGGTATCAAAATCTGGCTCGCCGCTGCCGAAATCCACCACATCACGGCCCTGGGCGCGCAGCGTCCGGGCGATGGTCGAAACTCTCAGGGTGGGCGATTCCGTGAACCCTGCCATGCGTCGTGCGAGTGTCATACGTCCCTCTCCTACCTCCGTTTGCCAAGGCGCTGCATGAGGGTTGCTTCGACGACATCGGGCACCAGCCCGGTCACCCGCCCGCCTAAGCCCACCACCTCTTTGATCAGGCGTGAACTGACGTATACGTACTCTTCGCTGGGCATCATGAAGACCGTTTCGGTCACCGAGTCGAGCTTGCGGTTCATCTGCGTCATCTGAAACTCGTAGTCGAAATCGGACACCGCGCGCAACCCCCGGATGATCGCACAGGCGCCACGTGCCTTGGCATAATCCACCAGCAACGAGTGAAAGGTCTCGACCTCGAGGCCCGAGAGATGCGCGGTGACCTGTCGGATCATGTCGATGCGTTCCTGATTGGAGAACAGCACCGATTTCGAGACATTATCGAAGACGCCGACATACACCCGGTCGAACAACCGCAGGCTGCGCTCCATCACATCGATATGACCGTTGGTCACCGGGTCGAACGTCCCTGGGTAGACTGCCACTCTCGCCATCGCCTGACCTTTCCGTCTACGCTCGTCTCGTGCCGAATGCCCAACGGCTCCCGTCAAGAGACCGTGCCACGCAGCTGGTGTACTGGAAACGCTGGCGTATCCTAGCCAATGGTTGGTGCTGTGTCAAGCGCGAAGGGCACCAGCGGTGAGCGCTCAGCCAGTTGGCCACAGGCCGCACCGATCTCCCGTCCGCGGCTCTCCCGGATGGTGGCAGTGAAATAGTGGTCAAGCAAGATCGCCTGGAAGCATGTGACCGTTGCCGCGGACGGACGTCGAAAGGCGGCGCCGGCGAATTCGTTGAAGGGGATGAGGTTGATTTTGCAGCGCAAGCCCGTCAGCAAACGCGCCACCTGCTCGGCATGCGCTGGCTGGTCGTTGATCCCAGCCAACAGTACGTACTCGAAGGTGATGCGGCGGCCGGGCGGCAGCGGATACTCCCGGCAAGCCGACAACAGCTCGCGAATGGGCCAGCGTCGGTTGATCGGCATGAGCTGGGAACGTATGGCATCGTTGGGAGCGTTGAGCGAGACGGCGAGATTGACCCGTAGCCTTTCGGCCCCGAATGTGCGGATGGCGGGCACTAACCCCGAGGTCGAGACCGTGATGCGGCGCGGCGAAAAGCCCACGGCATCGGGATGGGTGATGAGGCGCAAGGCCTGGACGGTATGGCGGTAATTGTCGAGCGGTTCCCCCATGCCCATGAATACCAGATTGGTCAACTGCTCGTCTGGCTCGAGTTGCTTGCGCGCCTGGATGATCTGGTCGACGATCTCGGCCGGGCGCAGATGGCGTCGCAATCCGCCCTTGGTGGTCAAACAAAAGGCGCAGCCAATGCGACAGCCCGCCTGCGTCGACACGCACAGGGTCACACGTGTAGGCTCCCGAATCAGCACGCTCTCAATCACCGCCCCATCGTCGAGTTGATAGCGCAGCTTGCGCGTGCCATCGCTGGCCTGATACACCTCAAGACCAGACAACTGCGTCATGTGAGCCCGCTGCTCCAGCGCCTGTCGCAGCGTCTTCGGGACATCGGTCATGTCGGACACTCGGGTCACACCCACCTTGAACACCCAGCGTGCGACTTGCCTGGCACGATAGCCTTCGACTCCCAGATCGGCCAGCCATGTCTGCAGTTGCGTCAAGGAGAGGTCCTTCAGATCGGTGACGGCGGGAAAGGCTGGGGATATGTTGGCCATTGCATGCCTCACCACAACAGAGAAACAGTGCTGTTGAGACGATACCAATCAGCATATTCTAGCAAGCCTGCGAACACTCGTGCAAGGATTAGGGAATGCGATTGACACCCGGCGAAGAACCAGATGATAATAATGCCGTCGGCTTGGAGGGTCTGTGTGCGTGCCATAGCTTGTCACTTCATCAAGCATCTGCTCCGCCTCATCTTGGTGCTCTTCGGAGTGTTAACCATCATCTTTATCATTCCGCACCTGGCCCCGGGAGGCCCGGAACGAGCCCTGATTGGCTGGCCATACACCGCTGAGCGTGCTGCCGCGTTGCGTGGGCACTATGGCTTCGAGCAACCGCTCTATGAACAGTATGGGCGCTGGTTACGCAATTGGGTGCAGGGGGAGTGGGGGCGATCGAAATTTACCGGACGCCCCGTCATTCGCGAGGTCGAATTCACCCTACCGCTCACCCTCAAACTCCTGGGCGAGATTTTCTGCTTGACGGTCCTGATCGGCGCGCTCTTTGCCCTGGCGGCCATTTACCCACGGGAGCGACCGTACACGGGACGCGGGCAGGGACTGTGTGCGATGGCGGACGGGTTCCCAGACTTTTACTGTGGCATTCTGATGAAGTTTTTCTTTGTCTGGCACCTGGAATGGTTTCCCGTCGGCGGCTTTGCGTTTCTCGTCGAGCGGCCCTGGCAGGCCTATCGACAATTGTTGTTGCCAGCCCTGTCGGTGGCGGTGTTGTACGGCATCATCATCGGCCCCCGCGTGGCGGCACGCCTGGTTGCGGCTGGTCGTGTATCTGACCAGGGCGTCGTCGCGCCAGCCGACCTCGCCAATGGTGGCTGTGGAAGAGTCTTTGGCCAGGCCCTCGGCCATAGCGCCGTGGTCCTACTGCAATCAACGCCATGGCTGCTCGGGAGCGTGATGCTGGCGGAGAAGATCTTTACCATCCCGGGCTTCGGCGATTTCGGCATCGAGGCTTTTGTCCGGCGCGACTATCCCAA
>JBKPCR010000043.1:0-9476 GCA_046727435.1 bacterium | reverse complement strand
ATGACCGAGTGATCGCCAGCTCCCACTCCCAACCGGATATGGCCATCAGTGAAGCGCGCTTCCTCTGAAGCAATCGAGATGTCCGCCATCAGAGCCACCGCCAACCCGGCGCCCACGGCGATGCCGTTGATGGCTGAGATCACCGGCTTGTCCAGATTCGTAATGTTGTAGACGATGTCGCCGGCCTCCTTCATCGTGTTTGCGATCGCCGCGGCATCCCCAAGAAAGCCCTCAATCAGGTCCAGATCCCCGCCAGCGGAGAAGGCTTTCCCCGCACCTGTGATGACCGCCACACGGACGTCAGCATCCGCACCGATATCCAGCCAGATGCGCCCAAGCTCGTAGTGCAATCGGCCATTCGTGGCATTATACACCTCCGGTCGGTTCATCGTGATGCGTGCGATGCCATCTTGCTTGTCAACGATGAGATGCTGATATACGCCGTAATCAACCATCGAAGTCCCCTCACGTGGCATGCGCAAATCCTTCGTCGCTCGCGTCCATCCCCCGTCCTTGGATCAGGATACTCCGAACTCTTGCCCGATGTTATAGCATAGGCCCTTGGGGCCTCACGGCTTTTTCTATTGCCGACGTGTCTACCCCTGCAGTAGAATCGCGCCGCTGACGTATAGCTGCTGCTGCTGAGGAAGAGCGCTGAGTACCGTGTGCCATAAGTACTTCCCTAGTTGTATCGCCCTATCCAACCCTCCCCGTGACGGGAGAGGATTTGGGAGTTTTCTATGGTAGGTTTTTCGTCCCCTCTCCCTCTGAAAGAGGGAGCACGGCACCAGGATCAGTGTCGTATCTGAGAAAGACCTACCCTTGTGAGGGGTTCGGGAGGGCGTGAAATCGCGGCGCATGGTACTTAGATCAACGCTTAGCCATCAACTCTCCGAGCGCATGATTACAGATAAGGGCTAGGTTCACAGCTGCATGGCGTTGCAGATCATCGCCGTGGCCCGATGACCATTCAGGTCGTCAGATGCACATGAGAGTATGGGAGGACGGCTATGGAAACCCCGTTGCGAGTGGTTCATTATCTGAACCAATTCTTTGCGGGAATTGGCGGAGAGGAAGTGGCGAACATCCCTCCCCGTGTGCAACAAGGTCCGGTTGGCTCTGGGCGGCCCCTCCAACAGATCCTCAAGGATGAGGGCACCGTGGTGGCCACGCTCATCTGCGGCGACAATTTCCTCAACGATGCACGTGACAATGCCCTGGCCGCGATCATCCGTATACTGCAAGACCTCAAGCCGGACATGGTGATCGCTGGACCGGCCTTCGAGTCCGGGCGTTATGGATTAGCCTGTGCCGAGGCTTGCAAGGCGGCACAGGGAATCGGCATCCCGGCATTGACGGGGATGCATCCGGATAACCCTGGAGTCGAGAGCGGCAGACCGGACATTCTGATCGTTCCCACCGGCGCCAGTCCGGTGGAGATGCAGGCCGCTCTCGCGGCGATGGCTCGCCTGGCCATCAAATTGGCTCGTAAAGAGCCGCTCGGACCGGCTGAAGTCGAGGGCTTTCTGCCCCGTGGCGTGCGCTCTATGTATACCCGCACGGCGCCAGGATACCGCCGTGCGTTGGATATGCTCAAAGCCAAATTGTTGGGCCAGTCATTTACCACCGAGGTGCCGATTCTGGTCCCCGAACGCGTCTCGCCCGCGTTGCCCATTGCCGATCTCGCCAAAGCCACCATCGCCCTCGTCACCACCGGCGGACTTGTCCGCAAGGGGAACCCCGATAAGCAGGTCTCCGCCAATGCGACACGTTACTTCCGCCATGATGTATCAGAACTCGAAAGTCTGAGTGGAAGGGAATGGGAAGCCTATCACGCTGGCTATTTCAATCATATCGTCAACAAAAACCCCAATTATATCCTGCCGCTGAGCTTCATGCGTGACCTGGAGCGCAAAGGCGAGATCGGCGGCATCTATCCCTATATCTATGCCCTACCGGGGGTTAGCACACCGGTGGCACAGGCCCGTCGCATGGGGGCTGACGTCGGCCGCGAGCTCCAGGAGGCCAGGGTTGCCGGCTGTCTCCTGGTGGCGACCTGAGGCACCTGCAATCGTTGCGGTGCAACGATGACCAAAGAGATCGAGCGTGTAGGCATTCCCACTGCGCAGATTTCGGCGATCTATGAATTCGCCATGACGACGGGGGCGAATCGTGTCGTAAGGGGCAGTCGGATCGAGCATGTCTGCGGGGATCCAGACCTTGGCCCCGAGAAAGATTATACCTATGGACTGCGCATCGTCCGCACGGCCTTGAAGGCATTGCAGACACCTGTCGATGGGCCGACACTGTTCGATCCGGTGGAGTTGCTCAACGGGTAGGCTGTTCCCTCACCCCAGCCCTCTCCCGAGAGGAGAGAGGGCCAAGAGCTTCTCACTGATGGTGTTTACCCTTAACCCGGCGCCTATGCTCTCTGAGGGCGAGGGAGGCACGTGGAGATTCGTATGCGTCTTGAAATGGGCACATTTCCGGTTCACGATGTCGTCTTTGGATCACACACTCGGTGGCAGGATGGGCGCCTGGAGATCGATCGCGACAGTATCCTCGAGCTGATCCTGCACGACCCTCGCATCGCCACAGCTGAGCTCGAACTCGCGAAGCCTGGCGAATCGGTCCGTATCTGGCCTGTGCGCGATGTCATCGAGCCGCGTATCAAAGTCGAGGGACCAGGCGTCGTCTACCCGGGGATCTGCGGCCGACCGATCACGACTGTCGGCCAGGGGCGGACCCATCGTCTGGCTGGGATGGGGGTGACCGAAGTCTCCGGGGTCAATTGGCATGAGGCCGGTGGGGACTATGTCGAAATCTTCCTGGATATGACCGGGCCGTGGGCCGAATTGATCCCGATGAGCTCACTGATCAATGCCTGTGTCGTCGTGGAACCCGACCCCGCGCTGGGAAATGAAGCCCAGAACCTCGCCGTCCATAACGCGGCCCTCGTCGTCTCAGATCGCCTCGCAGCCGCCGTGCAGGACCTGCACCCTCCGGAGCGCGAGGTCTTTGAGTTACGCCCAGTCGATCCTGGCCTTCCTAAGGTCTTGTATATCCAATGCATTCACTCACCACAGGCGATGTCTGGGTCACTGCACACCTTCTGCACCACTACCTATGGGCTGACGCAACTGACACCGCCATGGCTGTTCCATCCCAATGAAATTCTCGATGGTGCGATTACCGGTCCCTATCGCACCGCTTTGGCCATGTCATGGACCGTCGCCAATAACCCGGTGCTCCTGGATCTGTATCGACAGCACGGCGTGGACTGGAATTTCCTGGGGGTGATTGCGTTGCGCACGGAGTGGACGACGCAGCACGAGAAGCAACTGATGGCAAATCAGACGGCCAAGCTGGCCCAGATGTTGGGAGCACAGGGGGCGATTGTCACCTGGGATGCCGGGGGCAACGAGTTTATCGAGGTCATCCGCACTATCCAAGCGTGCGAGCGGCTGGGTATCAAGACCGTGTTTTTGACCAGCGAGGATGACGCCACAGGCGGGGCCCCCACGATGCTCGAACCACTGCGCGAAGCCGATGCCATTGTCAGCACCAGTTTTTTTAAAACGCGGACGCTCGGGGTGCCCGAACTACCCGCCGTCCAGCGCGTCATCGGCCACCAGACGAAGCTGATCGGCCCGCTGCGCGATCAGCCGGTTCCGACCGCTGGCCCTTTGCCCCCACCGCCCCGCTACGACGATCATTACGGCTTCAATCGCCTGAGCTGCGCGGAATTTTGAGCTCAGCCCTGCGCGCTGGGGACTAAGCGAGCCGCCTGCTCAGTCTGCAGCGCGCCGTCCTTTTTTAAGGAGCATCCAGATGCCCCAGACGATTGTCCCACCGGTCATACATGGGGTGCGCTTTTTTCTCGCGCATACGCCGGGGATGGTGCGCTATGGTTCCAAACCAGCGCGCGAGCTCGTTAAGGATCCGGGGTTGATCACAGCGATTTCTGCGCATCTCCGCCCGCATGAAGCGGCCGCCGCGTATCCCCCCAACCAGGCGTTCCTGGGGAGCATCTTCCCCGACGACCTCCGCAGCTATGGCCAACCCTGGTTCAAGATGACCGATGGGGGGCGGCGTTGGGGGCCGCATGGTGAGATCATGCCGGAGGAGGAATTTTACGGGATCGTGAAGATGTGCGATGTGTTCGATCTGGTGTGGCTCGACGAGCACTTCAACGCGACCGTCAAAGAGCTGCTGGCCACCCATCCCCACATCACTGCCGCGGACCGCAGTCGTATGGGCGATGGCAAACCGCTGGCTGCCATCGAATCCAGGCTAAGCACCGACAGGCATATCCTGCCGCTGTACCTTCGCGACGGGCGACTGGTTGGCTGTATCCATGCGGCCCATGACGAAGATGGCTCTTTAGCAGCGGACGTCTTGTTGGAAAATCTGGTCTGCAAGGCCACCGCTACGATGGCCTTCCGTACCCTGTTGGCCCAGACGGGCACCGATTCACAGACCATCGAGTACGTTCTGAACAGTGGCGAGGAAGCGGTGGGCGATCGGTACCAGCGCGGTGGTGGTAATCTGGCGAAAGCGGTGGCAGAGATGTGTGGGTGCACGATGGCGACCGGCGTTGATATCAAAGGCTTCTGCTGTGGCCCAGTCCATGCGCTGGCTTTGGCCGGGGGGCTCATCAGCTCGCGGATGTTTCGGCAGGTCGCGGTCATCGGCGGATGCTCGCTCGCCAAGCTGGGCATGAAATTTCAGGGGCATCTTCAGCACGATCAGCCGATCTTGGAAGATGTGCTGGCGGGTGTAGCCATTCTCGTCGGCGAAAACGATGGACAGTCACCAGTCATACGTCTAGATGCGATTGGCCGCCATACCGTCGGCGCTGGATCATCCCAGCAGGCGATTTTCGAGCATCTCGTTGCCAAACCCTTACAGCAGCTCGGGTTGCGATTTCGTGACATCGATAAGTATGCTACAGAGCTGCATAATCCCGAGGTGACCGAGCCCGCCGGCAGTGGCAACGTGCCGCTGCTGAACTATCGTGTCATTGCCGGTTTAGCAGCGCTCCGGAAGGAAATTATCCCGGCTGAGGTTGGACCCTTCGTGAGCGCCCATGGCATGCCGGGTTTTTCGCCCACCCAAGGTCACATCGCCTCAGCAATTCCGTTTTTGGGACATGCGCTTGACCGCATGACAGCTGGTACCATGCGACGCGCCATGTTCCTTGCTAAGGGCAGTCTGTTCCTGGGGCGTATGACCCAGATGGCCGATGGCCTGTCTTTCATTCTCGAGTCGCAATGGCCCTGAGCGTCATTCCCTGCTTGCAAGCGTTCAGGGTGCTTTGCTCATGGGATCTCCCCAGCCAGCTAACCTCCCGATCGCGCATGTCCCGGTACAGAAACACGATGGCGCCTAATACTTAACGTTGGGTCGAGGCGGCGACCTGTTGCTCGACTGCCAGATGCGAGAGAAACGCGTGCACTTCTGGCACACCCATAGAGGCCGGATGGCGCTTAGCGTGGAAGAGGATGAAGCGCTTGATCCAGTCCATATACCTACGTTCCGTAGGAGTGCTCTAGAATTTGAGGCGGATGGTCTGGCGAACGAGATCAAGGAGTTTAGGTTTGTGATCTATCGAGGCCCTGCCGTATCATTCCATATACGTTTCGTATAAATACAAACAGAAACGCGATATTCCATTATAATCAATCTGGGCAACTCACCGCTCGGCTGCCCAGAGTCGGCGTAGGGTAGTTGGGACCAGGCTTGTATACCCTCTCCATCGTCGTCACCTCTCCAGCCGGTACCTTCGGTAATACGATGACGTATGAAGTCATCCCGAACATAGAATAGAATCCACAACACGACTACAAGATGTCCCAAACCCACCATTGACTCTGTTGCTCATCAGCCCAGACAATATGGCGGTTGAAACCCGAACGGATCTCGCGGCTAGGGGCTTCCGCGTATGAGATCTGAAAGACATACTCAGACACCCCTCTACATGGGCCGTCGCCCACTCGCATCTCCATGGCAACCGTCTGTCCCCCCTCAAGTGTCACCGACAGGTGCTGGGGTTGGTCGTGCTCGACCAATGCAGGCTCAGGCAGAAGAAACACTCCTAGGAGGAGATCTCCTTCATTATCGTCCCCGAAGATTTCAACACACGACGCACTGAGCGGGACTCGGAACGACTTGGAGACACCTCCCTCTATGTCGAGTGGTACATGTGGTTCGCCATCAATATAGACACGGAGATGACCTGCACGGTACACACTCCGGCGGAGCTGATTGCGCTCGAGAGACCGCTCTAGAAAAGCAATCGAAGTGTAGCTGAGAGGAGAAGGAGTAAAACGGTTGCCTGCGGCTGGAGTGAGGGCGCCGCCACCCGTTGGGACACGATTTTGGAGGGGGTCATCCAGCTGCATGTCACTCCCTTTTGAGATACGATGGTTATACACGTAAGGCGATTGCACGACATGGAGCGCTCCATGAATGTGCTCAGCCGGCACGGAAGATCACGGGTTAAAACACGGCATCTGCAGTTTACGATCCGGATCCTCGAGGCGCATATCACTCCTTGTGGGAAATGATGATTATATTCGCGAATCAACTGCGGCAACCCCACGCACGTCGGATCGATTCCATCGTCCACCAGACAAGGGCCGTGATATAGCGCACCAGACTGTCATCAGAGGTTGGCTCATACAGAGGCTTCTCGCAAGATCGAGGGCGTTCTTGGTCGCGCTCGCGCGCGTCTGATGCGAGATAAACACAGTATTGGGGAAGGCAGGCCTCTGGGAGTCTTCGCCTGTAGTACCCTACTCGTCTAGCCTGAATGCTTCGAATGAGGGACACTCGCTCACAGGCCTCAAGGGTTACGGACAATGCGATGCCATGGTTGGGATGGAGGCAGTGCGAGAGATCATACATCCTTTGCAGGTCGTTGTCTGTCAGCATGGCAGCATCCCCAGACCTCGGATGATCGAGATCGCACGTTACCAGGGTAGACAGGTCAAAGGCCACACTCAGACCGTTATTCTGGGCTGCGCCCGCAGCATTGGAAACGAACATAATGTTCTCTAGTGAACCCTTCGACACTCATTAAGAGCGCCAACGGCTGTCGCACTCTCGTGAGGTTAAGTCTGCCAGCGCTGAATAGACTGAGTCGTCATCTGGAGTATAACACCAGCCCTGAACTATACCGTGTCACATTTGTTATCAGGTTCACGCTGTCCTGAGTCGCCCCCGGTCCCCGCCTGCCATACAGTATAAGATAGGGGTATGCGCAAGAAGGGGGACGTCGCAAGACATCGAGAGTGGTTCGGAGGAATGCTCATGATTGTGGGCTACACTCGCATGAAAGAGTTTCTGCGTCGCTCGACAGGGGTCGAAATCGACAAGAGCGATATGGACCGACTCACCGACCTGATAGGGAAGAAGTTGAATGACCTGTTGGTGATCGGGGTACGCAATGCCAGCTACAACAACCGCGACATCGTCATGGCGCCAGACCTGCCCTTGACCAAGGGTATTCTCGAACACATAAGGGTGTTTCGCCGCTATGAGGAAGCAATTGACCTGAAGCCGATCCTGGACCATCTAGCCACCTACCCACCACTGGAACGCACTTTGAGTCTGGATGTCGAGGCGATGCTGCCAGATCTCGTAGGAACGCTGGCTATGCTCGCTGGACAGGCCATAAAGATCATCGACCCCGAGGTGAAAAACCCCGGCAGCGATTTGTGGGACCGAGTACTGTGCCTGATGGAGTTGTTGCTCTAAGGTAGAGGATGATGGCATGCGAGAGATGAGGATGAGCTTGGCTTGGACACAGTCTGAATGGTGGATAATGAGATAACGGATATGGCTGAAACTGAGACAAAAACCAGACCGATGGCCGTACAGGACGCGACCGAATCCGTCGTGAAACAGCCTGAGTTTCGTAGGAGTCGTGGCAATGACTGCATTGCTCCAACTGATTAAGTGTGGCCAAAGTTATTGGCTCGACAATCTCACCCGTCGCAAGATCACCAGCGGCGAGTTAGACAAGCGCGTCGTGTTACAGGGATTGCGCGGACTCACCTCCAACCCCGCCATTTTCGACAAAGCCATTTCGGGCGGCGATGACTATGACGCGCAGCTTCAACAACTCGTGCATGCGGGGTGTGAAGTTCATGAGATCTATGAGCGGCTGGTGATCAGCGACATTCAGGACGCCTGTGACATCCTGCGGCCAGTGTATGACTGATCCGATGGGGAAGATGGCTTCGTCAGTCTCGAAGTCTCGCCCTATCTGGCGCACGATACCGCTGGGACCATGGCGGAGGCTCGGCATCTTTGGAACGCCGTCGCTCGCCCCAACGTGTGCATCAAGATCCCTGGCACCCCGGCGGGCGTGCCTGCTATCGAGGAGATGCTGTACGAAGGGATCAATATCAACATCACTTTACTCTTCGCCATCAAAGACTATGAGGCCGTGGCCCAGGCATACATCAGAGCCTTGGAACGGCGCATAGCTGAGGGCCAACCGGTGAAGTACGTCGCCTCGGTGGCCAGCTTTTTCCTGAGTCGCATCGATGTACTGGTGGACCAGCTACTGGGGCATCGGATCTGGCCGGACGCGACTCGCGGTGAGGAGCCACGTGCCCAGCAACTCTTGGGTAAGGCGGCGATTGCCAACGCCAAGCTCGCTTACCAGAGCTTTAAGCGGATCTTCAGGGGCGCTCAGTGGAGGGCGCTTGAGGAGAGAGGGGCCCGCCTGCAACGTCCGCTCTGGGCCAGCACCAGCAGCAAAGATCCCCTCTACGACGATGTGCGTTACGTCGAGCCGCTCATCGGCCCGCACACGGTCAATACGATGCCTGACGAGACCATTGACGCCTTTGCCGATCACGGCGTCATCCGCGAGAACTCGGTGGAAGCAGACCTCGAACAGGCCCGCCAAACCTTACCTGATCTCGAAAACGTGGGGGTGGATCTCGACCATGTCATCTGGCAACTGCAGAACGAAGGGGCGCAGAAGTTCGTCGACCCCTACGATGCCTTGATGAAGACCCTCGCCGCCAAGCGTCAGCAATTCTTAGGGGCGAACGCGAGCGCGCAAACGATGGCCTTGGGAGTCGTGAGATCAGCCGTGACGCCGGCATATCCCGCGCTTGACACCAGGCGATTTGGGCGCCGCTTGTTCGCGCACGATGCGTTGCTCTGGACATCCGACGTCGAACAGGCCGAGACGATTCGCCATCGATTGGGTTGGTTAGACAGCATTCAGACGTTTCGCGGCAGGGTTGGTGGCATCAGTGTGTTTGCCACCGACATCAAAGACGCAGGATACACCCACATCGTGCTGCTCGGTATGGGTGGCAGCAGCCTCTGTGCCGAAACCTGCCGCGCTACCTTCAGCTCGGCTCCCGGCTGGCCACCGCTTCTGGTGCTGGACAACACCGATCCTGCCGCCATCCGCGAGGTCGAATCGCACCTCGATCTCACCAGGACCC
>JBKPCR010000042.1:0-10101 GCA_046727435.1 bacterium | reverse complement strand
TCCTTCCCTCGAAGCCGGGAAATTGTTGGAAGGGGATCTCCACTTCAACAACGATTTCCGCGGCCTCTACGCGACATTGCTGGAGAAGTGGATGAAGATGGATTCGAAGCCCATCGTCGGTGGGACCTTCGAGCAGCTTGATTTCCTCTAGACACGCCGACGTCCCATAGGACACGGCTATCGTCGAGCGCCAAACCCCTTGCTTATGGCAGGGGGCGGCGCTCCAGGTCATGGTCAACCCATATGCTGTGAGGTGCGAACATGCCGACCGTTGCGAATTCCGTTATTTTGCAATATAGCCACACCATCGGCCGTGGCGAGCAATTCGGACCGGGGTTTACCTCGCCGGTCTTTGTCGCCCGAGGACAGGGCGACCTGTTATACGTGCTGTGCCGTGCCTCTGAATATCGTCCGGAAGGCACTCGTATCACCGTCCTCACACTCGACGACGAAGAGTACGTCACGGCCTTTGCTCGTGGCGTGACGTCGCAAGGACCGCATGAGTTTAACTTTGATGATGGCTCGCTGGTATGGCCGACGGCCGTTGCCTTTGACCGCGCCGGGAATGTATATGTAACCGATGAATGGACCAATCGCGTGTCGATTTTTAGCAAGGATGGCGATTACATCAGCAAGTGGCAGGAGCGACCAGGAAGCGGCGATGGCGAGCTCAATCGCCCGTCCGGTATCGCCTTCGATGCCGACGACAACGCCTATGTGGTGGACAGCGGTAATAACCGCATCCAGAAATTCACCAAGGATGGCCGGTTCCTGGCGAAGTGGGGCTCGACCGGCAGCGGCCCGGGCCAGTTCAATATGCCGTGGGGCATCGCCGTCGATGGCGCCGGCGATGTGTATGTCTCCGACTGGCGCAACGACCGGATCCAGAAGTTCGGCCCCGACGGGCAGTTCTTGATGCAGTTTGGCACGTCGGGCACGGGTGAAGGGCAATTCAATCGCCCCTCCGGCGTTGCCGTAGATCAAGATGGCGTTATCTATGTCGCCGACTGGCTGAACAATCGGCTGCAGGTCTTCGACCCCGAAGGGGACTTCATTGCCCTGAAAACTGGCGATGCGACCCTCTCCAAGTGGGCGAAGGACAAGCTCGACGCCAATCCGGAGATGTACCAAGAGCGCGAGCGCGCCTACGGGCTGGAGCGAGAAAAGGACTTCTGGGGGCCGACCGGCGTCGCAGTTGATGCCGAGAACCGGATTTTCGTGGTGGAATCGGCTCGCAACCGCGTCCAGGTGTATCGTAAGCTCTCTCCCACCTTCGTTGGTCCCCGCCTCTAAGCCCTGAGTGCGGCATTTCCAACGCCATGCCTCCCTCCCCCATCGCGGGGGAGGGTCAGGGTGGAGACTGTGTCATCAATCAGTAGACGTCACTATTACGCAACGTAGTTTGAGCACTGATTTCCTCTCCATCCGGGAAACAGTCAGGGTACGGGGAGAAGGGCTGGAAAACAGACCCCAAGACGCCCTACGGAGGGCCGTCGCGGAGGTGTATGGGCATGGCGCTGAAAGTTGCACGCATTCCTTACCTCAGCTGCGAGCCCTTCTACTTCGAGATGGAGCGGCGCGGGGTCGAATTATATGACATGGTACCCAGTGCCCTAGCCGGAGCCGCCGCCAGGGGTGAGATCGATGCTGGGCCGATGCCCCTGGTGGATTGTTTCCCGCTGGACGAGCAGTTTCGTTTCCTGTCAGGGTTTTGCCTGGCTACCGTGCGTAGGGCTAGCAGTGTGGCGCTGCACTCGAAGCGACCTCTCCATGAGTTGATCGGTGCCCGCATCGGCATCCCTGATGAGGCTGCCACCTCTGCCCTCCTCCTGAAGGTCCTGCTCACCCTCAAACATCACGTACAGCCAGCGGCTTACACGACGCTCGGAGATGCCAACGACGCCTTCCTCCTCATCGGCAGCGAGGGCCTGCGCCAGCGACACGGCGCCTGGGATTACCCCCATACCTATGATCTGGGAGAGGAATGGTCTCAGTGGACGGGCCTGCCCTTTGTCTTCGCGCGTTGGGTCGTCCGCAAAGCGTTAGACGGCAAAGAGGTGACCTCCCTGGAGGACGCGCTCTACACCGGGATGCAAGACTGGGCAGATGGTCTCTTTCGAGCCGCCGAAGGGCGGGACGACGTGCTGATGCATCCCCGTGATATCTTGGAGTATACGCAAGGGATTCGATACTTCCTCGGCGTACCAGAGCAGCGGGCCATCGAGCGCTTCAAACACTATCTTGAGCAACTCAATACCCACGCGGAGTGAGGGAAGCCCCCAGCCGGAGACCCGTAGCTTTCCGCCATACGCAGGAAGTCCTCGTTGTAAGCACACCCTCTCGAAGCTGGGTCATGTACTATCTCATGTTTTCCAGGCGAGCTGACTGCTCTGCACTGCTACGTGGATACTGAGGCTGCAACCATAATCCTGGAGATAGGGCCATGCATGAGGGTCACCCGCCCGAGGCGCCAGTCTACTGGCCCAGGGTTAAAGCCATCCTGGACGGCATCATGGAGCGCTGGATCGTGCGGTGGGGACGCGAGCCGTATCCAGGCATCCACGAATATTACTGGGAAACTCCGCAGCAGCTTGCCACCGCTGTTCTGTCGGGGCTCCGCGCCATCCAACCCGGTGTCCCTGGCCGGGAAACGCATCTGGTTCGGTCGCTGGTCCGTGGCGTCGGTGGCTTTGGGAAGATGCCGCTGCAAGGGCCCTTTCTGTCGAGTGCAGAGATCGATGAGATCGTGGCCTGGATCGATGCCGGCATGCCTGAAGGTCCTCCGGATGAGGCCAAGGCAGGCGATTGACGAGGCCGATCGATCTCCCCCGAAACGAGCGCCCCGTTATGGTTGGACGACTTCGACCACGATATCGGGAAAGTGATCAAGCCGGTGGTCATTGGTGAGAAACAGATCGCACCCCAAATCACTACGGCGGCGGAAAGGTGGATAGCATCGGGCGTCTTAAATCCGTATTGCCCACGAATTGCTGTGGCACGGTCCGTCACCTCACGTGAGAGCGCGACAATTTCGGTTATCGCGCCCTCGCAATAGTCGTTATAATCTTTCAGCGGGTCGTTGTTGCCATTACGCAACGGTTTGACACGACATTTCATGTGTGTGAAGTCTCTCGCTACCTGCACGACATCAGCAAGCGATAACCGCACATCCACGGAGGCGACCAAGAGTGCGACCTGTTCGACGGTGTAGGTGACCAGAGCAGCATCTAAATCAGACCACACAAGATTCGTACACATGATCTGCGGTGACAAATCCTTCCTGCCCCCCTTTGACAATGGAAACAACAGGTTACAAGTTCAACCGCACAGACAATTCGAGCGCCAGACTGTGTGAAAACTCAATTTTTCAAAAATGCACCTCTATAAAATCAAGGGCTTACTTCGTCGAAAATGCCCGAACTCGGGGCTTTCACACAGTCTAGCGCCTGGTTAGGCCTGCCTTATGTGCCCGCCCAAAGGGTCGCCCCAATCGAAGCCGAAAGCAATGGGGGTGGCCATTCCATAGTGTCCTAAAAGTGCGTTGCTATCCAGATGAGCTATGCCCAGTGGGCGCCACTCTAAAGGCGGCAACTCAGATTTAGGACACTACCGGCCATTCTAATCATGCGACGAACCATGTATAATAGATTAAGTATGGGGTGATCTGCCAACAACCCTCTCAGAAGGAGAATGCCCTCATGCCCTACCCGCATTATCCGGCCGACGAGGTCGCTGCGCGTGGAGAAGCGATTTATGAGCAACAGATCCGCGCTAAGGTCGAGGCTGAACACAAGGGCAAGTTTCTCGTCATTGACATCGAAACAGGCGACTACGAAATCGATGACGACGATCTGGTGGCAACAAAACGTGCGCTTGCTAAACGGCCCGAGGCAGTGCTGTATGGGCTGCGCATTGGGTACGCCGCGGCGTACCGGCTCGGTGGCCACTTCACCGTACTGCAACGATGATTACAGGGGTCGTGACCGCCAATCGCGAAGCCACGATTCGTCTTGTGGTCGCAGGTCCGGACCAACGACAGGAAGCAATCGAGGTCGTGATTGATACTGGCTTCAACGGTTTCTTGACACTGCCGAGCCATGTCGTGCGTGCCCTCAACCTCCGCTTCGTGGGCAATCGCCGTGCTATGCTCGGGGATGGGCGCTCCGTCGTGCTCAACCTTTACCTGGCTACAGTCATGTGGAACGAAGAAGAACGTGAAGTGCTGGTCTTGCAAGCAGAAGGTGGCCCACTCATCGGCATGTCCTTGCTCTATGGCTACCGCGTCATCTTGCACGTGGTGGACAACGGGGACGTGATCATCGACACTTTGCCTTGAACAGCCTTCGTTAAGAGCGGCCTAACAACGATCAGATCAGGCTACTGGCGTCAACCGCGTAACCCGCAGCCTTCAACTCCCGCACCAGTTCGAAGCGCCATGTCCTGTGGCATCGTAGGGCGCGTAAACCAAGCCAGCGATATCATTCGGTGATTCCAAATCACCTCCACGTTTTAGTGCAAACGCCCGCTCTCTGGTGAGTTTTCCGACGAAGTACCCGAGTTCAAGAATAACGTTTTGCCTGGGCCTGGCTCGGGCATGCTCTGATGAAGCGGTCTTCACATACCCCATGTCATCAGGCGAAAGGAGGATCACAGCGAATTGCACATCCGCACTCCTCTCAAACTTCTCGAGCAGTGTTTTCCCTTGATTCGGCTCTTCATGAAGGATAATTGGCTGAAGACCAAGCTGCGAGAGCGTGCGGGCCACTGCTTGCTTCATCTCTTCATCATGCCCATGCACCACAAAAACATTGTTTGTCTGGGGGCTTGGCGCGTTGTACAAAACCTGCGATGTAAAATCTAGATCCTCATAGAGGGCCTTGAGGATCCCAATGCCAGACTTTACGTCTGACTCATATCTATCGTGAACCTCTTTCTCGAAGCAGGTAGTGTACACATCATCTGCGCCGCGAAGTTGTATAAGAAAGTTAAGCGATTGTGTCTTCCATTGATTGAAAGCGCTGGCATCCAAGATCCTGGCTGAGCTTTTGGAAGACAGCTTGTGGGAGGTAGCAAGAACTTGGCCGCCTTTCTGAATGAGTGCCTCAATACGCCGTTTCAATTCCTCTTGATTAACCACAGCATTCCTCCCTGTATCCGAAGGAGGGGTAGGGAGCAGCTAACTCAACTCCCGCTCGCCAGGCCAACATTGTCCGAAGCGCCCACTGCTCGTAAGTTCAATGGCATGGGGCAACCGTAGTAGCTTATTCTTGCACATCAAACTCCAGAATCCGCACGTCGATCTTTCCTAGCAGCCTTTTCGTCTCGTGCGCGACGTCGAACTGCTCATTGCCGTTGTTCGTGCGCATTGCGAGGCCAGGCCAAATCTTGCCGTAGTGGAGAACTTCCTCAATCTAGAAAAGGGTCGTATCTCCGATCTGCCGAATGCCGCTGACTATTCCTTGCGAAAGGCTTCCCTCTAGTACTACAGTGGTAACGCGAAAGCTCAGCAGCGCGGCGGCTGTGTGCCGCGTCCGCTGCAGCGGGTGGTTATAGGTCAGTCCCTCTATGGTTCGGCATACCAATAATTCCTGTCTGTTACGTACACATATTCGACAGGCAGATGAAAATGTTCTCTGTCATACTGATCAATAATTGACACGGAAACCCGGAGCTTTAATGGACAGCTCTTACTTAATGCTTCCGTAGGGATATTAAAATGACCACTTATTGTAAAGCGAGGATTTAAGTGCCAGACTTTATCACCAGAGTAATGACCGTGGCTAAACCTGTTCAACTGTCTATTATTCTCCACAATTTCTATTATTACACGGACCTTTACAGGCAGCGAATCGCCAAGATGTGAGAGGATAAATCCGACATCTGGAAACTGGCGCGAGTCGCCGTCTGGTAATGCTTGTGTCACTTGGTAGTGCACCGGCGGCACCAAGTGGCGCGTAAACTCCTCGTAAACCTGCTCGCGGCGCGGTTTGAGTTCTTCTGATTTGTACTTAGTGCCTCTGGGGTGCCTGGTATTGTAATGCTCTACGATACCATGACAGTCGAAACAGAGGGGTATCGCGTTGTCTATCTCATCTGAGCCGCCTTCAGCCTCTGGTACGATATGGTGCACCTCGATGTTGATGCCGCAGGTTTTCTTGCAAAGGCAGCAGTGACGGTCGCACCAGAGGAGAACCTTGGTTCGAAGCGCTTCATCAAAGGGCATTAGTCGTCTTCCTCACAGATGTAGAACGCTGGCGGTGAGCCGCGCCCGATAGCGGGAGCGACGCAGGAGCGGACGCTATTGGGCGTCGGCTCCAGTGCGATGTTCGGCCCAGGTGTCGCCACCTATCCGCTCCGGCACTCCCCCTCTCCGTGTGAGTGCTCCGCCCTCTGTATAACGCTCTGTACTTCGCGACGCCTGGGGAACGATGCCTAGCGCCATGCCCCTCGTACGCCCTTAAGTCTGCACCCAGCCCACGGCCTCGCACCACGTCCAGGTAGCGAACGCGTCTGGGCGCTCGGCCCAGGCGTCGATCGCGGCTTCCACCGCCTCCACGGTCGCCTGATCCATCCACCCCTCCGCCAGGACCGTCCGGGCCGCCCCTTGCAACTGGGCCTTCATGAAGACGGCATGGCGACGGGTCGCCTCGAGCGACCCCGCACTCGACACCGACGCGGTCGCCTCGGTCCGCACAAACCCGGCTTCCAGTAAGAGCCGGCGATGATGGCGGCCCCGGAACGGGTCGCCGCCGTGGTGCTGATCCCCCTGCACCGCCACGGCGATGCCTTGCTCGATCAGCGGGACCGTCGGCACACGGAGCCACGTGCCCCAATCTGGGTCGCGCACGCCCACGATGCCGCCTGGCCGCAGCACCCGGCGGAGTTCCGCCAGCGCCCGCACCGGCTCGCGCAGGCCTATCACCACCGTATGGGCGAACGCCGCGTCGAAGGCGCCGTCCGGAAAGGGCAGGGTGTAGAGGTCGGCCACCTCGAAGCCCACGTTGGTCACCCCACGCGTGGCCGCTAACGCGCGCGCCTGCTCCACTTGCGCGGGCTGGAGGTCGATGCCGACCACCTCGCCGGGGGCCACCACTTCGGCCAAGCCCAGCGTGATGGACCCAGGCCCACAGCCGACGTCCAGGACCCGCATGCCGGGACGCAGATACGCCAGGAAGAACGCCGCCGCATTGGCGACCGTCCGGGTGGCGAGCACGGCCTCAAACGCCGGATTGGCCCGCTGAATATAGTCGGTTGCCCCGGGCATCGACGTGCCGGCCTGTGGGCATGCGTGGTCAGTCATCGGTATTCTCCTTCTGGTCTCCTAAGTTGTGCCGAACGGTAGGTGTCAGCCGCTGCCAGAAGCGGGCGCGCAGCGGACGCTTCTGGCAGTCGGCTGCACACCCTGGTTGGGCTGGGAGTGCCCCGTGGTCTGCGGGTGGGTGCCCCCCTCGACTTCAACTCCCTTCTTGTTCCCTCTGATGCACGCTCCGCGCCCCCTCACCGCTCCCATACACCAGCCTATTGGATCACCTCGTCCGCCTGAAACAGCACGATCGGCGGGATCGTGAGCCCTAGGGCCTGGGCCGTCTTCAGGTTGAGGACCAGCTCAAACTTCCTGGGCTGCTCGACGGGCAGATCGGCGGGCTTGGCCCCTTTGAGGATCTTGTCCACATAGGTGGCCGCGCGGCGGTAGAGGTCAGGAATGCTCGGTCCATAGGACATCAGACCGCCGGCCACGACCCATTCCCTTGTGAAAAACACGCTCGTAAGGTGCTGCTGGGTGACGAACTCCGCGATTTGTGGTCGGTACATATTGATGAGCGAATCCTGCAGGACGAGAAGCGCCTCCGGGCGCACCTTGGCTGTGAGGGCGAACGCGCCCTCGAGGTCCTGCGGGCCTCGCACTTCCTGCGAGTGGAGCCGGAGTCCCAACGCACGGGCCGCCGCTTGCGTCTCTTCCCACGCCGACGCGTTGGCGGGATTCGCCGCATTCCAGAGGGCCACCACGCGGGACACCTGGGGAACAACTGCCTTCAGCAGCTCCAGCCGTTTCCCACTGAGTTCTGGGGCCAGGACGCTCAACCCCGTGAGGTTGCCCCCTGGCCGCGCCAGGCTCGCCACCAACCCCGCTCCCACGGGATCGATCGCCGTCAGCATGACGATCGGAATCGTCTGGGTCGCGTGCTTGGCGGCGAGCGCGGCGGGCGTCGTGGGCACGAGGAGGCAATCGACCCGGAGCCGGACCAGCTCGGCGGCGAACTCCTGGAAGCGCTCTTCTTTGCCTTCCGAGAACCGGCGCTCGAAGACGAGGTTCCGCCCTTCGATATACCCTCGCTCACGCAACCCGTCCAGGAACGCATCCCACCGGTGGGCAGGTGGGGGATCCGTCCCCAGGTAGCCGATCCGGTAGACCTGCCCCGGCGGCTGCGCCGCGGCGGCAAGCGGCACCGTGAATAGACTCAAGAGGAGTGTGACGAGGGACCCGACGGCGCGGTACCACATGGTCGTCTCCTCGCATCGGCCTCATGCCGACCTTCTTCTTTCCCTATGAATGAAGCCCAACGCCAGCCTTCAGCTGCTGCCGGAAGTGGGAGCGCAGCGGACGCTTCTGGCAGTCAGCTGCAAGGCGTTGTTCGGCCCCGCGCCGACGCCCGGAGCCTGGGGAAACAGTTCCTGCCACCTTGGCTGCTCCGGCGGCAGGAGGCCTGCAGCAGCGCTACTTTTCGACGGTGCGGATGGCAGCTGGACCGCCAGTCATCTTGACGCGCTGGCCGGTGTCGCGCAGCGTCGAGCCGTCCCACTGGAAGACCCAGTAGTCCTTCTCGACCATGTTGCCGACGAGGAGCGTCTTGCCGTCAGGTGAGAAGACAACACCCTGTGACCAGTGACCGATCGGCGCTTCGGCCACACGCGACAGCGTCTTCCCGGTGACGCGCACGATGACGAGTTTGCCGGCGTCGTGATAGAAGGGTGACTCCTTCGAGAGGTTGCTGCCGTTATGGACGACAACGGCGACGACGGAGCTGTCCGGCGCGATCTTGAGGCCCTCGGCGGTGGACCCGAGCACGCCGATGGTGTCGACGACGCGCGGCGGCTTTGCCGTCAGGTCGATCAGGCTGATGCTGTCGCTGCCGCCCGTGGGGCCACCCACGGCGGTGCCGACGACGGCGAAAGCGCCGTTCGGTGCGATATCGAGAACAACCGGGCGCAGGCCCACCATCAGGTCACGCTTCGTGTCCTCGACCTTTGTCCCGTCGATCGCGAGGACCGAGATCTTATTGTCGTTGCGGCGGGAGGCGAGAGCCATCGTGCCATCAGGCGTGATGGCGACCATGCCGCCGCCGGCCTTCTCGCCGCCGATGTCGACGGTCCCCGCTGGGGTCACCGTTTTGCCCTGGATCGTGAAGACGGACACTGTGCCGGCCACCATGTTGGAGACGAGGGCGAGCGTCCCCTGGCGGTTGATGGAAATCCCTGCCGCGCCCTTGCCGGCCTCCAGTGTGGCGATGACCTTCGGGGGGCTCGCCTTGAGGTCGATGACGGACACGCGGTTGTCCGGGGTCTGCTTGGTCGGGTCGCTCGGGTCGATCTTGTTCGACGCCGTGACCAGGGCTAGGCTCTCGTCGGGGGTGAGGGCAATGCTGAGAGGCGGTCCGACCGCGGACACCGGCGCCTGGACCTCGACGATGACCTTCGGGGGGCTCGCCTTGAGATCGATGATCGCCACCGTATCGGGCGGCGCGTTGGGCACCACCTTCACGGTGCCGTTGTCGTTGACTACCTTGTTATCGTTGGCCGCAACGGCGATTTGCGCGTGACTCGGGGACGCGAGCGCGACCGCCCCCAGAGCGACGATAACGGCGAGCGTCCAACTGGGTAGAGCGATGTCCTGTGTCATATCATCCTCCTTTTGGTTCATCATCCTCCTTTTGGTTCGGTGGGGGATCGGTGTTGCGCAAGTTGCCGAACGATTAGGTGTTAAGCGGCCGCGAGACCGAGAGACAGCGGCACCCCCGAGCCGGCCGCGGTCCGCTTCAACACCTGGTTGGACGGCCCGCGCACCGATAGAAGGCTGCTGACATTGCGCTATGGAGATTGGAT
>JBKPCR010000041.1:0-4493 GCA_046727435.1 bacterium | reverse complement strand
CGTCTCGGGCAGCAGGGCAGAGATGGTCAAGAGGCCGAGCGGCGGGAAGGCCGAGCGCTTGCCCTCGAACGCGAGGGCATGGCGGAAGCTCCAGTAGGTCTCAGGAAACTCCGGATACACGAGCAGCGTCTTCATAGCAGGGTTCCTTGTTGGGGTTCCCGTAGCAAGCGTACAGGAAATGTCGATCCGTACATCCACGGGCAACGCTGTGGAGGAAAACGAAGGTTACTTCCCACATTTATTGTGGACAAACACCACTGACTTTCTCGTCGTTTAGCGTTGAATTTTGCCTGTGAAAGTGGTTTTTTCCTACGCACTCTGTGAGTGCTATGGCACCCAGAGACGCTTCTGAAAGGCTGTCGCTGAGGATATAACAAATACAATTGCAACGGATCGACGTTTTTTGCTCCGTTACTCTAGGCCCCCCATACTGGCCGCCTCGGCCATCTCAACGATGACGCCGACGGCCCGCAGGTCATGGGGACTCGGCCGGGCGGGGATAACCACCAAGTCGGCGACCGCAATCGCTGCCCGGATGGTATCGGTGAGCGCCGGTGGGGTATCGATGACCACAAGCGCCACCTGGCGGCGCTGGAGTGTGCGCAGATGGTCAGGCAGGCGAGCGATGTCCACCGAGGCAAACAAGGGGGTCTGGGCTTCGCGGCTGTTCCACCAGGCCGCAAGGTTGCCCTGGGGGTCGGTATCGACGACCGCAACGGGCCCGGCCCCGGTGCGTTCGGCTTCAACAGCGAGGTGAGCGGCAAGGATGGTTTTCCCAGCGCCACCCTTCTGTGAGGCAATAGTAAGAATCCGCATCGGCGTCAGTCCACCGTGACGTGTTTACGTTAAGGCGTTGATACGCCAATAGCTCAACCTACAGGGCAATGAAGTGGGCCTCGTCGGCGGGGGTTACAGCCGGTCTCCGCTGTGAATCTCGCAGTAATCGCCGCGCTGTTCTGACTCGACCCAGTCCCTGGGGGGAAGACCACGAGCGAGAAGGTTCTTGCAGCGACGCCCCCGACGAGTGAGGGCCGCGCAGTACACTTCGCCCCCGCTCTCCTGCCATCGCCGGTAATCCCGCAATGACACCCCCACACAGCTGGCTTCAAACGCTTCGCGGTCGTGGAGCAGTGCGGGGATATGCGCCGGTTCCAACCAGACCATCCCATAGTCGCGGATACCGAAGGCGAACTCCACGCCCGCGCGCTGTAGGGCTTCGCAGATGGCCTGTATCGTCTCGGAGGAAAATGTCGGATGGTTCATGAGGGGACTCTAAAGGTCTACCTTTTGCCCTCTGCCTGGATTACTCGTCTGGTGGTCGCCGACGAAACTGCTGCCGTTGCTGCTCGAAATACCTCTCCATTTTGAGGGGTAAAGGGCATCCCTCCACGCGCGTCGGGTCCACCCGCTCCAGATCGCCCTGAGGCTCGAGCACGCTCAGCGCTCGCAGCCGCTGCAAGACGACCTCCATACCCTTAGGTGTGAGCCCGGTACGCGGTGCCAGCTCGGCGACATTGACCTGTACCAGCCCCGAAGGCTCCTCGGCCTCGATGGCGAGCCCAATCAGTACTAACAACCACGACGCGTGGTGGCCTTTTGGAGCAAGTTTAACCATCCGCTGTCCCCAGCCGTAGAACCAGAATTGCTTGGCGAGAACCTCACTCATCGTGTTCCTATCTTTTCTTCGGCGGGACCGGCTAGCGCGGGGTGCGTTTCGGCCGCACCCGGAGCCGATCGCGATGACGGATACAGGGTTCTCCCCAGCGCTCATGCCATTCGGCCGGCGTGCTACAGTGGATTGTCCCCCGACATTGCCGACCTTGCCGCGTGATTATCGGACAGCGCAGATATAGACCTTCGTTAAGCCACTGCCGATATTGCTCTACGGTGACGCCGGCCAGCTGGGCATCAAACGCCTGCTGATCGTCGAGCACGGCGAGCACCTGATCGGCATTCAGGATGTAGTTGCCCTGTGGAGAGGCATACCAGAAGCTGATGTCGGCCTCCGCGCAGCGGGCTAACATATGCCGGATGGTGGTGGCCTCGTCGGGTGGGATCATGGCCAATCCTCGCCAACACATCCTTCACTCTGGTGGGGAGTTAACTCGACCTTGTCTGATATACACCAGCTAGACGAGCCACCAGGGCCGCACAGCGCGGAGGAGGAGGCCCTCGCTACGTCAGCGTCAACGTATTCAAGTCCGCGGAGTTACGCCGATCCGACACGGGTAGGATAGGGGCAGGGCACGGTGCCCGTTCGGGTCATCTCCACCATCCCCTCCTCCGAACCCAACGGGCCAGTTTCCCGGCATCGGGCTCTCCAGGAGTTGGCTTTCCGCCTTCCACCTTACGGTCGGACTTGTCATCCGGTTCCCGTTCATCGCCTGCACCCGTATGGGATTGCCCGGATTTCACCGGACTATTGCGGGTCATAGGTACTGAGGCACGTCAACTCCCTGGCTCCCTTCGCCCTGTGGCGAGCTTTCCTCGCCTCTGACTACTATGAAGCCTCCGACGCATTGCCATGACATTGGCGGACTGCTCGCCTTCGCATTCATGGCAGTGCCTCCCACGTTCACACCTATGGACTCTGCGGAACCATGTAGGCGGTGACTGATCATTGATCCAAGCCGTGCGCTGCGGAATCCCAGCTGGAAATAGGGTAAATGAGGTGGCCTATTTCACCCTGTCTGGCCGATCCAGCTCTGCCTCTGGGATTCAGAAGGAAGCCGACCGACCTTCTGAATACAGCTGCTGCCCCATCGTGCAGGATCTTGAGGCCGGGGGGAATTTTCCCGTAGGTCTTTCGTCACTTCGTGTACTCGCCATGTGGTCCCTCAGCCAAGTCTGGCATCTTGGCGGCCTGCATCGCGCCGCACCAGTACCTTTCAGGGGCAGCTCTTTCACCTCCGGGTTGCATCCACCGGACGCTACGCCCCAAGGGCTCAGTGCCTGCCTCATACAGGCACTGGGATTTTCCATACATTCCATCGATGTGCTTCGTGGCGCACTCGGCTTCATTCCCCACAGATGGCGAGGATTGTGCCGGAAACCCTGTCAAAGGTTCCGAGCGACAGGTCATTTGGAGCCTGTGGACGGCTGAGGGGCTTCGGGAGGCAAAGCTGTTTCCGGGACTTCGTCGAGAAACACGTGGTGCCCCCCGCGCGTCAACCCACTGGCGATGCGCTGCGCCGCGGCCTTGTCGGTGAAGGGACCCACTCGGACCCGGTAATAGGCGCCTTCCGGTCCTTGGCGCGGGGCCATGTAGGCCTTGGGGAACCAGTCCTGCACCTGCTCGAGCACCACCTGTGCTTGGTTATGATCTTCAAAGGCCCCGACCTGGACCTCGTACATGACGTCTTCCTCAGGACGCTTCATTTGTTTGGCCGCCTCTTCCGTGACGACCACGCGCACCGGGGCGACGCCGCCTTCCACGAGGCCCACACTGTCAGCCGCCGCTTTGGAGAGATCGATGATGCGGCGCTTTTTGTCAATATACGGCCCCCGGTCCGTGATCTTCACCTCCACCTGTTCCCCGGTGTCGGGGTTTTCGACCATGACCTTCGTGCCCAACGGGAGCTGGCGGTGGGCTGCGGTCATCTCATGTTGAGAGAAGCGTTCCCCATCGGCGGCTTTGCGGCCGTGAAAGCCCTTGCCATAGTATGACGCCATACCGTGTTCCCGGTACCAGTCGTCGGCGTACACGAACTCGCCCGTTAGCCCTAGTCCTAGAGACAGCCCGGCTATCGCCATCATTTGTCGCGTGAACGGCATCATGTGCATGATCCCCCTCCTTGAGCTGCAGCATCTTCGTACCTCTACAGAATCTGCTCACCACACTGCAGCATACAGGGGACGCAAGAATATTGCCAATATAATCAATAGTTTATAATGAGGTAACCTGATCGTCTGACGTGATTATTAATCATAAAGGATGTAAATAGATTGATAATGAGGCATAGATTGGCATGGCGAATGCCCTACGGAGGGTCAAGGATGGACGGGCGAGATTGATTGCGACACAGCCCTCGTCACAACATCCTTATAGTTAGCCAGTCCCTTTTTGAGCCATCAATCTCTCGGCAACCAAGTAGACTATTTTTACAGGGGTAGAGGGTACGCCAAGGGCATGCATCCCGCGGCTACGAATGACCACATCGGGTCGTCAGGACGACTCAGTAAAGCATTTCGAGCCGCGGGATGTGCTGTATTTCGCCAACGAATACTCAGAGGCTGTCTCGCGGAGGACTTGACGATAAGGCCTTCGCAGAAATACAGCCCGCATGTTCCGGTTGCCAGAAGTGTATCGACTGGGGGACCACGATATGACCCATGACGCAGGATATGCCGCACTGGTGGGCATCGACTGGGCAGACACGAAGCACGATTTTTGTTGACGGGCGACCGGTGCTGACCCGGAAGCATACGGCGTGATGGGGCATCTGCCGGAAGCGATTGACCACTGGGCCCGAGAGCTGGCTGCGCGATTTCCG
>JBKPCR010000040.1:0-16652 GCA_046727435.1 bacterium | reverse complement strand
CCGACTTTCCGCACCTCGTCGTGCTTTTCGAGTTATTTTTGCGTTTCGCTGGAGGTTCATAATAATCTCCTCACGATGAGAGGAGATTATTATGGCCGATCAACCTACTTATCGTAGCCAAGTCTTGGACCACCTCGGCCTTGTCGCTGGCATGTTCGACGAACTTGGCCTAGGGGACGTCATTGATCAAGCCACCCACCAAAACCCTGAAATGCGAGACCTCACCGTGGGCGAGGCTGTCAAGGCGATGGTGCTCAATGGCCTGGGGTTTATCAATCAGGCACTCTATTTGGTCCCTCGGTTCTTCCAGAATAAGCCCACATACCGTCTCATTTCCCCGCGCATTACCCCCGAACAACTCAACGATGATGCCCTCGGGCGAGCCTTGGATACCCTCTATGACTATGGGGTGACGGAACTCTATAGTCTGATGGCGGTGACCGCCGCCCAGCGTCTAGGCCTTCGGCCCACCTATACGCACCTCGACAGTACGAGCTTTCATGTCGATGGTCGCTACAACAGTGACGAGGAGCCCACGGAACAGGTCATTCACATCACCCGGGGCTACAGCCGTGATCATCGACCTGATCTCAACCAAGTCATGTTGGAGCTGATGGTGGAGCATCAGGCGGGGCTCCCCATCCTGATGAAACCGCTCAGTGGCCACCGCAGTGATGCCCAAGCGTTTGGTCAGGCGATCCATGCTCACATCGATCAGTTGCACACCATGTACGGGGCTACCTACTTGGTGGCCGATAGTGCCCTCTATAGCGAGGACAACCTCCAAAAGCTCGCACATACTGACGGGAAGTGGATCACCCGCGTCCCGGCGACCTTGAACGAAGCGCAGGCGGCCCTCGCCCAGGCCGATCCACAGACCATGGCGCCTCTGATCGAGGGCTATCGCTATCACGCTTTGACGTCGAGCTATGGCGGGGTCGAGCAACGCTGGGTCCTCCTGTACTCCGAGGCCCGCCAGCCTCAAGCACAGCGTACGGTGGACAAGCAGTTGCGCCAGCAAAGTGACAAAGAAGTCCAAGCCTTGAAGAAATTATGCCGCACCCCCTTTGCGTGCAAAGCGGATGCACAGCAGGCGCTTGCGACTTTTGAGCAAGGCTTGCAGGTCACCTTCCTGCACACCAGCACGGTGCGCGCGACGCCCCGCTATGGCAAACGGGGACGACCTGGGCAAGGCGCTCACCCCGACCAGGTCGTCTACCACATCGAAGGGGCCTTGGCTGCCTCGCTTAGTGTCCGACAGACTCTCGTCAACCAGCAGAGCTGTTTTATCCTGGCCACTAACCAGCTTGATGAGACCCAACTACCGCCGCAAGAGATTCTGGGAGGTTACAAAGGCCAAGTGCAGGCAGAGCGCGGGTTTCGGTTCCTCAAAGACCCGAGGTTTCTAGCTTCCTCGCTGTATCTGAAAAAGCCTGAGCGCATCATGGCGCTGTTAATGGTGATGACGGTGTGTTTGCTGGTGTATGCTGCCTTGGAATATCGTATTCGCAAAGCGCTCAAAGACCATGAGGCGACGTTTCCTCATCAAACTGGTAAGCGGATTCAACATCCAACGGCACGTTGGGTGTTTCATTATTTTGTCGGGATCCACTTGCTGTGTCAGGTAGGCCAATGGCCGATCGTTCTCAATCTCACCGAGGACCATCAGCACTTACTCCGCCTCCTTGGACTGCCATACATGCGGTTGTATGACGTCAAATATTCGCAAAAATCATGAGGGAGGTGCGGAATGTCCGTAGATAAGCCAGTTGCACGGGCCATTGCATCAGTGCTCTCGTCGCTCCACGTGCACTATTGGCTCGATGAAGAAGACGAGGATCTTCAAAGAGCAGCTGCGCTTGGAATGCTCGGGGACAAGGGCCTTGTGCATGCCATTGAACGTGGTGTACGCCATGCAACCGCACTTCTCGGTCTTGTGAGTTCTCGCACCGCGGGTTCGTGGTAGGTGCCCTATGAAATAGGATTTTCGCGCGCAGCGGACAAGACAGTAAGCTTTCTTGTGCTCGATACTGTTGGCGAGAAGCTCAGTTTGCCGGAATACGCAAGGATTGCAGCTGTCTATTGGTCCGTTGATGAACTAGCTCGCTGGGCTTCTACACTCAATGGGCATAACCTCCACACAGACTTGACTCACGTCCCTAAAGTCTGGTTTGAAAAATTAGCGCAGTACGTTCGGCTCGACCCGCCGGAGCCCGAGTTAATCGGACTGTGCGAACGAGCATTAGACACAATTTCCCTTCTCTCGAATCCGGAAATACATTCGGTTCTCGCTTTGACAAGTGAGAATTTCGATTGGCTGCCAACCGACGGTGGCGCGGTAAGAGAAATCGCCTACGATTTGCTTGCTCCACTCGCATATTATCGCCTAGGGCTTCAGATCGAAACTAGGATGAGGGAACTTATCGAAGCAGTGTACCTTTCACCAACGCAGCACTATGAGCTCTCTCGTCAAGAACCTAGAATCCCGTACCAGCCAGAGATCTGTGGATGGAGGATTACGAGATACCAGACCCCGGAGCAAACTTGGCTCCAGGGTTTAAGGCGGGATCAGCTTGACGAGCGTATTGAACGCTTTTTGATGACACGTGATAGAAATAACCGACTCCGACTTGCCACAAAGGAAGAGTTCAAGGCTGAGTTCGACCGAGTCCTTGCCTCTAGAGATGAACGTTCTCGCCGTTCCTTAGGTGTTCTTGTCAACTCTTTGTTCGGCTTCACTCCTGATTTGAGGCCGGTTTACTGGCGCGTGCTGGCACTTCAACATTACCTCTTCTCAGTTATTCTCGGGCGGGATCCGGATCTCGCGCCATTCGACGAAGAAACGCGACTCATTGTCCGTCGCTTCGTAAAATAGGGTGGGCGTATAACCCGACTACAATGGGAGAAAACGCTGCCTAACCATTCGCTCCAGCCGATGCTCGTGCCTCGCGCAGCTGAGCTTGCTCGTCCGGCGGCAACAAGAAGTAGGAGGAATCATGAGTACACCAGCAAAGACGCCATGGCGCATCGCCGGTGAGGCGATCGGGGGCTGTAATTGTGCGTGGGGCTGCCCCTGCCAATTCAACGCTTTGCCTACGCATGGCCGATGTGACGGCTTAGGGGGTTGGCAGATCCGGGAGGGCTACTTTGGCACGACCCGACTCGATGGCGTGCGGTTTGCCCGGATCTTCTGGTGGCCAGGCCCCATCCATGAAGGGAATGGCACGCGGCAGTTGCTCATTGACGAGCACGCCACCCCGGATCAGCGCGCAGCCTTAATGGCGCTTGAGAGCGGTACCCAGGGCGGAGCATTTTTCGAGATCTTCGCAGCGGTCTGCCCCCATGTGGTTGATCCGGTCTCTGTCCCCATCACTTTCCAGAGCGACCGGGAACGGCGCCAAGCGCTGCTGCGCATTCCGGGCATTGTGGAACTCCGCACCGAGCCGATCAAGAATCCGGTCACCGGGGAAGAGCACCGGGCGCGGATTGTCCTGCCCGACGGCTTCGAGTACAAAGAGGCCGAGGTGGGCAACACCGTCCTCCTGCGGGTGCAGTCCGGCGCCCCGCTGGTGTTTGAGCATGCGGACACCTACGCGCAACTGAATGCGTTCGATTGGAGCAACACGTGAGGGGTGGGTGGGACTGCCCAGCGTCCCTGGCCCATCCACGCCTGACGCCCGCGGTGTAACGCTTGCTTTTTGGGCTCAAGCTTTAACAAGTCTTCCCTAATGCATTTGCCGGATCGAGACACACGTGAAGCCCTCGCCTATAGACCCAAAGACGCTTAAGCCAATCATGTATTGGGCTGGTCTCACCCTCCATGCATGCCAGGGGCTAGAATATGGCCTCAAAGTGTTACTTGTCGCGATGGCGGAACTGGGTTTTGGCGGCTTCGCCATTGGAGAAGCGACCGATATCATCGAGGATCGAACAAAACGCACGCTGGGGCAAGTTCTCCGAACTCTACAGCAGAGCGGAAGAATCAGCGACGGCTGGAGAACCAGCCTTGAACAAGCCTTGGCTGCACGCAATCGATTTGTTCATGGCTTCCTCATAGAGTCCGTGGAACGCATGGCCGATCCCGCGACACGGGCCGACGTTCTCGCTGATATCAAGCGAATTCGAAGCACAGTACTTGAAGGCGACCGTAGCTTGAGGCAGATGCTTGAGACCATCTTTGCCTATGGTGGATCTGATTTCGGGACACTCATGGCTGAGGTCGACGCCGAGGTTCGTCGCTTAAACACTGCGGGCGAAGCCGGGCACGCCTAACCAGACACTGCAGCGGACGGGGGAACAGCGGTGGTGTGCAGCTTAGTGGTCCGGTCAGCAGTCGGGTCTGGGTCAGCCCCCGCCGCTGAGCGTGAGCGTTGATATGACTTCCAATGTCAAGAGTGGGACACAACTTTTTTAGGTCTGCATGAGGTTTTATCTCCTTCGTGCATGGGAAGAGGCGGAGCCAGTAAGAAGTGACGGTTGATCCTGCTGATATCCGTGGGTTGGCTACCACCTTACTTGTCTCCGTCAGGTGCCTGCCTCGCTCTAGGGACGAGGATATTGAACCTCTTAACGCTCACGAGGGTCACACCACACCGGGGCTGCGCCTCTTCCGATGGATATGGGAAGCTTACCCTGAAACCCTTTGGGACGCTCGATTCAACGACAAGGCGGCCTCCGTATCTAGGCGGTGAGAGGGACCTGCTTGGCAATAGCCCACATACACGCGATCAGCTCACGGGCAATGGCCACGACGACCTGATTCGGATGTTTGCCCCGGGCGCTGAGCTGCCGATAGCGTTTGCACAGCCGGGCCTTTGCCTTCCAACTGATGTCTTGGAGTGGCTTGGGGAGCTTCTTCAGGCGGAGGTGCAGGTGTCGGCTCACGTTGGCCGGGTAGCGATAGGCCCAGGCCCCCGCGACCAGGGCCCGACGGGCATGGGTATTCCCCGTCTTCGTGATGCCTCCCTGGCGTCGGCGCTCGCCACGAGAATACTCCGACGGCGTCAGGCCCAGATCCTTCATGTGTTGTCTGGGGTTAGCAAATCGGGTGAGATCGCCGAGCTCAGCGACGGTGGTGACAGCCCCTGTACACGGCACGCCATGGGGGGCTTGGAGTGCGTCCACCACCGGGCAGAACCGCCAGGCGGTGACCTGCTCGTGGAGTTCCTGGTCCAAACGCGGGAGCCCGTCGGTGTGCTCGGTGACCGCCCGGAATTATGCTTGGTAGACGCTTGGCTGTGCCGGGGTGGGACAGACGACCTCGCTGCGCCAGCGCCGGTGAGCCGGGCCCCAGGTGGCTCGACCGGTCTAGCGGATATCATGCCGCAGCAGCAACGCGTTCAGGCGAAATTTTGCCGTCTTGAGAACGTGGAGCGCATCTTCACGCGCACAGTTCAGGTCACGCATGGCGTCGTCTTGGACGGCTGGGACATAGACCGGCGTGAGATCCCCCGAGCGCATCAGCCGGGCCCATTGGACGGCATCCCGACAGTCGGTTGTCACGCGGTCGCCGGCCTGTTTGGGAATGAGTGAGGGCGCGACGACCCAACAGACATGGCCTGGTTTCGTCAGATACCGATAGAGCCCGTAGCCACCGGGTCCCGCTTCATCGATGAAGACCAGGCGTGTGGCTTTTGCCTGCAGCGTGCGCACCAGTTGATCCATATCGTATGGCCGAGTGCCAATGGACCCAAGGTCGATGACCTCAGCGTCATGATCTGTGGCAACAAAGGCCACGGCGATGGCGTCCTTGTGGACATCCAGCCCAACATAGAGTGGGCGAGAGTGATGCATGCTTGACCTCCGAGGTCGTGAGTGATCGGGCATGGAGCGAGGCACGAGGCGGCTTCGGCCATTCAGCGGGATACATCAGACTCGCAGTGGTGGGCGTCCTGAGCAGCGTCATCTCGCTATATTACTATTTGTTCCTGTTCAGGAGATCAGATGATGAGCACACCTGTTGCGCCCTTCTCCTACTTGTCAACGCTGTGGGTGCAGCTGACGGGCACCTGGTGTAACCTGCAGTGTGTGCACTGCATTAATGCGAGTGGCCCGAAGAACCCATGGCTCAAGAGTCTGAACACCAAGACGGTCAAACGCTCCATCCGAGAAGCGGAAACATTCGGGGTCAAGGAGATCTACTTCACCGGGGGAGAGCCGTTTCTCCACGACGATATCCTGGACCTCTTGGCCTTCGCATTACAGGTGGCTCCGACCACGATCTTAACCAACGGCACCATGATCAATGGCACAGTGGCCGATGCCCTCGCCGCGCTCGCGAGTCAGACTCCCTACTCGTTAGAGATCCGCGTCAGCGTCGATGATATCAATCCGGAACTGAACGACCGCATCCGCGGCAAGGGATCTTGGGTAAAGGCGCTCAGGGCCATTCAGCTCCTCCATGCCCATGGCCTTCTGCCGATCCTGACCGCAACAGAGCCCGTGCATGAGGCCCCATCAGAAGAGCGTAGCCTTTACACACGCTTTCGAGACTTTCTCTTGTCCCTGGGGATCGACAAGCCGCGGGTGAAGATCATCCCGATCTTCCCCATCGGACGGATGGCCGTGGCAGGGGGGCCATTGCTCACTGATGAGGTGCTAAAAGGGTTTGATTTCTCGCTGCTGCAGTGCTCAGAAACTCGGGTGGTCGCGGAGGGGGGGATCTACTCCTGCCCAATCCTCGCGGGGTTGGCAGAGGCACGCCTATCGGAGGAGAGCCTGCAGGACTCGTTCAAACCCTGCCGACTGTATCACCCCGCGTGTGTGACCTGCTATCACACGGGAATGACGTGCAAGAACTTTTAGCATCCCTGCACCCTGGCGGAGGACAGTGAAGATGCAAGCGATCAAGGAATACCGCCGCATCGCGGTTTTTGGCGGCATCTATAATAACGCCCTGGCATTGGAGGCGACGCTGGAGGATGCGTACAAGCGGGAGGTGGAGGCAGTCTTCTGTCTGGGCGA
Source organism: bacterium (assembly GCA_046727435.1). Classification (GTDB taxonomy): domain Bacteria; phylum Tectomicrobia; class Entotheonellia; order J063; family CAVPRW01; genus CAVPRW01. The sequence continues at coordinate 9,689 of JBKPCR010000040.1, read as the reverse complement.
TATGGGTGGATTCGGTCCCCACCCCGACCGGGTTTTCCCGCTGCTCAAGGCTGCCGGGGTGTTGGCCATCCAGGGGAACTATGACGAATCGCTCGCTCTGGGCAAGGGTGACTGCGGTTGCGGTTATACGGACCCGCGCGATAACTTCTTCGCACGCGTCAGCTACGAGTATACATTTCAGAAGACTTCTCCAGACAATAAAGCCTGGTTGGGAAGGCTCCCCATGCAGCGCAGGATCAGATTGGGGCCTTTACAGGTGTTGATGTGTCATGGCTCGCCGAGAACCATCAACGAGTTCCTCTGGGAGTCATCCACCCCCAATGGCCTAGTGCAGAAGTTCCTGCGGGACGGTGGAACGGATGTCCTCCTCTGCACACACACAGGGATTAAATGGCAACGACGCCTCCCTGAAGGCAAACATCTGGTCAATGTGGGTGTCATCGGTAGACCAGAGAACGACGGTCAGACCAACGTCTGGTACACGATCTTTACCGCAGGAGACGATCTGCAGGTCGAATTTGTGCCGGTCCATTATGACCACGAGAGGCTGGCGCTAGAGATGGAACAGGAAGGCCTGCCTCCCGAGTTCATCGAGACCATTCGTACCGGCTGGTGGACGACGTGCATGGAAATCCTGCCTGCCAAGGAGCGGGGCAGAGGCAAGTATTAATAGACAATCCGATATCACGCCGCCAAGTGCAAAACAGCGTGCTGCAGCACAACGACCGCAGGCATCGGCTACACACCTTCGATACTGGCTAAGGATGGGCCAGCATAGTGGTAATCCTGACGATAGGCCTGCATCAGCGCTCGCATATCTTGCCGGAGTTCCTCGAGCGTCGGCCGTCCAACGAACCACCAACCATCATAGATCGCATGAATGGTCAGGTCGGGTCCCAGGGAAAAGGCATAGGGAAGCGCCACCAGGCCGTATTTGAAATCGGGTGGTGTCACTTCAACGATATCGAGCTGTCGGATAGCCTGACGCTCGTGATCACTGAGAAATGTGAACGTCGCAGCGAGTCCGGTTCGGAAGGCCGCACTGACTTCGGCCGGATCCGTACTGACGACTGCCAGCTTACAGTAGTTGACCTGCAAGTCCTCCTGCAATTCCGTGAAGCGCCGCACCTGGCGCGCGCATTTCGGTCACCAATAGCCGCGGTAGAAGCTCACGATCAGCGGAAAGCCACCGGCCAGTTCGGACAGCCTGACGGGTTGATGCCGATGATCCGGGAGCGTCAAGTCCGGAAACCGCTTGCCTACAACGAGATCAGGATGCATATGCGTCTCCTTTCAAGGTGGCCATGGGCATGGCCCACGGCGCGAAGAGGTTCTCCTAGAGTGGCCGGAACAACGCCAGCAGGAACCAGCGTCGAGCGTCAAACCAGGTGCGACGTAGCACGAGATTGGCCTGGTATCCTAAATCACGGACTTCGTCAACGCTATACTTAAACGAACTTTCCGTATGAATGGTTTCATCCTTGCCAAACGACACGACTTGGTCAATCTCGACAATGGGCACGCGCTGAGCCTGCCGACTGCGGAGGTGCATCTCGATGCACCCCTGCGCATCGTTGTAGAGGGCTAGGTGCTCAAAGCTTTGCGGGTCAAACCGTCCGCCAAGCTCACGATTAATGCGGTGGAGGACATTGAGGTTGAACGCTGCCGTGACACCCTGGGCGTCGTCATAGGCCGGGACGAGAATCGCCGGCGATTTTTTTAAGTCAATGCCCAGGAGAAAGACGTCTTCAGGCCCCATAATGGCCGCCGTGCGCTGGAGGAAGTCGAGGCTTTCTGCAGGCGTGAAGTTCCCCAAACTGGACCCGAAAAAGGCGACGGCTTTCTTCTCCAGTTGGAACGCCTGAATGACCTCTGGTTGCCCCGCGAAATCGGCATGTATGGCACGAATCTCAACGTGGCGGTATTCTTGCATGAGTCGGTTGGCCGTCTCCCACAGGACCTCTCGAGCGATATCCACCGGACAATACTGAAACGGTCGCCCGGCCCATTCATAAGCTGCGAGCAGGTAACGGGTCTTGGTAGCACTCCCGGAGCCGAACTCTACCAGCGCCAGGTGGCCGATCTCCGCATGAATCTGCGTGGCATACGTGCTGAGAATCTCCCGTTCCGCTCGGTATGGATAGTACTCGGGCAATGCACAAATCTGCTCGTACAGTTGGGAGCCACGCTCATCATAAAAATACTTCGGCGGCAGCCATTTTTGTGGGGCGGCAAGACCATGGGCCACGTCCCGCGCAAAGATGTGCTGGTGCGCTTGTACACCCATATTATAAAACTGGAATCGCTTGTTGGCGAGTGCTTCGGTCCGCATGGCTATCCTTTACCACGGTCGCATCTGCACTGTTGTGGGGGGGACCTTGAAGCGTCGTCATCCAATCCATGCTGATATGATTCGTCAACCTGAAGCAGCTACTGCACGGTCGTGTAAAAAGCGTGGAAGTACGCAGACGACCCTGAGGGGCCTGGGCTTACCTTCGGATCGTTCTAGCGAGCCGGATGCCCATGAACTGCCAACGGGCATCGGCAGGAAAAAAGTTCCGATAGGTTGGCCGGATATGCGAGACCGAGGTGGCACACGACCCACCGCGCAACACAAACTGGTTGGCCATAAATTTGCCGTTGTACTCCCCGATCGCGCCCGGTGCTGCGGTGTACCCCGGATAGGGGGAATAGTGACTTTGGGTCCACTCCCAGACGTCTCCAAACATTTGGGCCAGTGGAGCAGCAGTACCGGGCTGGCCCAGGGGGACGGGATGGAAGGTTTGTTGCTCAACGAAATTACCTACGATTAGCAGAGGCATCGCTGTGACTTCCCATTCGATCTCGGTGGGCAAGCGCGCCTCCGCCCAACGGGCATAGGCATCCGCTTCATAGTAACTGACGTGACACACGGGTTCGGCTTCCTGCACAGGTTGCATGCCAGTAAGAGTCATCATCCACCAGCTGCCATCCCGCGGCTCCCAATACAGCGGGGCCTTCCATCCTTCGCGCTGGACCGTATCCCAACCCATGGAAAGCCACAACTCAGGCCGTTCATACCCACCGTCGGCCATAAAGGCCAAGTATTCCCCATTGGTGATCAGCCGTGATGCCAACTGGAATGACTCGACAAAGCTCCGATGCCGAGGGGACTCATTATCAAAGGCAAATCCTCGACCGTCGTGGCCAATCCAGTAAACACCCTCGGGGAAGCTCACCCACTTGAACGCCTTCACCGCCTGCGCCTGGCGTGGGATGTCGGCGGTCACATAGGCAGGCCGCAGAGGATTGCAGGCGAAGTTGTATTTCAGATCGGTTAAGAGCAATTCTTGATGCTGTTGTTCATGGTGCAACCCGAGTTCGACAATAGGCGACCAGGCGTCAAGAGCGTCGCCATCCAGACCGTCCAAAAAGGCCGTCATCTGCTGGTCCACATAGGCTCGATAGCGATACACCTCTTCAACGGTCGGACGCGACAGTAGCCCCCGTTTTGGGCGGCAATGTCGCTCACCAGCCCCGACGTAATAGGAATTGAACAGGTAAGCATAGGAGGCATGCGGCGAGCGATAGCTCTGAGAAGCCGAGGCCAGAACAAAGGTTTCGAAAAACCAACTCGTATGCGCCAGATGCCACTTAGGGGGGCTCACGTCTGGCATGGCTTGAATGACATAATCTTCTGTCACCAGAGGCTGGCAGAGACGCTCGGTAAACTGCCGCACCTGATGGTAGCGCCTAAAAAGTGTCTCCTGGGGGGTGGCCTTCCCGGGGATGGAGGAGGCCGTCGCGTCGTGGGCTCTTTGAGTGAAGGGCACGTTCCTCTCCTCTTCCGTATTGTCTTCAACCTCGATACTCCATTACTTCACACCCGGCGTGTGGCTTTGTACCCCATGTTTGACACCACGCATATCGTTGAGGCGGTGCCTTCAGCATGCATAAGTTACCTTCCAGAGTAGCAGGCTTCCGGCGATGCGCTGAAGGTTGCCGGCAGGCCTGCTATTATACCGCAAGCGAGCAGCATGCTTGGCCGAATTCTCAGTATGCTCTACGGCAGCGCCATCACCTAAAACTATACAGCAGTTTTGCAGATTTTGCCTAAGCCAGGAAACTTCCTCATGGCATCCTGTTTCAGAGGCCAATTTTGGATGCTCCATCCTCAGCCGTTTGATTTCCGCACCAAGGTCAGTAGCTCACCAAACGTGTCGATCACATAGTCCGGTGCACACTGCAAGAGCGCTTCCCGCCTGCCAAAGCCATAGGTGACGGCACAAGTCATGAGGCCAGCTGCCTTTCCGGCCAGGATGTCAGCAGGGGTATCGCCGACCATCAGGGCCTGCGCTGGTGCACGGTGAAGGACGGCAAGGGCCGCGAGTATGGTATCGGGGGCGGGCTTGAGGCGCAGATCGGGGGTACTACCCTGGATGTGCTGAAAGAAGGGGCTGAGGCCAAGCCGCCGCAAGACGATCTCCGCTTGCCCTGGCTCTTTGGTGGTGACGATGCCCAGTGTGAAGGTGGACAAAGCCTGTAAGGTGGCGATGACCCCAGGGTATAGCTGGGTAAGACAGGCGTCTTGCCTGGCATAGGTACGACGGTAAGCAGGCAGGAAGGCGCTAACCAGCGGGGGAGACAACAGGGCCCCGAGCTCGCAGAGCATGTCGGCAAGGGGTTTACCGATGTGCTGGGCAATCGCTGTGGTACTGGGCGGGGTGCCACCGATCACGGTCCGCCAGGCATGTTGAAAGGCCACGGCGATGTCCAGCCGAGAATCGACTAGCGTGCCGTCCAGGTCACACAAGATCGTAGTGATGGTCATGATCTCACGCCGTGCCACTTTCCTCCCCTCGCATGTACTCATTGCTCTCGTCGGTCTAAGGGATTACACTCATGTTAGTGACTGTTACTTCATACCTGGTGATACCGCTGCAGGCACAGCATATTCCCATGCACCCGTGTGACTTGTGCGCAACGCGATATTTTATCTCACGTATAATGGACTTTATAATTTCACCAATGGCATTGGTACCCAAACACAGCTCCTGATCAGCGGCCTCGAAGCTATACGGGAGGCGCTGATGACAACGTATGGGCCCATCGATGTGCACGTGGTCTGCCCCTTGCCCGATGCGCACACCTGGGGTTATGATCACGCCTTCTTTCAGCAGCAGCAGCAACGTCTTGCGGCGCTCGGCGGGCAAGTACATCTCATTCCATACAAGTGCGACTCTGAGCAAGACCTCTGGGAGCTCCGTTCCTGGGAGGCCCTCTGCCAGAACGTCGCACCGCTGTTGCACACCCAAACAGCGGCTTATGATCGGTCGTTGATCATCTGTGTGGACCAGCCCTGGTTGCAGACGACTTATGCGCTCGGGATGGGCAAGGGCCAGGTTTCACCGCATCATATCGATATGCTCTTGGTACTGTATAGCACCGCCTTTATACGCAACTGGGAGACCCCTGACGCGACAGAGATTGCCTGGGAACAGGAAGGGCTCGAGGCGTCCCAGCCCGGCTCGTGTGTAGCGCTTGCCGATATCTGTCCATCGTTTACTGCCCATCTCAAGACCCACTTCCAGCTGTCGGCGGCGCAGTTCGCCCCTTACACCTCAAGCATCCTCCTGGATGACCCCACCTTTGCCTTACTAGACGAAGCAGTCGTGAGAACGACGCTGCAGTCCTTCGGCATCCCCCTCAATGCGGATGTTGTGCTGGCATTTGGCAGAGCCGCATCTATCAAGGGGTTCGAGCGGCTCATCCCCGCTCTGGCCCCGCTGCGTGATCGGGTACACTTCGTGCTCATTTCGGTACCATACATCAATGACGACTCGCAACAACAGATGTATGATCAACTGCTGCAACAGCACGCCATACGGGCCACCCACCTCAAAGTATTTACACGGGACTTACCGCGTGCCTTATGTCAATGGCCCCGGACGAAAATGGTGGTGGTACCGTCCCGACGCGAAACATTCTCCAACATTCCGCTCGAAGTCGCACTCTGGGCACGGGAAAACGGGCCGGTGGTGGTGGCCTCAACCATTGGTGGGTTCGTCGATCAAATTGAGGAGGGTATCACGGGATTTTTTATTGATATCTCGTCGTCTCAGCACATTACCCAGACGCTGGTCCGTGTGCTTGATCTGTCTGAAGACGCACACGCGGCGATTCGGTATCAGGCGTATCAGCGGGTCATCCATGCCTTCGACTTCGCGCAGAACTTTCCGGTAACTCTCCGTTGGTTTTGGCAGAGGGAACCCCTGAGAACGAGCTCCCGAGCGCGCTGAAGTTGACCGTGACATGAGGGAGCGAGGGCAAGTCGCTGGGGTGGAGCGTGCCGCGGGCGTTTGCCATGCACCTGCCGACGGCCGTCAGCTCCTCATGGGAACAGCGCAGGCTGGCCGTCTGGCTCCAGGATGCTATTCAAGCGTTGGCACGAGGCGATGACCTCAACAGCATAGCCGGGAAACCAGGCCTGCATCCACACGGGACGTTCGAAAAAGGCTTGCGGCGGCCGATTTGGGTGTCGAATGCCGACGCGCATCACCAACCCGCTGGCGTTGATGAAACTCACCTCGTCGAGCAATCTCCCCGGCGCGGCAAATCCGGCCGTGATCGGACATAACGCGGCGATGGTCGCCACAGAAGCCGCGACCCCTCGGAGGCAGAAGGCCTGCGTATGTGCCCGTACCTCTGGTGGCAATGCCTGCAAGACTGTCCGCATGGTCAGCCCGGAAAAGACCGTATCATCAACCACAGCCAGGCAGGACACCGCATCGAGGGGCGGTAGTTGTTGCGCCAAGGGGATCCCAGTAGTACTAACTACGTTGTAGGCGCCGTGGCCGTCTTCTTCGCGTGTGATGTCCACACGAGTCAGATTGGGGAACCAGCCCGTCTTCGCGTGCAATTGTTGAGCTGCGCGTTCACCGGCTCGACCGATGCCGATCGCCAGCGCAAATGGGGCGTAATGACCCTGCGCCAGTAATCGCTCAATTTGCCACTCGAGTGTGAGCACCACCACACGCTCTGGATCACGCTGCAGGAGCGTGAAAAACTCCCGCGTGAGTTGCCATGCTGGCGATGCCTCGCCATGCTGCCGGCAGATATATTCGCTGAGATCGTCGTGAATATATAACAGGCTCGGGGTCGGCGCGGCATAGGCTTCAGCATCCGTCATAGGGCTCATCTTTCCTCGCGGCGGCTTGCGTCTGGGCCCTCATTGTGGCATAGGACAGCCCTCACCTCACCGGCCAAGCCGACCCGCCTGCGCCGCCAGAGCATAGATTCGACACATCCGTCAGGATATCAAGCCGGCGCTCTACCGGGATGGGGGCGTCGCACTGGTGGTCGGACGTCCAGCCCCGGTGCGATCCTCCAGCCGCAGTTTAGCCTCGGCCAGTTTCGCATCGTTAGAGGTGGGATATTTGTCAATCAATGTCCGCAGCGCACGTCGTCCCTGGACGCTATCCTTGATCTCGTAGTAGGCGTACCCCGTTTTCAAAAGAGCGCTAGGCACCTGAGGGCTCTGAGGAAAGTCCCGCACCAAGCGCTCAAACTCGGTAATGGCGCCGCGGTAGTCTTTGATACTGTAGAGCGATTCTCCGAGATAATACTGCGCCGTGTCAGCCACATCACCCGTTGGGGCTTGCGCGAGATAGGTGCGAAAGCCTTGTGCGGCCAGATCAAATTTGCCACGCTGGTAGTCCCCAAGGGCGGCCTGGTAGAGTCTTTTGGCTTCGGCCGAGCTCGGTGCAGCCGCCGTCGGGGGAGCTTCAAGCGACTCTCCTGTGGGAGAACCGGGAATGGGAATTTGACCGGCGCCCGAGGGGCCCGACCGGCTACCGATGGGAGTTGATGACGCGCCAGGGTTCACCTTCGCTTCCAGCGCGCCAACCCGACGGCTCATCTGCACGTTAGAGGCCTCAAGGCGCTCTGTGAGCACACTGACCTGCTGCCTCAGCTCATCGAGCCCGGCCTTCATGTCGGCGACATTTCGTCGCTCCCCCTCCAACTCTCGCTGCACAAGCTCTCGTGGCTTAGACTGTGACACCTCTTGCGACACCTGCATTTGCATGAGCTGGCGATTCATCCGCTCCATGTCATTGCGAAGAATGGCAACGTCGCGGTCCTGCGCGCATGCAGTGAGCGCCAAGGTGGCGAGCACCGCCAAGCCACCCCATGGCAGCCTCGATCCGGCCGCTTTCATGATGTCATCCCCATGAGTTCAGGTTACATAGTCTTGAAATCGACCCGACGGTTCTTCGCCCAGGAATCTTCGCTATGGCCAGAGTCAGCAGGGCGCTCTTCGCCGTAGCTGATGATCACCAGACGACTGCCATCGATGCCCAACGACGAGAGGTAAGTCTTCACTGCGGCGGCGCGGCGTTCACCCAGGGCGAGGTTGTACTCGGTGGTACCACGCTCATCCGCGTTGCCCTCCACCTGAATGCGGGCGTTAGCATTGGAGCGCAGCCACTCGGCGTTTCGCACGAGTGTATCCTTGGCCATATCGCTGAGCGTCGCCTGATCGAACTCAAAATAGACAGTGTCCATGACCAACGTGCCTGGGGGCACCGTGGTCGGGCGCGGCGCGAGTTGGCTCTCGGCGATGCGCCGACGGCGTTCTTCTTCTTCGCGGGCACGGATCTCCTCGGCGCTCGGCCCACTCGCGCTCATCTGCGTGGTGCTCGCGGGTGTGGTCTTCTGCGCGCATCCCGTGGCGAGCAACATCAGGGTTGTAACGAAGATGAGGCTCCAGATCCCAACCGACTGTGCCATATCGATGTGCCTCCGCTCCTGACCCCTTAATTCTCCCTGAACGCGCTACTGGATACCCTCACTCAACGGATGTCAGTCTTCCCTTCACTTAAAGGGTGCCATACAGGCCTCACTCCTTTCAGAAGGCGAATGGTCGTCGTGATCGCAAACCCACAGGGTCACTCCACGATACGGGGGGACCAGACGGGGCTTTGTGCCCCCCCATCCAGGAACGTGAGTTGCTGTTGACCAGACCCATCATCATACATCCGATAGAGCTGGGGGACGCCCGTGCGTGTCGAGCTGAACACTAAAAAGCGTCCGTCAGGAGACCATGAGGGACTTTCGTTGCTCCCATTGCCCATGGTCAGGCGCTGCGCACCACTGCCATCCACGTTGATGACATAGACGTCGAAACGGCTTCCCTCCATCGACACAAAGGCAATACGATCGCCACGCGGTGACCAGGAGGGGCGGTCGTTATAGTTCCCCTGGTAGGTCAACCTACGGACATTCGACCCTTCCGCATCCATGATGAAAATTTGGGGCGACCCCGCACGGTCGGACACAAAAGCGATTTGCCGACCGGTAGGTGACCAGGTGGGTGAGGTATCGATCGCAGGATGGTTGGTCAGTCGGCGCAAGTCGGAACCGTTGCGACTCATTGTATAGATTTCCGAGTTACCATCCTTCGTTAACGTCAACGCCAGGCGGCTGCTGTCAGGGGACCATGCCGGTGCCGAATTCAGTCCAGGCTGCTGCGACACGAGACGCCGTCCGCCGCCGTTCAATCCCACGGCGACAAGATCGGGATTGCGGTCCCGATACGACGTGATGGCGACCTCACGGCTATCTGGTGCCCAGGCCGGAGACAGCGTAATCGAGCGATCGCTGGTCAATTGTCGGACGTTCGAGCCATTTTGATCCATCACAAACAGTTC
>JBKPCR010000039.1:0-14283 GCA_046727435.1 bacterium | reverse complement strand
GGATACTGTTGGCCAACCCTGCAAGAGAGGACGTGGCCACCTTGCTGGTGGGGCAGTCGACTGGCCAGAGCAAGATTGTGTTCTCTCTGCATGCGGTGAGACGACCTTCATAATTTTTGTAGTAGAAAATAATTCTGAGGTGCGTGCACTGGCACCGAGAATCCTGCTGAGAAGGTTGAGCGGCATCGCCGATAGCAGGGGTGTCTTAGGGCATGCCACAGGCAGGCGCCAGCGCAGCAAAGCGAGACGTGCGAGTCTTGGCCCGCGGACACTCGTTGAGCCAGGCCACAATCCGGTCCACATTGATCGCCGCGGCCGTGGCCACGTGTTGGAAATGGGTTTTCGTGAGCCCCCGGTATCTGGCGTACCGCAGCCCAAAGCCGCGTACGCCCTGGGAGAGGGTCCCTTCGACACCGGCGCGCCGTTTATAGCGCTCCTGCCCTTCTGCACTCCGATACCACGTCCGTGCCGCTAGTAGCGCCTCAAATTCCGCCTGCGGGTGGAGTGTTAAGGTCCGGGCGGCCTGCGCCGCCTGGGTGCAGAACGCCCGCATGCCACAAGCTCGGCAGTCCTGCGGACGAAAGCGCACCTGAATGTACGCCCTGCCCGTCGCGTCGATCCGCTCTGCCCAGCTGGCGGCAGCCTTCCCCTGCGGACAGTGCACCTGCTGACGCTCCCAATCGACTGCGAAGTCGGCTAGCGTGTATGCTCCCTCGACTTTCGCTTGCCAGTTGGGATTCGGGCGTGCCGGGCCACGCAGCGTGATGCCATCGTCCTTGTAGCTGCTGACGAGCAGCTCCGCATCAATAGAGGCCGCATCGACCAGATGCTCGCTCGGCGGCAGGCCTTTCTCCACCAAAGCCAGCTGGATGGGGGCCGTGCACATCGCTTCATGGATCGCCGCCGTGGTCGTGTGCACGTGCGTCAGCAGGTGCGGTGCCGTCGGCTCACACGTTTCACTGACGTGGACCATGTAGCCGGTCCACCGGGTCTCCCGTTTGTGGCGGTACCGTGCATCGGTGTCGTAGGGCGATTCGAGTCCCTCGGCCGCCCGCGGCAAATCACGGTTTGCCTTGAAGTGCACGCGCCGGAAGGGAGAGTCCCCTGTGACGCTGCCCGGGCTCTCGCGGCGTTCGTAATGGCGCTGCCAAGTGCGGCGCAGGGTCGTGATGCTCGGTAACGCCCGCGCATCCTCCGGGGCCTCAGGACTGTCCAAGGCTTCTAGGAGGCGGAACCCATCCTCCCCCACAGTCCTGGCATAGGCTTCCCGCGCCGCTTGGTCTCTGGGCAGGCGGGTGTCCTCAATCCGTTTGCCGTAGCGCTCATACCACTCGAGGGGCGCGAGCCTTTGCAGCCAGTCGGGCACCACGGTGGCCAGCTCGTTGAGGACCGCTCGAAGCGTCTCAGCGACCAATTCTAGCCGACTCAGGACGCGGATGGCCGCCAGGACATGCGTGGAGTCCGTCCGCTGCTGGCCTCGCGCCTTGAGGAATCCTAAGGCACGGCATCGCTCCAGGAGTTTGTCCAACAAGAGGACTTCCGCACTGCCGACGAGCAGGCGGTCCCGAAACTCGCTGAGCACGGAAAAATCGAACCCAGGATGGTCTAACTCCAGGCCGAGGAGGTACTTCCAATCAATACGCGCGCGGACCGCTTCCGCCGCTTGACGGTCAGACAACTGCTCACGGAACTGCATGATGGTGATTAGGGCGAGGCGCCAGGGAGGCAGGCCGGGTTGACCCCACGCGGGGAAGAGGGCGGCAAAGTCCTCATCCTGGAAGACAGTGCCGAGCGCGTCCCGGAACGTGAGATAGGGACTCCCGTGGGGGAAGGCGGCCCGCGCCACACGCGCCGTCTCCTCGGGTACAGGTTGGATGACGTGGGGTTTGAGCGACATGACTAGCCCTCCTCGTGCGACATCAGGACTCGATAATCTCCGCGTACCATACTATACCTGCACCATCTGAGGATAGGCTAGAGGGTTGGCCAACAGTATCCGACGGTTTTTCGCTCTCCTCTAACGCCGGATCCAGACCGAGCCGCCGAAACCGCCGGTCCGTCGCACAGCGGTCAGGTGGTTGGGTGAATCGATGGTCAGGATTAACTCTCCGCTCTTCATGATCTGACCCTTAGGCACGTCGGCCCATTCGAGAATCAGCCGATCGCCCTGGAAGTGGCCGTGGGCGACGTTGCTCCAGGCGGGGCCGGTCGGTACCTGTTCACCGTACCACCAGACCACGGTACCAAGTTGGTGAATGTAATAAGTACCACCATCGTTGCCCGACCACGTGCCAGTCAGGTCTATCCCCTGATCCAGTTCCGCGTTCGTTTCTGCCACCAGAAGCAGCAAGGCGGCGGCTGCGAGCACAAATTTTCTGCCCATATTACCTCCACTACTAAGGTTCGGTGGGTAGTGTTCTAAACGTGGAGATGGCCTGAGAGAGATGTCATACTGGGCCTGATCTTAACCGCCTCGAGCAGGAAGGAGTGGCCCATGACATTCATCGCGGTCCAATGCCATCATTGTCACAGCGAGCAGATCGTTAAACGCGGCAAAACCGCCCGGGGAACCCAGCGCTACTTGTGCCAAAACATCATGTGTACCGCAGGAAGTTTTCTTCTGGACTACCGCAACCGAGGGTGTTTGCCCGAGGTAAAACGAACGATCATTGACATGAGCCTGAACACCAGCGGGGTTCGCGATACGGCTCGGGTGCTCCGGATTAGTACAGACACCGTGCTCAGTGAGCTCAAAAAGAAAGAACCGGTTCTGCAGTCGGTGAACACGGCCCTGTTGAGCACTCGGAAGCGCGACGAGATCACCGTGGGTATCGAGCGTGCTGGCGAAGCCGAAATGGATGAGATGTGGTCTTTTATCGGCAAGAAAAAGGAGCAGAGGTGACTTTGGCACGCGATCGATCACCTCACGGGGGCCATCCTTGCCTATGTCTTTAGGCGTCGCCAGGATGAGGTGTTTTTAAAGTTGAAAGGGCTGTTGGAGCCTTTTGGGATCACACAATATTATTCAGATCATTGGGGCGCCTAGACGCGGCATCTGGAGCCTGAGATTCACAGCCCGGGCAAGCGCAACACGCAGAAGATCGAACGCAAGCATCTAACCTTAAGGACCCGAATCAAGCGTCTGACGCGCAAGACGATCTGCTTCTCGAAATCGGTGCAGATACACGATATCGTCATTGGCTTATTCGTCAACCGATATGCTTTTGGACGGGCGGTGTAAAAGTGGCCATCACCACGTTTAGAATACTACCGACGAGATCAGTTGGCGCTTGCAGCCAGTTCAGCCCGGTGCCGGCCCGCAAAATCCACGAGCGGTTCAGTCCCGCCGCTCCTGTGTTGTGTCGATTGGCAGTATGGACACCGCATGCTCAATGGCCTAATAGGCGCAACCAACCGGAAGACGCAATCTTTAGTCTATTCGTGCACTAAGGCGCATGGCCGGGACTTCCTTCTTCCGACGGAAGCTATGGAATCTCCGGACAAGTCTTGTGATATGGCGCGTCGGGGAAGTACGTCTTCCATTCCTTGGTAGTGAGATTGCGTGTGAGACGCCAGCAAGCTTCTACAACGAGATCCTGAGGCACCAAGAGGTCACTATAGACACCAAGAGATCCGGACGTCAGGACTAAGCTGCGGAGCGACCTCCCATCCGGACTGAACTGAACGCTCCAAACGCGCCCCTCGCGGCTGACCCGAGCGATTTCCCTGCCCGTCGCCGCCTGGAAGACCCGCGCTCTCCCGTCTTCACTTCCGGTGGCCACATACCGACCATCCGGACTGAACCGAACGCTCGAAACGACACCCTCGTGGTTGAGGTGGGCGATTTCCTTGCCCGTCACTGCCTTAAAGACCCGCACGCTCTTGTCGTAACTACTGCTCGCCACATACCGCCCATCCGGACTGAACCGAACGCTCGAAACGACATGCTCGTGGTTGAGACGGGCGATTTCCTTGCCCGTCGCCGCCTCGAAGATGCGCGCGCTGTTGTCCACGCTCCTGGTCGCTACATACCGCCCATCCGGACTGAACTGGACGCTCGAAACCGCGCCCTCATGGATGAGGCGGGCGATTTCCTTGCCCGTCGCCGCCTCGAAGATGCGCGCGCTTTTATCGTCACTCGCAGTCGCCACATACCGACTGTCCGAACTGAACTGAACACCAACAACGGCATCCTCGTGGTTGAGTCGGGCGACTTCCTTGCCCGTTGCCGTCTCGAAGATGCGCGCGCTTTTGTCGTCACTCGCAGTCGCCACATACCGACTGTCCGAACTGAAATACACGTCCCGAATGGGTCCCTCATGGTTAACACGGACGACTTGTTTAGGCAAAAGTGTCAAAGTGGCCCGAAGCAGACCATCGTTTTCCAATAGAGGTTGTAGTCTGGTTGACTCGACTGCAAGCAGAGCACTCGTATCGAGATACCGAGAACTTTCGGCGAAAACCGCGTCGCCTGGGGCGGCAAGCTTCTGAGCCTCGGCCAGGTTACGCTGTTCTTCCGCCTGCCACCATTGCCACCCGGCAAACAGAGCAGCAATCGATACTATCCCAATTACGGCCAGCGCAATTATCCTGTTCCGTCGCCTTAACCATTCTCTCGCCGCCCGCTCCTGCTCACGCAATGCCACGCTCGTCTCAATAAATTCCCATTCAGCCTCGTTTAAACCATCAGGCCGCTCAGCCAGCCAACGTTCAGCCTCCGCCAACACTGGTCCCCGTAACAATGTATTCTCGTCATGCTCCGTGCGTTCCCACTCGGTCATGTCACCCCGCAGCCGCTGTCGCCAAAGCAGGAACTCGCGATCCGCATTCAACCAGGTGACAAGACGATCCCAACTGCGGAACAAGGCCTCATGGGCCACTTCAAGGATTCGCTCTGCGCCCTCGCTGTGGGATACCAGTAACCGCGCTTGTACAAACCGTTCGAGAAGGTTGTGAACGTCCTCCAGTAGTTCCTTCCAAGGCGCTGGTCTTCGCACATAGCGACCTTCCTCATCGACGCGGACCATGGAGAGAAACGCCTTGCGCAGGTGCAGCTCTTCGTCTACCGAAAGCGTGCGCTCGGCGAATATGGCCTCAGCCACTCGCGCGAGCGAGCCTTGCAATCCCCCGAGCCGATCTCGATATCCTTCCAGGGTCAGGCGCCCGTCGCTGCCGTAACGGTCCCACAGCTCGCGTAAGGCAAAGGCCAAGAGTGGCAGTGCGTCATCAGTAGCGGTGTCGGCTACCATGGCCTGCGCCAGTCCTACCTCGATCTCAACACCCGCGACTTTGGCGGGTCCCTCGATCACCTGTGCAAAATCGGCGAGGGCCATCTGCGGCAGATGAATCGGTTCATACAGCAGGTCTTGGACCGCCTCATGGATCTGGAATGCGCCGAGAAAGTCGGACCGCAAGGTGGCCATAGCCAGGAACGGGCTGCTAGGCTGGCTTAACACCGCCTTCAACAAGCGAAAGAAAAAACTCGCGGACGAGTCGGTATCCCGCCCCAAGAGCTCCTCGAACTGGTCAACTACGAGCAGCACCGTCGCCTCGCGTCGACCTGCCGCAACGCGCAGGTCATTGGCCAAATCAAGAAAATGAGCAGCGCCCGCATCCTCAGTCGCCGGGTTCAGCGAATCGCGAATCGACTTCCAATCGCGGGTGTTGCCAAAGGAAGCGAAGGTACCGGCGAGCACCATCGCCAGTCCGTCGAACGGTCGCCCCAGAGGACGAAAGGGCTCCAGCACGAGCCAGCGATCCCTATCCCGTTTGAGCCTGGGAATGACTCCGGCCCGCACCAACGACGACTTGCCGCTGCCCGAGGCACCCAAGATCAGCACCAGCCGCGAACCCCCGAGACGCTGCAGGCGATTGAGGGTTTCCATTGTCCCCTGAATGGCGGTCTGGCGGCCGAAGTAGACGGCGGCATCCTGCTCTTGAAAGGCCAGCAACCCGGGATAAGGGGGCCGAGTCCCATCCCAGTCAAAGAGGTCTGCAGGATCGAGACCGATTTTCTTGAGGCCAGACCATAACCGTTGATAGCCTTCGGCTGGGTTCAGCGTGAGATCGGTGACCTGAACATCGCTGAGTAGCGAAGAAATCTGACAGGCGGCGACCTTGAGGGGGAAGAGGTGCTTACCCAGCGATCTCGCCTGGGCGATCTCGGCAAAGCACCAGGGCGAGGCCATGGAGTGCTCGCTGCAGAGCACGATCACCGCCTGGCATCCACGTAGCCTGGCGTACAGCTCCTTCTCCCAGTTGCGGCCAGCCGGGATGCCTTCCGCGGGGTCCAAGTCCAAAAAAACGGAACGATGGTCCTGCTCCAAGAGCTTCGCCTTGACCTCGCCGGCAATGACGTTATCCTTGCTGCTGTGGCTGATGAAGATGGCGCTCATGATGCCTCCCTCGGATTCTGTTCTTCCTTCTTCTCCGGCGTGGCATCTGCAAGGTATACCTCAACCGTCATGATTCTGTCATCTGCCTTGGGTACATTTTCATTCACCCCCTTGTCGCTTGATATGACTCAGGCGACGCATTTAACGGTGCCCCCCGCTCGGGGCAAAAAAGTACTAACTTTGCCCCTACCAAGACGGCACCACCCATATCGTGATGTCACCTGTGGTTCCCGATAACTCGTAACACTTCAAAATCAGTAAGTTCTGAACCTGGCCACTCATGCAGCCTGCCGCTCATAGTGATGATGGAGCCCCCCTACGTCGGGCCCCGCAATCACCCTGCCTCGGTCAGGCGAGGAGATGGGACGCGGCTCCGGGCAATCCATGGCGAGCGACAAATGCGTGCGAAACCGGTGGTAATAGGCTACGTATGCCGTCAACAGATACCTGAGATGCTGTTCGTTCAGCACGATCACATGATCGAGGAGCTCCCGACGAAGGCTCCCGATGAGCCGTTCGACATATGGATTCTGCCATGGCGAGCGGGGTGCAATGATCACTTCATCGATGCCCATATTTCGTACTCGCCGCCGAAAGGCGTCACCATAGATGCGATCGCGATCCCGGAGCAGGTATCTTGGAGCTTCATCCCACGGAAATGCGTCCACCACCTGTTGCGCGGTCCACGCCGCAGTGGGGTGCTCAGTCATGTTGAAATGTACGAGACGCCGTCGCTCATGGGCCAGGATGAGCAGGACAAGCAGTACTTTGTGGGTTACTGTCGGCACGACAAAGAAATCCAGAGACACGAGATCCTGCACGTGGTTCTTCATGAAGGTCTTCCACGTCGGTGTCGGCGGCTTCCGTGAGTGCACGCGATATTTCTCCACCGTCGATTTGGCGACGTCGATGTCCAGCTTCTGCAATTCCCTGACGATCCGTGGGGCGCCCCAGGTCGGATGACTCTGCCACATTGTACGGATACGATCACGGGCCTCCTTGGCAATCGCCGGCCGGCTAGGCTTCCCCCGCTGACTCACCCGTCGCCAGTGGTTGCGAAAGCGCTTCCGCTGCCAGACGATCACGGTGCGGGGCTGGACAAATGCTAGGGCATCAAGCCAGCCTGGCCAGAGCCGAGACAGCCACGCCCAGAGCACCAGATCGGTCGAACAAAGACGCGGGCGATCAACGGTCTGTTGGTAGACCGCCAATTGATGCCGTAGTGCAAGGTGTTCCAGGCACAGTGATGCCCGAGACCGGAAGAAGCCTGCAGCGAACGCCAGCAGAGCCGAGATGACCGGGAGCATGATCAGAAACCTCCTCACAATGACATATCGGAAGATGGAGGAGTCCACCGATCCAGCATGAGGAGGAACTCGCAAAAAGTCAAATCAATGAAGAGCTTCAGGTATTCGGGACAGACAGGGCGATGACCCAGCAGTCATCGCCTTTTTGGGTCAGATAGCGGTAGACCCAATACCCGCAAGGGCCGGCTTCATAGACACAGACGCGGTGTGGACTTTTGGACTGCAGCTGACGGATGAGTTGATCGATGTCACATGGGCGGGTGCCAATGGTGCCAAGATCGGTGACGTCGGCGGTGCGCTCTTGAACAGCGTAGGCTACGGCCATCGTGTCTTTATGAATATCCAGTCCAACCTAGCGTGTGCTAGAGTGATGCATGGCTGACCTTCAAGTTCGTGGTTGATCGTGCATCTGGCTGTGCACGATGCGGCTCTGGCTTTGGGTCAGCTCACCCGCGTATGCCACGGAGGTCAGCCGACCCATCGGAAGTCATGATGTCTATGCCGCGTGAAGAGGGAGGTCGATCATTGGCGTCGCATAGTCCAAGGAGTCTCTTTGACAAAAACCTGGAGAGCGCCAAAAGTATGGGTTCACAGAAGAGTCGTCGACAGCAACTGGCGGCATGGCGAGACGGTATGACCAGTGTCCGCGGACAAGCGCTGTACCGTTACAAAGCATTCATTTCGTACAGTCATGGCGCGGACAATCGGTTGGCACCGGCGTTACGCACCGCGTTGCACGGCTTCGCGAAGCCGTGGTACCGGCTGCGCGCCATGCGGGTGTTCCGCGACGAAACCGGCCTTGCCATCACGCCCGCTCTGTGGCCGTCGATCGAGGCGGCGCTTTTGGATTCGGAGTACTTCCTCCTGCTGGCCTCGCCCGATGCTGCCGCCTCGGAATGGGTGCAGCGTGAAGTCGCCTGCTGGCTCGACCGCCGACCCGCTGATCATCTGCTCATGGTGCTGACACGCGGCGAGATTCGCTGGAACGACGCCGCGCATGACTTCGACTGGAACGGCACCGATGCCCTGCCACGGCGGCTGTCGAAAGCCTTCGATCAAGTGCCCAAGTACGTCGACCTGCGTTGGGCCAGGATGGCGACGGACCTGTCTTTGCGCAACCCCGACTTCCTGACGGCAGTCGCCAGCGTGACGTCCACGTTGCAGGGCCAGCCTCTCGACGAGCTCGTCGGCGAAGATGTCCGGCAGCATCGGCGAACCCGTCGCGTCGCGGCGGCCGCGATCGTCGGGCTGGCGACCCTCGCGGTCGCCGCCAGCGTCTTCGGCGTGATCGCCAGTCAACAGCGCGATGAAGCACGGCGGCAAGAGCAAATCGCCGTCGAACAGAAGCAAATCGCCGTCGAACAGAAGCAGGTCGCCACCGAGCAACGCGACCAGGCCCGCCGCCGCCTCGTCCAGCTCAACTCCGCCAATGGCTTGCGCGCTGCCGACGCCGGCGACGTCTCTGCCGCACTGCTGTGGTTCGCCGAGGCGGCGAAACTGGAAGCCGACCACCCGATGGAGCAGGGCTTGCTGCGCACCCGCCTGGCGTCGCTCGCCGGCAGGCATCCTCGCCTGGCGCACGTGTGGTCTGCCGCTGCGCCCGTCGACGGCGTCGGATTCACGACCGACGGTGTCTGGGTGGTCGTCTACCCGCGCGAAGGGAGCGTCCACGCCTGGGATGTGCAGACCGCATCAGCCGCGTTCAAGCCGCCGAGCAGCCCCGTGGTCGATGTCGCGGTCACCCGGCAGGGAAGACGCGTGCTGACCGTCGATACCGACAGCGCCCATCTGTGGGATACGCGAACGGGTGAGCAGGTGCGGTCTCTGGCGCATGACACCCCCGTCAGCTGGGCAGGCTTCGCCGCCGACGGCCAGCACGTGTTCACCCTGGCCCAAGACGGGACCGCGCGCGTGTGGGACGCCGGAGCGGGACGCGAAATCGCTGGGCTCCGGGACGTCGACAAGATCTTCGACGCCGCTTTCGACGGGGACGCGGTGACCTTGCTCATCCGGAGCCCCAGCCATGAGCTGGCTCTGTGGGACAGCCGAACGAAACGGCGCGTTGCCTTTGACAAGTACAACGCGGTGGCGGCAGAGTTGAGCGCTGATCGGCGCTACGTGCTCATGGTCGACGACGATACCTTGGCCGCCGTGTGGGATAGCAAGACCGGGCGGCAGGTGACGTCGTTGGGGGACTGGCAAGGGGTCGATCTTGCCCGCCTGAGCCCGGACGGTCAGCGTGTCGCAATGGGTTCACGAAATGGGTGGGCACTCATCTGGGACATCGCAACGGACCGCGAAGTCCGGACGGTGCAGCACCAGGGCGCCGTGCTCGACGTGGCCTTCAGCCCCGACGGCGAACGGCTAGCGACGGCCAGCACGGATCGACAGGCGCACGTGTGGGACATCGAAACGGGCAAAGAGGTGACCCCGCCGCTCTGGCATGAGACCACCGTGAGCCGAATCGCGTTCAGTCCGGACGGCAAGCGCTTGGCGACGACGACGGCGAACCAAGTGGTGCGGCTGTGGGAGCTCGCAGGGGTGCCAAGCGTCACCCTGCCGCACCAGGAGTCCGTCAGGTTCGCGGCTTTCAGTCCCGACGGGACGCGCGTGCTCACCGCCACCAATTTCACGGTGCAGTTGTGGGATGCTACCGGCACCACCGGGAAGGCCGAATTCGTGTGGACGCCCGACGCGCAGATTTACCATGCGACCTTCAGCCCTGACGGCGCCTACGCGCTGACTGCCAGCGGGGATCACCTCGCCCGTTTGTGGGACGTCAAGACCGGCAAAGAGGCCGCCGCGCTGCCGCATCCGCGCCGTGTGCGCTACGCCGCCTTCAGCCGCGAGGGGAAGATGCTGCTCACCGCCAGCGACCAGCGGCTGGTGGTGTGGGACGTCGCTGCGCTGCCGCAGGTCCCGAGTGAGCCGAAGGTGTCCCTGACGCACGACGCGCCGGTGCTCTATGGCGAGTTCTCGGCCGATGGCCGGGAGATCCTCAGCGTCGATTTCGGCGGCGCCGCCCGGGTGTGGAACGTCGAGACCGCCCAGGAACGGACCGAGCTGCGGCGTGCGGAGATCACCCTGGCGAGGCTGAGTCCGGACGGAAGACGCATGGCGACTGCGGGAGAGGACCGTGTCTTGCACATCTGGGACACAGCAACCGGCGCTCCGGTCGGCCAGCCCGTGCCGCACGAGCACCGGATGACGGCTGTCGCCTTCAGCTCAGACGGGCGGCGGGTGGTGACGGCTAACGAGGAGAGTGTGCGTATCTGGGACACCGCGTCTGGCAGCGCTGTTACGCCGCCCATGCAGCACGGCGACCGCGTCATGCACGCGGTGTTCAGCGCCGACGGCACGCAAGTGTTGACGGCGAGCAGAGACGGCACGGCCCGGGTGTGGAACGCCGCATCCGGACATCCCGTCACCGATCCGCTGGAGCATCGCTGGATGGTCCGTTACGCCGAGTTCAGCCCAGACGGACAGCAGGTGGTCACCGCATCAGAAGACCGCACGGCGCGCCTCTGGAGTCTGTCGCCGGGCAGCGTCGATGCTGAGGGGTGGATGCGACGCGCCCAGCTGCTCGCGGCCCGTCGCATCGACGAGACCGGCGCGGCCGTGACCATCGATACGGCACAGTTCCTCGATTTATGGAAAAACGCGAACCACAAGCCGTGAGCAAGGTAGTCGCCAACGAAGTGTACGCAATAGAGAGAGTGCCGAATGTTGAGTGTTGATTGAATGATGAATGTTGAATGGCCGCTCTCGACCATTCGGTGGAACGTCAAAGGGCTGGGGTCAGGTCTTGAATCATGAATTTACAGATGCCTCACGAACGCAGGCACCGGAGCGCTCCCGTCGGTCGCGCCTGGTGATGCGTGGTCGTTCGTTGGATGCCGTGTAAGTGCCTTGCGCTTCGCATATTTTTTCATGAAGGTCTTGCATCTATGCTTCAGTGATTGGAACCTGTTCGGTAGCCAGATCGAGAACATCATCATCGCCTCGGAGCTGTGATGCCAAGAGCGCTCTGGCATGCTGGCCCTTCTGGTCAAGAGCCGCCTCCCAAAGCGCAGCTGCAACAGCCACTATCAATGTTATTCTTCTATCCACTTCATAGAGTCCCTCGATGGCTCCAGTGTCCACCGCGGCGGCTCGTTTCACGATTTCGAGTGCTCGTTTTCGAAGGTCAGGGGAGGTCTGGTCCCGCTCCCGCAACTGGCTTATGTAGCGCTCCCAACGAGCGGTATCAACATTGGACTTTGACCAGTCCTCAAACGCTGGAAAAGTTCTATCTTCGGCATCAGCATGTCTTGGATCCATGACAGCTGCCCTTGATGGCTCTCATGAGTTTATGTCTCTCCTCTCATTGTGAAGTCTTATACTCTTCATAACCAGATAGTCCTCGTATAGCAGTGCTGCCCTTTCCACGCTAGAGCCCTTCGGGCGAAGTCAAAGGCAATATTCTCCCCGTATGTGATATTCACATCTGTACACATATAAATATAGCTTGACTGATGTGAATATTAGCCTTATATTGTCCATTACGTGAATCCACATCCGGAAAGGGGGTGATCCTATGCACACACCTATGCTGACCTCGAAAGAGGCGGCAGACCTGCTTCGACTCAGCCCGCAAACGATCGTGGACTATGTACGGCGCGGCAAGTTGCCAGCTGTCAAGGTCGGGCGATCATGGTTGTTGCGACGGGAAGATGTAGAACGCTTCCTGGAAAGCCCGTCCCCACCGGAGCAGGCGCCGGCGGGCTGATATGGCAGGAACGGCCGGAGAGCGGTGGCTGCCGCTCCCCGGTTGCGATCGCACAGGAGAGACCCTAGCGAAAGAGAGACTCATGCACGACGCATCCTCATCATAACCCGCGCCGTCATGGGTATCAACTGATCCTTACATCCCTCGACACGGGGAGGCATCGACCATGGCTGGCATGCGGGATTACGCCGACGCGGAGTTAGACCTTGTACGCAAGAGCTTCAGCGGTCGCTATGCGCTGCGCGATCGATGCTACTTTGAAATGGCGCTGCAAATGGGTTTGCGGGTGAGCGAAATGCTGAGCCTGACCGTAGGGCAAGTCTACCAGTATGGGAAGATCGTTGATGAAGTCTCGATCGAGCGCAAGCACATGAAAGGCGGGGAAGCGGGGAAGGCATCCGGTCGCACTCTGCCCGTGTTTGACCCTACCAATCCGCACATCCTCGCCTGGCTACAGCGTATGGCCAGCATGCTCAAGGTGGCGGAAAGATCATCGACACCAACACGGCGGTTCAGGTCTGGCGCAGCGAGTAGGCTGACGCCTGTCTGTGTCTCTTCCCAGACGAGAGCTATGTCCTCTTTATCTGGGTTGAGGACACTGCCTATGAGGTCCAATCGCCAGAGGAAGCGCAGCAAAAGATTTGGGATATTGGCTAAGGACGTTGATTCGAAGGGACCATAATGAACTGGAAAGATAGAGCCCTGCAAGCCGCGGACGCGAAGGCATCGCTGGAGCGTGAAGAGCAGCGCCGCCGCGATGAGAGGGAGCTCGCCAAACAAGTGGAGGCGTTTCGATTCGCGCTGAGCGAACTGCTCGAAGAGGACATTGCCGTGGATGCCCTACAGGTGACGGTCGACGGTGTCACCTTTCGCTGGATGCTCGATCCGCTGGCCAGGAAGTATGGCATTGTCCTGCAGGGCGCATTTCCCGAGTGTGGCGCGTCGACGTGGAGTCGGCAGATTCGCACCTTGGAAGAGATTGGACGACTGCTCCAACGCTTCAGTCCCGCCTCAGACCATGAGCAGCGACACCACTACCGCCCCAACGTGTGAAGGATCATGTGCGGACCACACCGACGAGGGGTAACAACGCGAACCAAGGAGAGGACGGAAGGATTGGGGGGATGGATGACACGACTGGCGACGATCCTGCTCTGTGCGTGGGTGTTGTGGATGGAAGTCTACAGCCTGAAGGAGGGGGCGCGGGAGTGGTCACCCCTGAGTGCCTATCCCGCCGATAGCTATCAGGCGTGTCTTGATGGGGTCAAGGCGCATGTCGAGACACAGGTCGAAGGCTATACGGCGGAGAACAGAAGTGTCATGCGGTACTCACGCGGCGGTCGGGAGACTGTGACGGCAGATCTCAAGCCCAAGGGGATCTATCACTGGACGTTTACGTGCTTTCCTGACACCCTTGATCCACGGGCGAAGCGCTAGACAGGATGGGCACCGAATTCCCATAGTTTGCGATGGGACCGACCACCGACAGTGACAGAAATGGGAAGCCATGTAAGACGTCGGCAAGGATCCTGATCACGGGAGGGATGATCCATGACACCAGTCACGGCAGGGAAGGTGAAGTATGGCGTGTGGGGCCTTATCTGTGGGGCCATCATCGCCACGATCCTCGGCTTTGCCTGGGGTGGTTGGACCACCAGGAGCACGACCCAAAGGATGGGCGAAGAGGCGGTCTTGGCGGCTCGGGCGGCGATCTGCGTCGCCCAATTTATGAAGGACCCAAACCATCAAGAGCAACTTCAAGCCTTCGGGAAATTAAGTTCCTACCAGCGCGGTACCTTCATTGAAAAAGGGG
>JBKPCR010000038.1:0-9528 GCA_046727435.1 bacterium | reverse complement strand
CCGATGCGCCATGGCGCAGACGGCTTGCAGTTGCGCTAAGGGCCAGATCGAACCCCCACCCATATTGTGTGTGTTTTCGATCTCGACTATGCGGCTGCGCGGATAATGTGGGCTCTCCGGTCGAATGGCCTCCTCCACTTGCGCCGCCGTGAACATGCCGCGGGGGCCGTCAAGAGGATACAACATGAGGCGCGCCAGGTAGGCCGGTCCCCCGACCTCGAAATGCACCGGATGGGCATCCCGATGGAGGATCATTTCATCCCCCATATGCCCCCATACCGCGAAGCTGATCTCGTTGCACATGGTCCCGGACGGCAGGTAGACGGCCGCTTCCTTGCCCAGCAGTTCGGCCACCATGTCTTGCAATCGATTGACAGTGGGATCTTCGCCCTTCTGCTCGTCGCCTACCTCCGCCTCGGCCATGCATTTGCGCATCGCTGGGGTGGGCTTCGTCATTGTATCGCTATAGAGATCGATCATTGTGGGCGTCCTCTCATGGACCCTCGATCAGCGCTATGTTTATCATCTTCCTATCTGCGATGGGTGTGGGCCGATAGGTCTGCTCGGTAGTGCTGCCCCTGTGCTCAACCTATCATAGCAGAAGGCCGAGCCCCCTGGAAAGTTCCGCGCTCGCCCCCAGGGTTCGGATCCCTCGCACTTGCGATAGTTTGCCAAACACGCTATGCTGCGCACGCTAATCTATCGGAGAATCACCTCAATCACTCGGGAGAGTCGCCATGCAACGGGTCAACAAGAGCCAGCGTGTCAGCGCCTACAGCGGTGCAAATCCCCCGGCGATTCACGTCGGTATGGGAGAAGCGTTTGTGATGGAGACCAACGATCGTTTCCAAGGCTATACCAGCCCAGATGATGCGCCGTTGGATCTATTGATGTCCATGACGGGCCCGGTATATGTCGGGGGCACAGAGCCGGGGGACACGCTCTCAATCGAGGTGCTCGACATCACCCCGAGTTTGGGCTATGGCTGGATTGTGGCCACTCCAGGACGCGCGATGTTGAAGAATCGCGTCGATGAATGGCGCCGGAGGAAAGTGCAAATCAACGGGGAGCGCGTCTGGTTCAATGACAAGATCGCCCTCCCGTATGCCCCGATGATCGGCCGTATGGGCGTCGCACCAGGCGGCGAGCCCAAGTCCTGCAATAGCGTGGGCCCCTTCGGGGGAGCGATGAGTAACATCGCCATCGGTCCTGGTGCCAAGGTTCTTCTGCCAGTGTTCGAGGAGGGAGCCCTCCTGACCATCGAAGATGTGCATGCTGCCATGGGCGACGGCGAGAGCGCGAGCTCCGCGGTCGAGATGGGCGCGGAGGTCACGCTGCGCTGTGACGTTTCGACGGTGTTGCAAGTCGACCGCCCAGTGGTCGTCACCCAAGATGCTGTCATGACGACCGGCGAGGGCGACACTATGGAAGCCGCCTCCCATATGGCCGTGAACGAGATGGCGCGGCTGCTCATGTACAAGTTGGACCTGGATCCCATCGATGCAGCGATGTTGGTCAGCGCCGCCGTCGATGCCCGATTTTCCTATGTTGGCGGTCCTCCTTACCGCGCCAAAGCGGTGATCTCGCGCGCGTTGCTAGGGCTGTAGCAGATGGTTGCCACGGGGCAGGGGCATCTTCCTTGCCAGCTACCTCCTGGGGTGTTGGCATTGGAGCTGTGCCGATATCACATGTCTACAGCCAGGCCTACAGCGATAGGCTCTAAGTGCCCACGTCACCAGGCTGCTTCCCTTGACAACCCCCAGGCGTCTCGCTATATTTAAGCGCTGTGCATGCCGCGACCGTCGCGGATTTTCTTGACTTTGGCGATCTTGGGCGAGTCACTCGACAGGCTACGCATGGAGCCGAAACGCGCGGTAGTTATCACCTATGGCTGCCAGATGAATAAGTATGAATCCGAGCGCATGGCAGGCATCCTTGTTGGTCTTGGCTATGAGATCACGGGCCAAACGCGCGGTGCTGACCTGATTCTACTGAACACCTGTAGCATTCGCGATAAGGCCGAGCAAAAGGTCTACAGCCAGCTCGGTCAGCTCAAGTGGCTCAAACGCGATAACCCTGACCTCATCGTCGGTGTCTGCGGCTGTGTGGCGCAACAAGAGGGGGAGAACATCCTCCAGCGTGCACCGTACGTCGACCTAGTATTTGGGCCGCAAAACATTCCCAAACTCCCTGCACTCTTGACGGGCATCCAGACCCGTCGCCACCAGCTCAGCGATCTCGCCGATAATCCGCTATGGGACGAACAACTGTTTCCGATCCAGCGTGACAACCCTTGCCAGGCATGGGTAACCGTGATGCAGGGGTGCGATAAGTTCTGTACGTTCTGTGTCGTGCCATACACGCGAGGACGCGAACAGAGCCGTCCGACTGCGGCGATTGTCCACGAAGTGCAAGCGCTTGCGGACCAGGGCTATAAAGAAGTGACGCTGCTGGGTCAGAATATCGACTCCTATGGCAAACGCTCTCCGGAGGGGAAGGACCTGGCAGACCTCCTGGAAATGCTCAATCCGATTCATGGGATTGAGCGCATTCGCTTCATCACATCCCATCCTCGTGACTTCTCGGAAAAACTCATGAAGACTGTGGGAACTTTGGACAAGGTGTGTGAATACATTCATCTGCCCGTACAATCTGGATCGAGTGTCACTCTCAGGCGTATGCACCGTGGTTACACCCGTGATGACTACTTGGTCCAGGTTGAACGATTACGCGCGCTGGTACCCGATGTCGCCCTCTCAACCGACCTGATCGTCGGTTTTCCCGGAGAGTCAGACGACGATTTCGCGCAGACTGTGCAGCTTGTCCAAGCCGTCGAGTTCGATTCGATGTACCTGTTCAAATACTCACCACGTCCTGGAACGCGCGCGGCAACGTTTGACGACCAGGTTTCGGAGGCCGTGAAAAGCGAGCGCTTCACCGCATTGCTCGCAGTCCAGGAAGCCATTCAGCTTTGCCGCAATCGGGCTCGGATCGGACGATGCGAAGAAGTATTGGTGGAGGGGCCTAGTAAAAAAGGGAGCGTGCAGCTCACTGGCCGCACGCGACAAAACCGTCCCGTGAACTTCGTTGGTCATCCGTCCTTGACTGGCTCCCTCGTAACGGTACGTATCGAACAGGTGGGGGCACACAGCCTCGAAGGCAAGGTCTGCACTGACCAAAGTGACCGCGGAGGGGAGGACTGAGCCGTGTTACAAATGGTAGTCAAGGGTCTGACGCTCGATCCATTGACGAATATGCCGATTGTCATCCTGAAAGATGTCGAAGGGAATCGAGCCTTACCGATATGGATCGGCGCCAATGAGGCCAACGCCATCGCGATGGAGATGGAACGGATCACGACGCCCCGTCCCATGACGCACGACCTCATCCGCAATATCCTCGAAGGCCTCAAGGCAAAGGTGTCGCGGATCGTCGTTAACGACCTGCGCGACAACACGTTTTACGCGGTCATTTTCTTGGCAGTGAATGGAACTGAGGTGGCGATCGACTCACGTCCGAGCGATGCCATCGCCCTGGCCTTACGCGTGAAGGCCCCGATCTTTGTCGCCGAAAAAGTCATTCGCGAGGCCAAGAGTATCGACTTGACCGAGGACAAGCCGGCTGAGGACGTGCAATCCGTTCGCGATTGGATCGAGAATCTGAAACCGGAGGATTTCGGGAGGATCGAGTAGGTACCTGTGCTACGATACACCTGCTCCCCAGTGGCCAGGCCAGGCAAAGGGGTGAACATGGAAAGCTCTGAGTTCACGGTGGGAACTCGAGGTTCCTTTTCTTGTGGAGTGCTTCGAGCAATGAGGTCAATCGAACATTGACCTGGCGTTCGGCCAATAACCGCTGAATCCGCTCCCGTATCGCTCCATCCAAGGGTGCTCCAATCATCGGTTGATGGTCCTAATAATACTGTACGATCTGAACTATTGCACCCGCCGATCAATGCAGGTGCGCATGATGAGCTGGTGGCGCCGCTAGGTGCACACCTCATCTCGTAATATCCCCGCTCATGTACGACCCTTACCAACGCTTGATCCCGTTCTGCCCGCTGGTCCAACTCACTGAGGTATCGCTCACCTCCGCTTCATCCACCGGGATGATGCGCGTGCATATGGCTTCTTGTCGTAGCAAAATAAGATCAATATAAGACCAATTAGATCTATAAATTGCGGTAAGAGGCAAACAGTCTTCAAAGTCCTGCAAGTTGAGACTCTCACCATTGAGGACCGCGACGATCTTTTCCACCAACACGGCGCCAACCGGTTCGCCGCAGGCAACATCCCGCAGCTCATCAGAGCTCCCAGTCTGACGGCGTGCATCGGCCATTTCCATGCCGTCAGTTCACTACACCAATGGTGCATGCTTCACCAGGTTGACCTCACGGTCTCCACGGTCAAGGCACTCACGTGGCTGACCTCGACTTGCCTGAGAACACTGAACTGGTGGATACTGACGTTCCAGTGGGGAGGCTTGTTCGGATCGTCTGTAACCTGAGGAAAGCGTGCGTCGAGGTTCACCTGATTTTGGCCATCAATCTCCAGACCGCACGGTCACCCCCGAGACCGCGACTTCGTCGAGGACAACCCGCCGCCGAATGATCGGCCACAGCCAGACTTTGGCGCTGACGCGTTCGACCTAGATGGGTACTTCAAGCGACGACTATCCGCGCTCGGCGATGCTGACCCCACGTACTGTCGCCGTGCGGGTCAGCAGATTGAGGGAGACGTCGTGAACCGTCAACCTGGAATGCACGCGAGCATTATACTCGGCGATGCCCACGCGAAAGCCTGGCGCTACCAGTCAGTCCTTAGTGGCAAACAGGACGGCAGCCATTGCGATGATCATTGTCGTGAGAATCAAAAGCGCGGTGGTCACCCTCCGCAAGAGTCGCACCGCTCCGCATACCCCCAGGATAGCTATTCCTCCGTCGGCGTTCCAGCTTTGTGACGCAACGCTCGGCCCCTGTCGGGTGTCGGATCCTTGACGAGGCCGTAGATCTGGCGACCTTCGTGGTCTTCGGGGAGGTACTCTGTGATGGGAAGGCCATCCTCGCGCACGAACAAGAGACAGTGGCAGTATTTATAGGCCTGCATCTCGTCACAGGCGCAGATCCAGCGTCGTTTCTTGGCTTCCTCCGCCTTATCGGGATAGAAATTGCACGGACAAAGAGGTTTTCCGAGCTCGTCCTGATGCAGCGCCAAGCCTTTGACGACTACCTCCGTCACCTCCGAATTCGGATGGAAGGAAGTGCCGCTCTTGTCCGCAAACGTGCGCGCAAACTTCCACATGCGATCGACATTGGTCTTCGTGGGCTCTTTCTCCATACGATCCTCACCGAGCATTAGGGGAAGTTCCTCCTGGCCATGACCCGCGCTGCCTCTGGCGCGGGTCATGGCTATCTGAAACCTATTATAGCACAAAACCCCCCGCCCAGAATCGGCACCGCTCCCCGCCGATACCGCGACAGTCATGCGCCATTACCTCGGGTGAAGCCCGCAGCTGTACTTTTCAGCGCGCGCTACACCTCTGTCAGCCCGCTTTCGTCGGTCTTCTGGAGCTCCCTGACGCCGGAAAAAATCCTTGACAAGAACAGTCGGGGTCAATTATGTTTGGGCACGCTTTCGGAGGGGCTCCAAGAGCTGGACCGGATCAATGCTGAAGTCGGAAAGGGCTGCAGCGATGGAACATTTTTGGGAGATTCTCACCAAACCCGATAACCTGCCAATCGTGGGGATGCTCCTGGCCGTGATTTTCTGTCTGTGGGTCGCATTTCGCCAGGCCCTGAAGCACGACAAGCTGATTGAGCAGGGGAAGAAGGATGATATCTATAGCGAAATGATTAAATAGCGTGCGCGTGCGGCTGTCGCGCTAGTCGTCTGCCGGACAAGGAGCACGCCCATGTTCATCACCATCGTGGTCGCGATCATCCTGGGGTTTGTGGTGATCTTCGCGATGAAGAAAGTTCCGGCGCCTGTGTCGCAGGAGCAGCAAGAAGCGGGATTCGGGGATGGACAGGCGCCCCTGCCACTGACCCTCACCCTCGAACGTTTTGAATGGTTGTGCGGCCGACTATTGCAGGAGCTGGGCTTAGAGGTCGAGCGTTCGACCACGGCCGGTAGCCGACAACTCGAAGTGATGGCGGTGAATTCGGCACCGATCGTTGGCGGACAATACGTCGTACACGGCGAACTTCTGCAGGCAGGGGAAGTGGTTGAGGCTGTGCAGGTCCTGACCCTGATAGATGCCGTCAAGGGCGAGGGCGCCTCGAAGGGGGTGCTTATTACTAATGGCTTCTTCTCGGATGAGGCTGGCACGGCGGCGGTGGGTGGGCCGATTGAGCTGATCAATGGGGTGCGTTTCCGCGAACTCCTGCAACGCTTCGCCTTGCTACCAGCGGCCAGCCCGGAAATTCAACCCGAGATCAGCAAGCGGACATGATCCTGACGTCAGGGCTGGGGATCACAGCGATCAGGCAGACGCAGAGACCCATCATGGAACGATCTGACCTTGAGGGGGTGCGATAGTGGGGACGAGTGGGCAACGAGGCACACAAACGCCGTCAACTCGCGGCTCGGGAGGCGACGGTAACGGACAGCCACCGAGCCTGAAAGAGCGCGTCGCCAAGTTATCCGATGAGATGTCGCGAGCGGTTGTGCGTTCTCTCCTGTGGAAATCGATCTTCCGCCATGACTACGACGACACCCCGCGTAATCGCCTGCTCATGGTGTTGGGCAATATCTGGTTCCATCTCCACCCAGCCAAGCTCCCACGTCACGGGGTACGCATTCGCTTCACCTGGTGTATGGGAGGAATTTCCTTCCTGCTCTTTCTGGTGCTCACCTTCACCGGTGTCATCCTGATGTTCTACTATCGGCCAGTGGGTGAGTATGCCTATCTAGACATGAAATACCTGGAATTCGACGTGCCGTTCGGGATGTTCGTGCGCAACATGCATCGTTGGGCCGCCCACGCCATGGTGATCACCGTATGGCTCCACATGTTGCGCGTGTTTCTCACCGGCTCCTACAAACCACCGCGCGAGTTCAATTGGACGATCGGGGTCTTGTTGCTTGTGTTGACCCTCCTCCTCAGCTTCACGGGATATCTCCTGCCGTGGGATCAGCTCGCCATGTGGGCCGTGACAGTGGGGACGAACATGGCGCGGGCGACACCGCTGCTTGGGCACGAGGGGCCGTTCGCAGAGGCGCTCGGAGTTGATCCACGCTATGACGCACGCGCGTTCCTGCTCGGAGGGCGGATCGTCGGTTCGGCGACGTTGCTGCGCTTTTATGTGCTGCACTGCATCTTCTTGCCCCTCTTCGCTGGTGCCCTGATGATGGTGCATTTTTGGCGTGTACGCAAAGACGGCGGTATCTCTGGCCCGCTATAGTCGGCAGCCACACGGGCTGACGCAAATGCATCGCCCCTTATAGAGGACAGGGCTGCGCCGACACATGACTGCTGGTGAGAACGGCTGCCCTCGATAGCGCCATGTAAGACTTAGATGCGGGATATCTCAAGAGAAGACTAGCCGGTGAGGAGATGCCACGATGGCAGAAGAGGCCCAGCCGACGCCTGAGAGAGGGGCGCCACGCGCTGCTCCTGCGAACCCTCAGTTGCCGCCCAAGCCCGTGAGAGCTGCAGATGATAAAATCTACACCTGGCCCTATTTGACCAGGAATGAGTTCTTGTGCACGATTGCCTTGATGGCATTTCTGACCGTCTGGTCCTTTGGCATCGATGCGCCGCTCGAAGAAATCGCTAACCCAACGAAGACCCCCAATCCCTCGAAAGCCCCCTGGTACTTCCTCGGGTTGCAGGAGATGCTCGTCTACTTCGACCCATGGTTTGCGGGGGTCGTCCTACCGACGTTGATCATCGTGGGCCTGATGGCGATCCCATTCATCGACGTGAATACTCGCAGCACCGGATACTACACCTTCCGGGAGCGACGTTTCGCCATCCTAGTATACCTGTTCGGATTTCTGGTGCTCTGGGTGGCGTTGATCATTTTGGGGGTATTCTTCCGCGGTCCCGGCTGGAACTTATTCTGGCCGTGGCATGAGTGGGATCCGCATAAAGTCGCGGCGCTCACCAACGTCGATCTGCACGCCATCTTAGGCATCCGCTCGGCGCTGGGGGCGTTCATTTTCGGGGCCTTGTTTGTGGGCGGATACTACCTGGTGGGCGCCGGTTTATTTTACCTGGCACGTAAGAGCAAGATCGCTGCGGAAGGTTGGGTGCGCTTCGGGGTAAAAGCGGTCCTGTTTCTTACGATGATGCTGCTACCATTGAAGATGATTTTACGGCTCGCCTTCAACATCAAATACGTCTGGGTCACTCCCTGGTTCAACCTCTAACGGCGCTGGCCTAACACCATAGGGAACGTGATATTCCATGGCTCAAGATTACCAACCGGATGAAGAACGCTCGCTGAGCCGAACATTCTTTGTGCTGAGCATAATCCTCGTTATCGCCTCGTTCTACACCGTGGTGGACGAGACGTTTGTGCGCCGGCCATGGAAATACTATCAGACCACCTTCTATGAGTTGGAATACGACCAATTGCGGGCTGATCTGCAGGCCAAGGAAGAAGCCCTGCTGCCCACCCAGGGGGAGCTGGCGACCAAGATTCAGCAAGCCCAAGCCACCCTGGAGGGCCATACACAGTACCGTAAAGCTCTCGAGGAGCTGGCGGGCGTCAGAAATCGTCTCGCCGACGTCTTGCAGGAGCAACAATTTGCCAAGAGCCGCTTGGACGCCGAGTACTATGAATACAAGAAGGCTGAGCGTGAGGGGGGTTTGGACACCGCGGCACGCTATAAGGCTAGGGTCGACCAACTTGAACAGCATATAGCTACCCTGGAAGGTCCGATCGCTGAGCTTAGAGCCAGCATGGATACGCTGCAGGCTGAAATCAAAGCGGCCTACGCCCCGCTCTACGAGCTTGAAGAGGAACGCCGCATCCGGCTTTCGGACTATCAACGCATACGCGAGCGCATGGATAAAATCATGCGGCCGATATTGCCCGGTCTTAGGGTGCCCAAGCCCCCTGAGATCGA
Organism: bacterium; assembly: GCA_046727435.1. GTDB lineage: Bacteria > Tectomicrobia > Entotheonellia > J063 > CAVPRW01 > CAVPRW01. The sequence goes on along the minus strand of JBKPCR010000038.1, from coordinate 454 downwards.
GCAAGTCGTCCTTACCGGACTGAACTATACCAACTTCAACGAGCCGCTCATGCGCGTCGAACGTTGTCAAACCTGCCATATGGGCATCGATCGCGCCGGCTTCGAGGGCACTGGGCAGCCGTATGCTACGCATCCGCATCGCGACATCTTGTCGGCGCATCACGCCGTCGAGAAGTTCGGCTGTACCATCTGCCATGCGGGACAGGGGGTAGCCCTCACCGTGCCTACAGCGCACGGGGAACTGCATCTTTTCGACCAGACCCCACGTCTGGCCGAGCCCCTCCTCACCGATACCTGGATTCAATCCCAATGTCGGAAATGCCATCAGCCGGAGTTACCAGCGCTACAGTTTGCCTCGACCGTGGCCCACGGACAGAACCTCTTTCAAACCATGGGGTGCCCCGGCTGCCACCTGGCTCAGGGGTATGAGCATCAAGCCAAGGTTGCGCCTGAC
>JBKPCR010000037.1:0-12960 GCA_046727435.1 bacterium | reverse complement strand
GAGCAGGGGATGGTAGTGGGGAAGGCCGGTGTCCCTTCCAGAGCCCCCACCTAACCACCCAGGGGAGCGGACGGCCCACAGCGCAGGCTCTGTGCCCATGCGTGGCTCCGTCCCTGTGGGCCGCCGCTCACCGGGAGCGTTGATATGACTTCCGATGTCAAGGATTTATTTAGGGAGCGCGTAGAGTGTCCATTTTCATTTTTTATACGCTGATCATCGGAAGAGAGGGAGCCAGTAATCGCGACGGTTGATCATGCTGATATCCGTGGGTTGGGTACCACCTGACTTGTAGCCGTCGGGCGCCTGCCTCGATCTAGGCACGCGGGTTTCTTGCAGCCGCTTCACGCTGACGAGGATTGCGCCAAACCGCGGCTGCCTCCCATCCGATGGTCAGAGCGTGCCTCCTGAATACGGGGTTTAGCGAGCGATTTGCACCTCACGCGCGATGGCCCAGACGAAGGCGGCCATTTCCCGGGCGATAGCTACCACGACCTGGTTGGCATGCTTCCCACGTGCGGTGAGTTGTCGGAAACGCCTGCACAAGCGTACCTGAGCTTTCCAACTGATGTCCTGGATGGCCTTAGGTCACTCCTCCAATCGCAATTGGAGATGGCGGCTGACCTTGGCCGGATAACGGTAGGACCAAGCCCCCTCGATGAGGGCTCGGCGGGCGAACGTGTTGCCGGCTTTGGTGAAGGTGCCTTGACGGCGGCGTTCGCCACTGGAGTACTCACTGGGGGTGAGGCCCAGATAACTCATGAGCTGTCGGGAGTTGTCGAAACGAGTGAGGTCGCCGAGTTCAGCGCTGAGAGTGACGGCCACGGTGAACTGGACGCCGCGCATGGCCTAGAGCGCCTGGACGACCGGGTGCAGGCGCCAAGCCTGGACCTGCTTCGGAGTGCAGTCTCCAGGCGCTGGAGTCGTTCGTCATGTTCAGCAACGGCCCGGACATACTCCTGGAAGACGATCTGCTGGGCGGGCGTCGGACAGACCACTTCCGTCAGCCAGCGCAGATGGGCCGGCCCCCACGTGGCACGGCCCTCATTCCGGATATCCTGGCGCCGCAGGACGGCCTTCAACCGGTGCTTGGCGGCCTGGCGATCCCGGATCGCCTCCTCACGCGCGCGGGCGAGGTCACGGATCGCCTCGTCCTCGACCGTTGGGACATCGACCGCGGTCAAATCGCCGGAACGCATGAGCCGGGCGAGCTGGGTCGCATCGCGTCGATCGGTTTTGACGCGGTCGCCCGCTTTCTTCGGGACCAGTGAGGGGGCCACGACCCAGCACCGCAGTTGCTTGCGGCTGAGATAGCGCTAGAGCCAGTACCCGCAGGACCGAGCTGCGTAGACGAAGTCGAGCTGTTGCGCTTTCGAGGTCAGGGTGCGGATAGGCTTGTCAATGTCGCTGTCGCGCGCCTCACTGGCAGACGCGACAGCGATGGATTCTTTGTGCACATCCAGCCCGACATAGAGTGTGCTAGAGTAACGCATGGTTGACCTCCGAGTTCGTGGTGGAGCGTGCATGGTGCGATGCATGATGCGGCTCTGGCGTATGGTTGTTGTGGTTTAATGGAAACGGACACCTGAATAAGAGTGGTAAGATAGCGAGGGGAGGTGTCCGATGATGCCAGACAAACGCCGTACCTATACCGCGGAATTCAAACGAGAAGCTATCCATCTGGTAACGGAGCAGGGATATGCGCTGGCCGAAGCGGCCCGGAATCTCGGGCTCAATCCCAATATGCTCCAGCGCTGGAAACGTGAGCTCGTGGAGGAAGAGCACGCCGCCTTTCCAGGCAACGGCCGAGTGTCGCTCGCGCAGGAAGAACTCCACCGATTGCGGGAAGAAAACATGCGCTTGCGAATAGAGCGCGACATTTTAAAAAAAGCCTTGGGCTTTTTTGCCAGCGAGTCGAGATGAGATATGCCTTTATCCTCCATCACCGGGAGACCTGGCCAACTGCGGTCTTATGTGAGGTATTGGACGGGAGTCGCAGCGGATTTTACGCGTATGCCCAACAGCAAGCTGCCCCCCGGATCGATCGAGACGAGGTAGCCCTGCTGGCGTGGGTCAAAGCGATTCATGCGGAGACGGGGCAGAGTTATGGGAGTCGGCGGATGGCCAAGCAACTGCAAGCCCAGGGCTTTGCTGTGGGACGGGCGAAGGCCAGGCGTTTGATGCAGGATGCGGGCCTCGCGGTGCGGCGTCGGACCCGTCGGGGACCGGTCACCACCGACAGTCAGCATCACTATACGGTCGCGCCGAATCTCTTGGCGCGGCAGTTTGAGGTCGAAAAACCCAATCACGTCTGGGCCGGGGATATGACCTATGTCTGGACCGCGGAGGGGTGGCTATACGTCGCCGTGCTACTAGATTTGTATTCGCGGAAGGTGGTGGGCTGGGCTATGAGTTCCCACATCAATTCCGCCCTAGTGCAAGAGGCACTCCGGATGGCGCTGGGGCGCCGGGGTCCCACGACGGGGCTCCTGCACCATTCCGATCGTGGAAGTCAATATGCCTGTCACGACTACCAACGCCTGCTGGCGACCTACGGCCTTCGTTGTAGTATGAGTCGCACGGACGAGTGCTTGGACAATGCGGTGGCCGAGCGATTCTTTGGCAGTTTGAAACGCGAACGGACAGATCTGCGTCATTATATGACCCGACAGGATGCGCGATCTGACGTAATCGATTACATCGAGATGTTCTATAACAGCAAGCGGTTGCACTCATATTTAGGCTATGTTAGCCCTCATGACTATGAGTTATTAGCGAAAGTAGCTTAACTCAGTGTCCGTTTTTCCTTGACCACAACAGGTATGCGAACCCGCGGTGTGAACCGGGGGTCAGCCTACCCTCCCGGAAGTCATGATGTCTAGGCGGGCAACCCGACCAGCGTTCCGAGTTGGGAGCGCTGCGGGGTTAGATGGCCCCGAAATCTACGTCGACTCGCAAGGGAGTTCATTCCGAATATGGAATCCGCACCCGCTGCCTTTGGTGTACTTAACATATTGGGTTACGGTACGCTCATGCGGCGGGAGCCGAACGAGGTTCTAGCCCTCGTGCAAGAGCTCCTTCGAACCTCCGTGAGGAATTGGCCAGTTCAGCGCGATCTCGATAGATTCGCCCATTTCTCTGGCACTGCGCATCAGCAATACGATCCTGGCGCGCTACCTGCCCGATGGCCGCCTGAATCCCACCTTTGGTGCGGGAGGCCTCGTGATCACCCACGCCGGGAGTAGTGAATTACCCAGTGCCCTGCTCCAGCAGCCGGACGGAAAACTGGTGGCGGCCGGCTCGTTTTCGGCCAGGGACGCCACCGACAATCTGCTGGCGCGCTATGAGGCGCTGGGTTGTCCTGCCGCCGATCCTGAACCCTACCTTGCCCAATTGGAGACCTTTGTGACCGACGTCTATCTGGCGGCCTTCGCACGCCAGCCCAGTGCTTCGGAGGTGGCCTACTGGGTTGACCTGTTGGCCACCGAGCCGACCCCAGACACCGTGCGTGGGATGCTGCATGTGGTCTTCGACGGACCGGAATTTCGCCAGCGCCCTGTCAATCCCTGGCAGTATGTGGAGGCCCTCTATCAAGCCATACTGGGGCGGGACCCGGCGCCAGCGGAGTTGGACTGGTGGGTGCAGGCGGTCCTGGATCACTTTAACATGCTGCTGCCGGAGTTTATCGACTCGCCAGAGTTCCAGCACCTGGTACCCGACTGCCAGGACCTGGGGGCGGTGACGCTCCTGGTCGGCCGCCTGTATCAGCAGGTCCTCAAGCGGGTCCCCAGTTGGGATGAGGTAGTCTGGTGGACGGCCGACATCGTCACCTGGTGTGCCCTCCAGGACGCCGTGGAGTTCTTCTTCAACAGTCTGGAATACCTGAGCGTGCCCCGCACGCTCGCCGACCACGTGACGGTATTGTATCGGGGCCTCTTGGCCCGTGAGCCGGATGCGGGGGGCCTGGCGTGGTGGATGGACGATCTGGCTGGGCAGCTGACGACGCCCGAGGACGCCGTGATGGCCAGCCCAGAGTTTGAGGCCCATGTCTACCGTCTCTTCCCCTCGCCTGATGTGGCCTATCGCCGCCGTGATGGACCCACGCGGCCCACCGATGGACGTGCAGCGACATGGTGGTCGTTCGCCCTGCCGCCGGCCAATCGACCGAAGCGTCACGAACGGCCAAGGCCATATGGGAGGCGCTTGCCTGAAGGTTCGGACCAGAAGTGGCCCATTTTCAGGCGAATCGTTGCCATACCTCGATATGGCCAATCGGCGCGGGAAGTTACCGGGAACTGAGTCCGGCTGGTGCAGCATCGGGTTCAAGGCAGTCTGCGACGTGGGGGCGATCTGAGGCAGGATCTGCCGCTGTCACTCCCTCTCAGGCGAGAGGGAGCATGAAGAGGATGCGCTGAAGCAGGTTACTTTCTACTGAGTGCCGTGAATTTGGTTCGGTGCTGCTCCATTCGGCGTGCCACTTGGGCTCGTACCAGGGGGATCAGCTCACGTCCGTATTCCATGGCATCATGGAGCGGATTGAAGCCGCGGATCAGCAGCGTGGAGACGCCTGCATCGAAGTAGGCGAGGAGTGCTTCACACACTTGCTCCGGTGTGCCGACCAGGGCTGACGTATTGCCGGCCGCGCCCGTTGCTGAGGCGATCGGCATCCAAAGGCGCTTGTCATGCACATCGCTTTGTGCCGCAAAGGCGAGGAGTCGCTGTGATCCTACGGCTTTCGGCTGCCTTGCAATAGGCGTTGAGGGGCCGCTCGTTTGGACCTGCGCCAGGATGGTGTGTGCCCGCTCCCAGGCCTCCGCTTCTGTGGCCCCGAGAATGGGCCTAACCGACACACTGAAGCGTGGATTGCGGCCATACGGGCGCGCCGCGGTGCGTACGGCCGCGATACGTTCTTTCACCGCCGCCACCGGCTCACCCCAGAAGGCATAGACGTCACAGTGCTTCGCCCCTGCAGCTAGGGCAGCCTCTGAGGCACCCCCAAAATAGAGGGGGACATAAGGTTGCTGCAGCGGTTTGACGTCTGAGAAGGCGTTACACACGCGGTAGAACTCGCCCTCGTAATCAAATGGTCTGTCGCTGGTCCACACCCGACGCACTACATCGAGATACTCGTCGGTGCGTCGATAGCGGGCATCATGGTCCAACCAATCGCCATCACGCTGTTGCTCAGCGTCGTTCCCACCAGAGATGATGTGCAGGGCGATGCGGCCACCCGTCAAGTGATCCAGGGTGGCCGCCGTCCGGGCGGCGAGCGTCGGGGCCACAAAGCCTGGGCGGTGGGCAATGAGGAACCGCAAACGCTCAGTCGCTGCCGCAGCATATCCAGCCACGGTGAAACCTTCGGCTGCCGTGGAGGCGTACCCGATCAGCACCGTGTCAAAGCCCGACTCTTCGTGGGCCTGGGCAAACCGGCGTAGGTACTGGGGGTCCACACTGCCACCAATCACCCCCGTTCTAGCTCCCGGCATCCGTGTCTCCGGCTGCACGCCGATCATGCCTATCAGTTCGACACCTTGCCTCGCATCGTGCGACAGGTCTAAACCTGCTGCGGTTTCGATTCCCTCACCAGACATTGTCGCATGAACCTCCTTGGAGGGCTTTATGTCAGGGCCACGATTCCAGCTGTCACGAAGATATTGAGCAGGGCTAGCGGCAGTAGCACCTTCCAGCCCAACATCATCAGTTGGTCGTAGCGGAAGCGCGGGATGGTCCAACGCACCCAAACGAAGAGGAAGAGGAGGACGGCAACTTTGATGGCAAAGGTAAGGATCTCCAGGATGCTGAGCCACCACGGCGAGGGTCCGAGTGTGGAGACAAAGGGGATCATCCAACCCCCGAAGAAGAGCGTCACGACCAAGGCCGAGGCGGTGACCATATTGGCATATTCGGCCATAAAGAACATAGCGAACTTCATGCCCGCGTACTCAGTATGATAGCCCGCGACCAGCTCGGTCTCGGCCTCCGGGAGGTCAAACGGCAGCCGGTTGGTTTCGGCGAACACCGCCACCAGGAAAATGAAAAAGCCCAGTGGCTGCTTCACCACATTCCACAGGCCATACTGGGCGTAGACTATCTCTCGCAGACTCAGCGAGCCGGTGAGCAGCAGCACACCGACGATGGACAGCCCCAGCGCCAGCTCGTAGCTGATCATCTGCGCCGACGAGCGTAAGCCACCCAGCAGCGAATACTTATTATTCGACGACCACCCGGCCAACACAATGCCGTACACACCCAGAGAGGAGAGGGCCAGAATGTAGAGCACGCCGATGTTGACATCGGTGATGACCAGCGGGATCTCCCACCCGAGGATGCTAAGTGTGCCGCCAAAGGGAATCACCGCGAAAGTGATCAAGGCGGGGATGAGGGAGAGAGCCGGCGCGATGATGAAGACCCGCCGGTCCACTTGTCCAGGGATCAGATCTTCCTTGTGGATAAATTTGATGGCGTCCGCAAGGGGCTGTAGCAGACCATACGGACCCACCCGATTGGGCCCCAGGCGGTCTTGAATGAAAGCGCTGACGCGGCGTTCGACCCACACTAACAAGGTCACCACAGCCATCACGGCGTTGAAGACAACGGCGATTTTGAGCAGCGTGATCAACAGCCCCGCCAGCGTCATGTGTGACCTTTGTGCCGGTTACTCGATCGCGATCCCCGAGCTCCCCACTTTTTCATAGGTGATCCCGGTGTACGCCGCGATCTCCCGCCCGATCTCTTCTGTGACCATCGCAGCGGAAGTGAAGGGCCACGAGGCGCCGAGACTGTCGGCGAGCATACAGAAGATCTCCCAGTCCGGTTTGCTGAGCCCGAAGGGCTTCAGGGCCCGGCGGATGCGTTGCACTCGCCGTCGATAATTGGTGATCGTCCCCTCCTTTTCAGCAAAGCTGACACCAGGCAACACCACATGCGCCAGCTTGGTGGTCTCGGTCGGGAGGATGTCCTGCACCACCAGGAAGTCGAGTTGGCTCAGCGCCTCACGCCACGCAGGATCTTCTGCGAGGTCCTCTTGCACAACATAGAGACCCTTGATCGTACCTGCCCGGATGCCCTCGCGAATGCCCCAGAGATCGAGCCCGCCCGGCCCTGGCTGGCAGTCGAGGTCGGCGACACCACGCGCGCTCGGCGCTTTATCCCGCCGAATGAGGAAATTGTCTTCATCGCCTTCGGGTGGCGGTGGAACATCGAGATGAGGTGAGCCGATGATGTCGCGCATCAGGCGCCGGAATAGAAAAAGCTCTTCGTTGGTCAACTTCGTGGATCCAATGCCCGCCAGTGCCCCAGGGCCGTATGCCTGCTTTAGTCCTTGCAAAGCTTCGCCGCACCAGTGCAGTGCCTCATCCCATGAGGCCGGAGCGAACTGCTCACCGTGCCGTACCAGTGGGGTTTTGAGGCGGTCAGCGCGATTCACATACTCGAAGCCGAAGCGGCCGGCATCACACATCCAATGCTCGTTGACGTCGTCATTAATGCGCGGCCGCAGGCGTTGAATCTTATTCTGGTAGACATCCACCCAAATATTGCAGCCGTTGCTACAGCCGGTGCAGATACTCTCGGTAGGCTGTAAAAACCAGACACGAGCACGGAACCGGAACTCCCGGGCGGTCAGCGCGCCAACCGGACAGATGTCGACAACGTTGGCAGAGTATTTGTTGCGCAGCTCCTGGCCGGGGAAGACGTCGATGATTTGCCGGTCCCCACGATGGAAGATCCCCAGCTCCTCCTCGCCCACGACATCACGGCAGAACCGGACACAGCGGGTACAGACGATGCAACGCTCGGTGTCGAAAAGGACATGGGGGCCAAGCGGCACCTTCTTTGGCTTGTGGACCTTTTCTTCGATGAATCGACTCTCACCAGGGCCGTAATCGTGGGTGTACTCCTGCAACACACACTCGCCGGCTTGATCGCAGATCGGGCAATCCAAGGGGTGGTTGATCAGGATAAACTCCAGCACGCCTTTCCGGGCCTTCTCGATCTCGGGGGTGTTGGTGGCGACCACCATACCATCGGTCACAACCGTCGAGCAGGCGGGCACTGGTTTGGGAATCTTCTCCACCTTCACCAGGCACATGCGGCAGTTGGCTTCCACCTGCAGCTTCGGATGATAGCAAAAATATGGGATCTCGATTCCCAGCTGTTCGGCAGCCTGGATGAGGTTCGTCCCTGCCCCCACCGTGATATCGCGATCATCGATCTTCACCGTCGGCATATACTCATCCTCAGCTCTGGCTCTTCCCTCGGATGTCCCCTTTTCGCCACAGCTTACTGATAAACGGCGGCGGCGGCTGCTGCAACGTGCGCACATTGTCCCGAGGGTCGACCTCAACCTCTGGGCCGAACGTCGGGAAATCCTTACGGAGCGGGTGTCCGGGGTAATCATCCGGCATGTAAATGCGCCGCAAGTCCGGATGATCCGCAAATCGGATCCCCAGCATATCGAAGGCCTCACGCTCGTGCCAATTTGCAGTGCTCCAGACGGAGGTCACCGAGGGGACGACGAGGTCGCTCTCAGCCACCCGCACTTTCAGCCGCAAGCGGCGATTATGGGGAACGGAGTACAGATGATAGACCACCTCAAAGCGCGGTTCACGCCCGAGATAATCCATCCCCGCCATGTCCATGAGCAGATCGTATCGGAAATCTGGATCGTCTTTTAACCATCGACAGATATCTACGATCTGCTCACGGCTGACGACCAGCGTCACCTCTCCATGAGCCTCAGAGACCTCCTGCACCGCGTCCGCGAAACGTCCTATGAGCTTTTCAGCGACCGGTATGTCACCCATCATAGCCTTAGGACATCACGCTCTGGAGCTTATCGACGATCACCTTTTTCGGCACGGCCCCAATGATACGTTCGGCCTCCTTACCGCTCTTGAACACCAACAGGGTTGGGATACTTTGGACGCCATACGCCACAGCCGTGCGGGGATTATTGTCGACGTCCAGCTTCATCACTTTGAGCTTGCCCTCATAGTCGCCGGCAATCTCCTCAACGACGGGCGCAACGGCACGGCATGGACCACACCACACCGCCCAAAAGTCGACCAAGACCGGTTGCGTCGATTGCAAGACTTCCTGCTCAAACGTGCTGTCAGTAACCTCTATGGCCTTTGCCATGATCGAAAACCTCCTTTGCGATATCACGTCGTGGAGCTGTCCTCTGTCAAATGCTAAAGCGGCCGGCAGGACTACCGCCCGAGGTCCCGTCGCTGTATCCGCCCTGGCTTCATAGTTGCCGAGGCATCGATGCACTTCAAACGAGGAGGATCCGTGCATCGACGGTCAACACCCCGCCGGATAGGCGAAGACAGAGTTCAGGTCGATCTCATGCAACTCCGAACGCTGTTCAGCCAGGGACGAGAGCTTTGACAAAATGTCCTCCAGCGCACCGAGATCGACCGGTGGTGTACCTCGGAAGCCATGCAATGAGGGAAAACCGCGGACCCCCCGAATCATGGCGCGCCCATCCCTGGGGCGTAGGGGTACCACGCGAAACGCCAGATCGTTGAGCACCGTAACGAAAACGCCACCCAATCCGAACATGACCACGGGCCCAAAGGTGCGGTCATGAGTGAGCCCTGCCACCACGTCGATCCCTGTTTTGGCCATGGGTTGTACAGAGACACCTTCGATAACGACCGCGGGAACGCGGGCCCTCACCGTGGTGAGGATTTCCCCATAGGCCTTCCTCACCTGCGCAAGGCTGGTCAACTGCCGTTGCACCCCCCAACCTCGCTTTTGTGCATGACATCCGGGGAGACGATCTTGAGTGCGACCGGCAGTCCCAGAGCTTTCGCCAAGCGGACCGCTTCACTCAATGATCGCGCCAGAGTGGTAGGCACAACCGGGATCTCTTGCGCTCCTGGCAGTTCTTTCGCCGCCACCTCCGTCATGAGCTTTCGTTCCCCTGCTACTACCGGGGCCTCAGCCATGGTCGCGCCGATCCTCTGAGCTCTGCTGCTTTGGCGAAGTAGCCCACGCTCGCGATGATGTCTGCTCGGAGCCGTTAATTCCTTTGCCACCATACCATCTGCTGGCTCGGGCTGTCAAGGCGTCGACGGACGCGGCAGTGCACAGATGATTTCATGACCTTGACCACCACCGGGACCTCCCGTAGAACGACGGTTGCTAGCTCACCTGATGCCGACGAGGGATGCCCCGACGCGCCACAAACCGTAGCACTTCGCTGCATCACCGGTTCTCTCATACTGACTCGCTGCCTAGTACTACAGTGGCAATTAAGCCTCTGCCATGGTATCATAATTTCTCGTGCATGCATGGAGGGAGGAAGCCGGATGCCGATGAGAGCACGATCCGCTGGCCCCCTTGGGCCAGGCTCTCCCAGCAGCCCGGGGGGGGAGCCGCCTACCTAAGTGCTCCGTTTCACAAATGATGACCAGGTTGACTTGGCGTTCTTTCCGCAATGCATCAGCTTGCCAGCTCTCGCAACCTGTGCGTTAATTGTGAAACGGAGCACTAAGTGATATCGAGCGCCCTCTGGCGCACTATGTTGAGCGGTCCGAGCCCCGGCAGCGGGCGTTGGCGTATCGGCGCGGGCTGCTGGGTCTGGCCGAGCGCAAGAACAGCTGGCAGTTGGCCGACGTGAGTGGCGACGCAACGCCCTATGGTATGCAGCATCTGCTGCGCCGAGGGCTGTGGGACCCTGAGGCCGTGTGTGATGAGCTGCGCCGCACTATCGTCCAGCATCTGGGGGACGCGGCGGCGGTGCTGGTGATCGACGAGACCGGGTGTCTGAAAGAAGACTTTATTCGGCCGGTATGACTCGCCAATACAGCGGGACCACCAGGCGCATTGACAATTGACAGATCGGGGTCTTTGTGGGCTATGCGAGCTGGCGCGGCCATGCCTTGCTGGACCGCGAGCGCTCTCTGCCGGCGGAGTGGACCAACGACCCCACTCGTTGTCAGCAAGCCAGGATCCCAGCGGACCGTTTGCGATGCCCCGGCTTGGTCACAGTCGCGCCGCTGGCATCAAAGCCTTGCGACGTGTGAGCCCTCTATACGTCGGGGAACATTGGCTGAGTTATTAGTGGTATGATTACCACTGTAGTATAAGCTAGAGCCGTAACTTATGCACCCTCAGGGCTGATAGAAACTGTCCTCCCTGATTGAGCTTATGCATTCGTCAACTGTCAAGCCCTGCTCCGTCTCGACCCATTGGCCTGTATGGCGCATAAACGATAAATTGAACTGCCTGTTGCCCACGTACTCCAGCCGCGTGAAGCGCACCTCAAAAAACGGCGAGACGGCCGTTGGACCAGGGCAGGCGTATTTGGCGCAGAAATAGAAGTAGCTACGGAACCATTTGCCATAGAGCTCGACGATGTAATTGAACTGGTATTCTGGTGGCGGAAGCTTGATGTACTTAGGACGCCATTCTTTCAGCAATCGTTCGGCTTTCTCGGTGAACTCGGCTTTCAGGTCACCGGGAACTTTGGGCTTAGACGACTTCGGAGGCGAGTAGATCCACATGTTCGGTGCTCTCTTGTGTCTGTTTGTCATCACTCACCCCATTCGCTTTGACAATCAGCCACCCCAAGTATAAGGCACGCCAGCACATTCTACCGCCTAACGGATAGGGGCTAACCAAAGGGCGCGCAAGCGACCGCCGGGTTCAGCGCCTGTCCGTTAGAAGGTAAAGATTTGGCAAGCAATACGCGCAACTTCTTACCATTCGCAAGATTGCCCTTGAGCTTCCTAGACAGCCTCGGAACCGTGTTTTCTAGAGATACCCCAACCAGCCAAAGTTCGCAGGCTCGGTCAAGATCAGAGTTGTATAAAGGTGGAAAGCCTAAGGAGAAGATGCCGAGGTAAGACTCGTCTTGGCGAGCGATCTCGTCGAGGAGTAACTGCCATGGCCTCGTTTCAGGATCAGTAAAGTCGAGATACTGAAGAGCTTCTAGTCGCGGATGCAACTCGGTGCGCTCGATAAGAACGGGAATGACTCTTCTACCTTTCTCCAGAGCAGAAGCCCACTCATAGGTGACATGCGGTGATGCTAATGACTTTGGACTCAACACCGCAATTAGTGCATCTGCGGATGAGATTCCGTCGTCAATTCCCTTTCTCCAATCTTCACCGGGATGCAGACTGCCGTGATCAAGCCAAACGTGGATCCCTCGTTCTCGTAGCTGCATGGCCGCCACCTCCGCAAAAGCTGAGTCACCCGACGAATAGCTCATGAAGACATTAGGCATCTCGCTCTCCTCTGCTCTGCGGCCTCGGCAAACCTGTTTCACTCCTCGATAGGCCTAATCGCGATAGGGAGGGGCCTCACGGCCTCCCCCGCCCACACCACCGGACAGACGGGTCACGTCTCCGGCGATTCGGCAGATACCATCAGGGTGAAGTACACCCCAACCGGAGCCTCGTCTCCCAGCGTGCCAGCCGCGCGTTCATCCCAGGGGCCTGGCACCGCCCGGCCCCTCGCCGGATGCCATCTCGCTGCTCCATCCCAGGCCGCCACTCCTCTCTACCGTTCAGGCCTTCAGCACGCTCCGGCGTGCCTACGATGCCCTCTGCTGACTTCTGCAGGGCGGTCAGGGAGGATTCCTCCGCCCTCAGTCCTTATCCGGACACCCCGCAGATCTCCCGCGGTCAGCTGCCATACCGTCGGTGCATAGACGCCGGATGTATCAAGCACAGCCCACTGTGGATGGAGGACTTCACGGTCGCGTGCCCGCTCGTCCCGACTGTACCACACCTCATATCCGGTTCGTGTCCCTCGCCCCACACCTTCGTTCCACGCGTCCTTCAGACCCCACCTCACGGTGACGCCCTTGCGCTTCCCTTGTCCTTCGGCTCCACGAATACCTGGACAGGGGACTTTCACCCCCAAGCATGACGGCATGCACGGCACACACGCTCAGGCATGAGCCGCGCGGGTTACCGCGTCGGCTCCATGCCCTGGTTAGGCTACCTT
>JBKPCR010000036.1:0-6361 GCA_046727435.1 bacterium | reverse complement strand
TCCGGAGTTCGGCATTACTGAGGACATGATAGGCTTCCGAGATCTCCTTGAAACGGCGCTCGGCCTCCTTATTCCCTGGGTTCAGGTCGGGGTGATGCTCGCGAGCCAGTCGGCGATAGGCCTTTTTGATTTCCTTTTCCGCGGCCGAGCGCTTGACCCCTAGTATTTCATAATAATCGCGCTTTGTCGTTGATCCGATCGCCATAATCTGTCCTCAGCCCTACATTCCCGGCCTACTTCTGCGCGGTGGCCCCGTCTTCTGGGACCACCACCCCGCGGCTCATTGTAACCTGTCGACTGCCAGGTTTGTGCGCCTGCACTTCCATCTGGACCCGCTTGGGCTTTGCTTTCTCCTCTTCCCCCGCGAGCGCGCCGTGACTACCGAGCGCCCGCAGGGTCGGAGTGGCGTTAGCGGCGATCCGATTTATCGGTCTCTTCGAACTCCGCATCCACGACATCGTCTCGTCCGCTACGCGCCTGGCCTCCGGAGCTTGGTCCGGCATTTTGTGCGTCGCCGTCCGTGGGTGTCTGCGCGCTCTGGGTCCGCTGATACATCAGCTCACCCAAACGGAAAGACGCCTTTTGCAACTGGTCTGTGGCCGCCTTAATCCGTTCGGCCTGGCCCTCCTCCAAGGCGCTTTTCGCCTCCTTCAGGGCGGCTTCGACCGGCTCGATCTCGGTATTACCGAGTTTATCGCGGTTCTCGCTGAGCAGTTTTTCCGTCGCATACACGTCCGCGTCGAGCTTGTTGCGCAGCTCGATGTCTTCTCGCCGCCTGGCATCCTCAGCGGCGTGGGCTTCAGACTCTTTCACCATGCGGTCGATTTCGTCTTTCGTAAGCCCCGTGGACGCCGTAATCGTGATGGCCTGCTCTTTCCCCGTGCCTTGATCACGTGCCGAGACATGCAAAATGCCATTGGCATCGATGTCAAAGGTCACCTCCACCTGGGGTACACCCCGTGGTGCGGGGGGGATACCCACCAGATGGAAACGCCCGAGGGTACGGTTATCACGCGCCATCGGCCGTTCCCCTTGCATCACATGGATCTCGACACTGGTCTGGCCATCGGCCGCCGTGGTGAAGACTTCAGATTTGCGGGTCGGGATGGTCGTGTTGCGCGCGATCAGGGTGGTCATCACGCCACCCAACGTCTCGATCCCTAGCGACAGCGGTGTGACATCGAGCAACAGGATGTCCTTCACGTCACCGGCTAACACGCCGGCTTGCACAGCGGCGCCGAGCGCCACCACCTCATCCGGATTCACCCCCTGATGGGGCTCACGGGCAAACAGCTGTTTTACCAGCTCATGCACCTTCGGCACCCGGGTTGACCCACCCACCAGCACCGCCTCATCGATCTGCTCAGTGCTCAAGCCGCTGTCTTTCAGCGCTTGGAGACACGGACCTTTGGTGCGATCGATCAGGTCGGCGACCATCTGCTCGAAGCGGCCCCGCGTCAATTTCATGCTGAGATGCTTGGGGCCGCTGGCGTCCGCCGTGATGAAGGGCAGATTGATCTCTGTCTCCAGAGTGGACGAGAGCTCGATCTTGGCCTTCTCAGCGGCTTCCTTGAGGCGTTGCATCGCCATCTTGTCTTTGGACAGATCGATGCCTTGATCTTTTTTGAACTCTGCCACCAACCAGTCGATGACGCGCTGGTCCAGGTCATCCCCGCCCAAATGGGTATCACCAGCCGTGGCCTTGACCTCGACCACTTTGTCGGCGACCTCGAGAATGGAGATATCGAAGGTCCCACCCCCGAAGTCGTAGACCGACACCACCTCATCTTTTTTCTTATCAAGCCCATACGCCAATGCCGACGCTGTCGGTTCATTGATGATCCGGCGCACGTTCAGGCCCGCGATCTCACCCGCCTCTTTGGTCGCTTGGCGCTGCGAATCATTGAAATAAGCCGGCACGGTAATGACAGCTTCACTGACCGACTCGCCCAGATAATTCTCCGCCGCCTTCTTCAGCTTCTGCAGGATAAACGCCGAGATCTGCTGCGGCGTGTACTCTTTGTCGCGTACCACCACACGCACGGCGTCGTTAGACCCGCGCACCACTTTATAGGGAACCAGCTTCAGCTCGTCCTGTACCTCATCCCATCGACGGCCCATGAAGCGCTTGATGGAGTAGATGGTATTTTCAGGGTTGATGATCGCCTGCCGTTTCGCCACCTGCCCAACCAGTACTTCCCCTTCCTTGGTAAACGCGACCACTGAGGGGGTTAAACGACTGCCTTCCTCATTGATGATGACTTTGGGCTCCCCGCCCTCCATGATCGCCACCACCGAGTTTGTGGTGCCCAAGTCGATACCGATGATCTTTGTTGCCATGAACCGTTACCTCCTCTATCGTTCCCCTACGACAGGTTCTCACGCGATCGCGTCGATCCCAGCCGTCAGTGATGAGACGATGATAATTAGGGGTGACTGCTCATCGTACCCCAACCCGCCGCTTACAGCACGCCATCCAACGCTCCTTGCTACTGGACTAGATGCCCGCCGACCGTGAGGCCTTTTCGATTTCCATAAAGATGGAGCCCTGCTTGAAAATCCGTACCGTCCCGTCCGATTCCGAGATGGCAATGGCCACGGCGTCGGTCACGGCGGTAATGCCGGCTCCTGCGACATGCCGACTACCTAATCCTCGGGGCAGTTCCCCCTCTTCCAGGGCGGCATTCAGATGTCGCCCAGCGGCCATGACCACCCCATCATCGCGGATCACGAACGCCCCGTCGATCGCCGAGAATTCGCGGATCGTTTCGCGCAAATTGGGGTCCAGGATATTGCGGTCTTCCTCGGGATAACCATGAAATGGGTTCATCACGAGCTGGCGCGACAGCTGTAACACCCTCTCATGATCGCCAAGGGCGAAGATCGTGCCCACCGGCTTCCCTTCACGTCCCTGATTGGCCAATTCAATGGCGAGGTTTAACACCCCTTCAAACACTTCCGGCCGCACCGAACCGACCATATTGGTGCCATTGGTGCCTTTATTGGTCGTCAGCAGCGCGAACTCCCTTCCCAGATCGAGCACAAGAATATTATCCAAATGACGCAGACGGGGTAGCCCCGAGACGCATACGATGCGATCTTTGCCGCACACAATACCGGCGGAGAGCCCCATTAACACAGCGAGCTTGATCTGCCCGATGCGGCTGAGATCGATATTCGGCATCTGGATGAGGTGTTTCACGTGCGGCCAGTCTTCATCAAGGTTATCCGGGTTCCTGGTCACTAGTACGATGGTGGTCTTCTCGAGCAGGGGCTCAATCAGCGCCACATGCTTGGCAGAGTCGGAACATAAGAAGAACGCCTGTGCCCCGACCGCATTCGCGACCGTACAGGCCGTCTGTAAAACCACCTGACTGAGCGACTGGACCCGCTCTCCCATGTGTTTTCCCCCGCGTCCATTCGGCGATGCTCTGGCAGACCGCGAATAAACATAATACATGAGTGTGTAATTGTCAAGTTATTTGCTATGACAATCTGTAGATTTCACGGGCATCTGTGGGGAACCGCGCTGGGGACGGGATACTCAGCACATCGTTCGTGGCGGGCAATCTTTGCAGGGATCATGGAGTAAACATGGGGGAGCTAACGACTGGGGCCACCACGACCGCTCACCGCCCGAAGATAGCGATCCCTGGCCATCGCGGCCTCGGCTTTGAGTTGTTCGTATATCTGATCTTTGAGTTGGCAGCGCTGATAGGCTACCGAATCCACTTGCGTGGCTTCAGGTGTGCGACAGGCCTGCAGGCGATTCTCCTCGGCTCGGAACAATACCTCTTCTTGGTAGCGCATTTCGGCCTGTAATTGACCGAGATGTTGATCGCGCACGATGGCCTGGGTCGGGACACTAGGAGACAAGCCGTGATACTGTTGATCCGCAAGATCTGCAGGCGGCACCGTGAGATAGGTCGGCGCCGTACACCCCACGAGGTTCATCAGAAGCAGGAAGACCAGAGGCAACATGACCTGTGAGGCGATGGCTGACATCGACAGCACCACCTGAGCAAAGGATACGGGAAGATAATATGCAAGATAGTGCGAAGAGCTCCAGCTTGTCAATGTCTATCTATAGCTCATGGGCTGATGTCTCCCCGCTCCCGGCTAACAGACCACCCCTTCGTGGCCTCCACCCTAGCGATATAAGTGAGTCTGACCAGAGGTGTGCAGCATTGATCAGCCGCTGGCCGTCCGGCCGACTCTTCTATGCGTTGAACGAAGACTCCTACAATGTCTCCGTCTACGCGATGAACCCCACCACTGGGTTACTGACGCTGCTCAAAAACGTGCAGACGGGGGCGGACCCTGCCGACATCAAGGTCCATCTCAACGGCCGATTTGCCTATGTGACGGAAGGTCAGGGAGGGGGCAGTCCGTCGACGACCTCCTACACCCTGTGGCGGTATGCCATTGATCTCATGGGTGAGATGACCCACGTGGGGACGCTCAGGACCGGAGGGGCATCGCCGGTCTCGGTGGCCCTCCACCCCACCAGCCAGTTCATCTATGTGGCGAATCTTCATGCCAATGAGGAGCTCTACGCGGACGGCTTATCGATTATCAGCGTTGATCCCATCAGCGGGGCGCTGACGCGACGCGCGACCGTAGCGGCCGGATCGTTACCGACTGCGGTGGCGACCGACCCGACGGGGCGCTTCGCCTATGTGGCGCATCGCGGCTACCGCCAGATGTCGATGTACAGCATTGCGGCCAATGGAATGCTGACGTCGATAGGGGTCGTAGGGGCAGGGAACAGCGCGGTCTCGTTAGCGGTCGACCCCACGGGGCGCTTCGCCTATGTGGAGAATAGCGGTGACGACACTCTGTCGACCTACAAGCTCGCGGCAGACGGGAGGCTGATTCTGCTCGGAAACACGGCGACTGGACATGACCCCCAATCGGTGACGGTCGACCCCACCGGCCAGTTCGCCTATGCCGCCAATTGGAGCTCCGGCAGCTTGTCAAAATATCGGATTGACGTTACCACCGGGCGGTTAACGCCACTGGGGGCGGTGGGAACCAGGTCGGGGCCGGCCGCAGTCATCACCTTTACCTCACCGGCCTTATGGCTGAGCGTGAATGAGACTCTTTTCAGGAGGGGAACTACGATGACCCCGACGACGGCGACCACCCCTGGCTCCACGCCGCAGGTCGTCGACCTCTATGTAGCGCTGCAATTGCCCAATTAGACCCGGCGGTTCCTGCAAGCAGATGGTGGGCTGACGCCGGAGGTCCGTCCCCTCATCGTCAGCTGGACAGTGGCCCCCGTTCATGGGGGAGCCATTCCGCTATATGTTGACTGGCGGGGAACCGGTGGGCGACTATCGCTGGCTGGCCGTCTTCACCGAGCCGGGAACGGGAACGATTATCGAGCCTGTTGCCCGAGTCCCGTTTGCCTTCAGCCCATAGAGGTTGGGGTGATGAGTCCTTTGCCAGCCGTTATGCGGCTGGCTAACTTCGCTGCCAGTCAGCCGAGCACAGTGGCCACCACCGTGCCCAGACATGCGGGGCAATGCCAGCCACGCAGCTGGTCCCCAGGTCAATTTTTACACGGTCCGATTGACACCGGAGTTGGCCAAACGCACCGAGCTCCAATAGGCCAGACTCATGGAAAACCCCGCATGTCGTGCCGAGGCACCACGCCGCTCAGATGCTACCGGGGCGCGGATGCACCTCCGATGGCACTTGGAGACGTTGGAAGCCGCCAGAAAGCAGCAGATGATGCGCAGCTGGAGGATCATCAAGAGCGTCGCTCAACAACCAAGGAGAGGCAGGAAATTCCCTCCCCATGCTGGGAGCAGGCGTACCGCTAGTCTGCTCACATTGGGCTCAAGTCCGGCGACACAAACATGGCTGAGGGCCGGGTCATGCCGCTGAATCAGGCATTGACAACTCTGCCGAAATCCAGTACAAGATACCTAAATCGCTCAGGAGTTTTCGTCAATCCCATGTAAGTGGTCGCAGGGAAAGCTCACCTTGACACGGTTGGCGTGGTTATCAGGCGAGCAGCATCCCGCATATATGTTTGAGGGCATCCCATAAAGCGAGCCGAGCCAACGCCGTCTTTCGCACCTGATGGAATGCCTTTATAACGAACGCTAGGCAAGCCGGGATGTTGCACATCGTCGCCGTCACAGGGCATAAACCATGGGCATGTTGAAACGGTATACGCGGTCAATGGGGCTGACCTGCGGCAAGCTACGAGTGAGATGAACATTAGTCCCGAAATGGATAATCTCGCCCACCATGTAAGTTCTCGAATTCAGACGTGGAGCCGACGTAGCTCAGCCGGCAGAGCAACTGATTCGTAATCAGTAGGTCGGCGGTTCGATTCCGCCCGTCGGCT
>JBKPCR010000035.1:0-3693 GCA_046727435.1 bacterium | reverse complement strand
GCCATACCCACACCAGCAGTGAGGCTTTTGCCCAGCGCAAACAGGAAGAAAAGGCCAAAGAAGAGCGCCGGTGGACATCATAGCCCCCACCCATTGTCTGGACGCTTGCGCGGTCATTGCCTACTTGCGTCAAGAGGCCGGGGCTGAGGTGCTCAAAGAGATCATTGAGCGTCCCAACACCTTCCTGGCGATGCACGTCTGCAATCTCGGAGAGGTGTACTACGACTTTTTCCGTGACGACGGGCTCGCAGCCGCCCAGACTGCTTGGGCAAACGCCTTAGCGCTGCCGCTTGCACTCCGTCGCGATGCCGATGATGCCTTCATCCAAAGGGTCGGTGTCGTAAAAGTTGCGGAGCGCGTCTCCTTTGCCGATGCCTTTGCTCTGGCACTGGCGGAACGTTTGCATGTCCCCCCTGATCACCACCGATCATCATGAATTTGATGCGATCGAGCAGAAGGGAGTCTTTCGCTTCCTTTGGTTACGTTAAAACAGTGCGGACACGTTGGTTCCGAGGATAGGTAAACCTTATGCTGCTAGCAAGGGAGGTATCACCTCAGAGAGGCGTTTATGAGCCCAGACACCATGGCAGCTGACAATAGTGGAACGGCTATCCTCAGTCGTGTCCTGGAAGCACATGGTTCGAGCTTCACTCCCGAAGCAGCTCGGTCCATGCTGCAATTGAAGTTCGACCAGGTGGACATTGACCGGATGAACGCCCTAGCTGAGAAGAATCGCCACGGTATGCTGACCGAGGCTGAACAACAAGAACTGCAGAGTTATCTTCTGGTGGGACATTTTTTGGACCTGCTGCATTCCAGGGCTCGATTGGTGCTCAAGCAAGCCGCCTCTTGAGTCGCCATAGCGATCCCGCGCTCCCTGCAGCAACACATCCGACAATGGGCCGGCGGCCTCTGCGAGTACTGCCATCTGCCCGACACTTCCACAACGCTGCCCTTCCAGATCGATCATATCATTGCTGAAAAGCATGCTGGACTGACCATTTTGGAGAACCTTGCCTACTGCTGTTTGCACTGGTTGTAGCATTCATACTGCCTCCATCGTACACGAGAGTTGATCCTCATGCTCGCCTGGTGGTGCCCATCTCACGTCTGTCACCTGGCCTGTCACCTCCCTCGTGAATAGTCCCTGAGACCGCCTTGGACACGCCCGTGGGGATGAGGTCTTGGTCCCCCCGCGCGTGCTTTTTCCTGGGCCTCCGTGGTCCGTCTGTTCCACCCACGGGAAGACCGGTGGGAGGATCACTTACAAGTTGCAACGATGAGTGGAGAGATGGTGGGCTGCACCCCGGTCGGCAGGGTAACGGTGGCATGCTTGGAGATGAACAGCATGGCACAGGTTACGGCACGGCAACAGTGGATGCGCCTGGGCCTTTTCCCGTAGGCACCACGCGCAGTTCTGTACGCTGTTGTGCCTCGGCTAGCTCTTCCAGGCGGACCTCGGTACACGCCTGCGCCTGGGCCAGCTCCCGAACATTCGTCTTCGGCTCCTCAAAGTCTGTTCGTCCAATCGCGAGCTCATAGTCGTCAGATACGCCGCCGTGTACCTCGCGACCAATCGTCTCACGCGGCCAGCTGACGAGGCGCGTCGGGTAGATCGCATCCGCTCGCAGATTGAAGAACTCATCCGATCTCCCTCCACTGCTCCCAAATTATCTCGGCAATGTGCATGAACTGCCGGAACTAACCCCCTATGCTAATGATCTCTAGCCATAGCCGGCCCTTGCCACCAGGGTGGAGGCGATAGACGTCGGCATCATTTTTATCCAGTCCGTAGCGATCCTGTATGGCATTCGCTTTATCTAAATAGGAACACATGACATTGCTACGCTTGCGTTTGCTGTCGCTGGCAGAATCCCCCCTGCGCCCCTTTGACAAGGGGGGAGCGCATAGCGCGGGGGATTTGTGACAGCAGATCATGTGTATGAAGCTTATGTGGTGTAATTTAGCTTATGGGGAGCCCATAGCCGTCGGTTCTCCAGCCTAGGATTGTACTTGTTGTGGTCGGCCGAGACCACCGAGCTGGACGTGACAGTCCTCAACCACAAAGTCTGATTGATCTGGTCGCGATCGATGCTCAACGACAATTCACGCCGGAAGCCGGTGGTCTTCACACATTTGGCTCTCTCTGAGTTTGCTGCCTGGTGAGCGTCCTGCCGCCGTCTCCCCCGGCCATCAGAGTAAATCTCGAAGTATTAGGCCGTGTTATACTGGTAGCAGTCTAGCTTTTCCGTGTGAACGTAAGTAACCGAAGGTACTGGTGGGTGAGGTCGTTGACATGGCGAAGTCGTGGGCTAAGAAGACATTCAGCCGGATACCGCTCAGTTTACCTCCTGCCCTGCACTACCCGGCTTATCGGGTGTTCTGGTTGGGCCTCCTGGCCTCGGTGAGCGGCTTCCAAATGTTACGCTTCGGCCAGTACTGGTTGATCTACCAACTCACAGCTTCCCCCGTGGCCCTGGGATATATGGGTATCGCCAGTGGTATCCCGGCCATTTGCCTCAACCTTTTTGGCGGGGTCTTTGCCGACAGGATCGACCCACGCCGCTTGATTATCACCACACAGAGCCTCACGGCCGGCCTTATCTTCTTGCTGGCGACGCTCACCCTCCTCGATGCCGTCCAGGTCTGGCACATCCTGGTCATTGCCTTTTGCGCTGGGGCAGTGGAAGCCTTCGACCAACCAGCCCGTCAAGTTCTGTATCCGCATCTAATTGACCGCCGGGTTATGCTCAGCGCAGTGGCGTTGAACTCCAGCATCTGGCAGGGGACACGCATCATCGCGCCCGCGGCGGCTGGCTTCGTAATTGCCTGGGCCGGGACCGCAATGGCCTTCTACCTGGCTGGCTTGGGGTTTCTCACCATGGCGATTGTCATGTATAACCTCAGGGTCCCGCGGATGACGAGGGGAGCACAGGGCAGGGCAGCCCATGATATTCTGGAAGGTCTGAAGTTCATCAGGCAGAACTCAATCTTCTCTTTTCTCATTGGCATGACTTTCTTTTATAGCTTCTTCGGCCTAGCCTATATCACACTGATGCCGGTGCTAGCCGTGGACATCTTGCAAGTCGGTGCCAAAGGTCAGGGACTGCTGATGGGCATGGGGGGAGTGGGATCGTTACTTACGACTCTTTGGTTGAGCGCCAGGAGCGACGTGGGGTCCAGGGGATCACGTATCATCGGCGGCGGTATCATGAGTGGGTTGTCTATAGCCACATTGGGGCTGACCTCTGCGTTCGTTGGTTCGTTCGAGCTGGCGCTGGCCATCATGTTTGTCATTGGTATCTGCAATATTACCTACAATACCTCGATCCAAAACTCCCTCCAGATGCTGGTCCCAGACAACATGCGCGGACGGGTCATGGGTTTCTATGGGATGACGCATAACATTATGCCTCTGGGTGGGATGGTGGCGGGTGCCCTGGCAAATCTCATCACCGCCCCTCTCGCCATTGCCGTTGGTGGGCTGGCCGTCGCCGCCTTTGCCATAGGACCAGCGATGCTGAACGGGGAGGTTCGTAACCTGGGTGCCCAGCTGCGTCAGATCGAAACAGACACTGCCCTCGGCACGGCCAGACAGCGCTCTTCCCCTTCGACTGCGTCCGACTAATTAAGGGTCATGTGCGCGACAATGAGGCGGTCAATGCTTGATCATATGGACGCCCACCAACCGAG
>JBKPCR010000034.1:0-6894 GCA_046727435.1 bacterium | reverse complement strand
TGGGTATTGATGTTCGCTACCCAGAGAAGCATGCGGACTTCATCGAGCGTTGCCATCAGGCCGGCCAAGTCAGGCCGACGCCGCTTCTGCTCCAGTATGGGACTGATGATTATAACTGCCTGCACCAGGACCTCTATGGCGAGCATGTGTTCCCTCTCCAGCTCGCCATTCTGTTGTCTGAACCCAACAAAGACTTTACCGGTGGCGAGTTCGTGATGACGGAGCAGCGGCCGCGTATGCAGTCACGGCCGATCGTTGTGCCGCTTCGCCAGGGGGACGGCGTGGTATTCGCAGTTCAGAATCGCCCCGTACAGGGCACTCGCGGCGTGTATTGCGTGAATCTACGGCACGGCGTCAGCCGCGTCCGTTCGGGACACCGTCATACGGTCGGCATCATTTTCCACGACGCGCCGTGAGAGTGATCGCATGGCCATGACTCTGTTTGACAGCCTGGCCGATGTCGAGCTGCGGTAGGCGCAGCAAGGAAGCGTATCGAGCGCATCGGCGATTCGAGCGGACGCGCGGATAATGCTTGCCGCCGGGATGGACATCGTTGGCAAACAGACGGCATCGTTGGTGCTGGCCGAGGGTGATCATCTACGCGCGTGCGCGTCATCGCCGGCTGTCATCGATTGGAGGTCGGCAAACCCAGAACCATGAATAGACAACAGCTTCTAAAACAACTTGACAAGGCATGGACGGCATTCAAGGAGTCGTACGCCGGTTTATCAGACGCGCAGCTGACGGAACCTGGCGTCACGGGCCATTGGTCGGTGAGGGATCTTATCGCGCACGTGACGTGGTGGGAGGAAGAGGCGCTGAAACATCTGCCGCTCATCCTCACGGGAGGCCGGCCACCGCGGTACTCTCTACAATACGGCGGCATCGATGCCTTCAATGCGCAGATGACGGAACAGACACGAGGCCTTTCGCTCGCCGACGTCCTGAGGCAACAGAAGGAAACCCACCGCCGGCTCATCGCCTACGTCCAATGCGCGCCTGAAGAGCCATTCACGCGGGAGACGCGCTTCCGGCGTCGCCTACGGCTCGATACATACAGCCATTACCCGAAGCACGCCAAGGCAATACGGGAATGGCGCGAGCGGTCAGCCGGATAGGAGAAGTTCAGAACCGACCGAAAACTCTATCTTGAGTGTGAAGGCCTGGTGTGTGTGCGCATCTGCTCCATGGATTTGGACGTTTAATGTTGCAAAAATTCGAGAGAGCAGCCCTCTGACGGATCAGCCCATAGGGTATTCAGAAATTCCCTGGATGGATCGCTGCTGGTAGAGGAAGAATCGATGCCTCGCGACTCGGCCCGTGCGCTGCAACTCCCCCTCTTCGTCCGTGACACCGTAGTGTCTCCTGAAGCCTTAGCCCGTTATGAGGCCATTCGCCCGATTCTCAAAGGCGAGCAGTCCCTTCGCCCATCATTGAACCGCTCGAGGTCGGCTTTCGCCCCCGGCGAGTCGCCAGACTGCTGGCGATTGATCCCCACGTCGTCGATCACTGGCAGCGCCGCTTCAAGACTGCTGGGCTCCTGCGGTTGAGCACACGCCCGCGTGAGCGTCCATCGATCCGCACGCGGGTATCTGATCATTCGACGGACCGATGTGGCCCTTGGTGTCGGCGTAACCCTGCTGTCTATTTGGCGACAACCTCGCTCTCGATGCTGTTGGCACGGGTGCGATCGGCAGGGCGACTGCCATGTTCTGGCCGCGACATCGTTGGTGCTCGGAGGGTGACGAACTGTACGAGATCCTTGGAGAAGAGGAGGTCCAAGGTCCAATCTAGGGCCACACGCACCTTCTTCTCGAAGCGCGGCAATTTGCTGAGATAAATCGTCCGCCACAGCCACCAGGCCAGAAAGCCAGAAAAATTGACCCCCATGATGTTCGCCACCCCGGTTCGCCGGCCTATAGTCGCTAATTGTCCGATTGTGGTGAACACGAACGGCTTCTTCCGACCGCCACGGATCGTCGCCATGAGATTCTCCGCCAGAACTTTGCCCTCGCGCAGGGCATGTTGCGCGGTCGGGGGACAGAACTTGCCGCTCTGTCGATCTGGCACCAAGGCGCAATCTCCCAGCGCCCACACGCCAGGCCACTCAGGCACTTCAAGGAATTCATTGACCAACAACCGGCCGCGCTCCTTCGGACATGGCAGCTTCTCCAGCAGCGGATTCGGCGAGGTTCCGGCGGTCCAGACCAGCGTCTTGGTGGGGATCACGCTGCCATCACTTAACTCGACCCTGCCCTCCGAAATTCCCGTGACTCTTGTATTGATCCTAATTTCCACCTTGCGTGCAGCCAATTTCGTCTGAGCGTAGGCACCGAGTTTCTCCCCCAGCTCCGGTAAGATTACTGGACCAGGATGTACCAGCACCACGCGCAGCATCTCCTCGCGCAGATTCGGATAGAATCTGAGCGCCTCGCGCACGAAATCGTTGAGGGAAGCGATGGTTTCTACTCCCGCGAACCCGCCGCCAGCGACCACGAAGGTCAGCAATTCCTGCCGTTCGAGGGCGCAACATTCGAAGTCAGCCTCTTCGAGGTGTGAGATCAGCTTATTGCGCAGGTAAATCGCGTCACCAAGGGCCTTCATGGTCAACGCCCGCTCTTGAAGCCCTGGCAGGTTAAAAAAGTTGGTAATCGAACCCAGCGCAATAACCAGATGGTCGTATTCCAGCTCATGTGAGTGGTGTGCGGCGCCGTGTGAAACGACCACTTTGCGCGCAGGGAGATCGATGTCGTCCACATCGCCGTCGAAGAACTGTACACGCTTCAGCAGCTTGCGGACAGGGTTGACGATATGTGTGAGGTCGAGGTCGCTGGCAGCGACTTCGTGGAGCATCGGTGTGAAGAGGAAAAAGTTTTCGCGATTGACCAGGAGAATTTCCACCTCCGGATCGCGCGCCAGCGTTTTTTCCAGGCGCAACGCGGCATATAGACCGCCGAATCCACCCCCCAGAATGATGATGCGTTTGCGTCGTTCGATTTCCATGGGCACCTCCCAGCTTATGGCTCAATGGCCTTGCACAACTATTTGCCATGGTATGAGGCGGATGGCTATTGGCTGACCACGATCATTACTATGGGATGAGCTATGCATCGTGACATTCCATATAACACTGCGATGCCTCCAAAGGTTCCCGCTGTATATCGTTAACCAGGCTATGCAAATCTAACCATGGTCGATTTCTCTAGACCCTTCGAGCCCTTGCGGACGTTCCCGATGGCTGGGGTATCCCAGCTGCGTAATCCTACACAGTCGCGCCTGGTCTGAGCTCCGATGATAATCGAATTTATCATACTATTGCGGTGTCTTATCCTATGTTATCTCCAGGGGCATGGCACTTGCTGTGAGCTCCACCTAGGAGACACGTCGAGTTGCTCTGAACGCATCTGGCGGCTGTCGTGATCATGACCGCGAGGCCATACTGTTAAAGCCATCACACACAGCCCAGAGGGTCAGCGCTATGCATGTGAAGTCCCGCGAGTATAAGGTCATCGTTGACAGCTCGTTGTGCGTCGATCTAGAGGCCGCCCTGTCCACTATCCATGATGAAACCGGCGACTTGGCGCGGGCACTCGGCCTGGGGTTCGCCGGGAAGTTTGATGCCGAGGATCCTAAGGAACGCACCATACTTTTCCTCGATACGCCGGATTTCACGGTGCGTCAAAGCGGGCTACTGCTACGTCGACGCGTGAAGCGCAAAAGTGGCATGACTGAATACACACTGAAGTGCCGCACGGCAGACCGTTACATCGCTGCGGGGATGGATCTACGCTCAGAGCCGCGACTGGAATCCAAGTCGAAATTCGAGGAGGACATCGGTGTGCCGTTTATCAGTCGTTTCTCGCACTCGACCACCGTCAGCTTAGACGCTCACCACAAACTGGCCGGAGGGAACTACCCCACACTGCTATCGACGGCAGCCAGGCTATTTCCTGGGCTTCTTGCTCTCCAGTGCGACAACTTAACATGCGCGCCTGAGACAGCGCTGGCGCCGGTTCGTGGCCTGAATGTCTTTGAACAGGTGTTCACTGGGCCGAAAGTCCACTTCCCCAATGGAGGTGGTCGCTCCTCTCCAACTCCGGCGGACGTGGCATTGATCCTCTGGTCAAAGGGCAAGAATGGCCGCGTCCTCACGGCCGAACTGTCTTTTCGCTATGAGGCTCAGAAGGAAGCCTTCTCTGCAGACGTGGCATCCGGTGCCAAGCGTTTCTTCGAGGGTATGCAGTACCTGGACTGGACTCGACCGGAAGCCATTACCAAAACGCAATACATGTATGGGGGCATGTGAGGCCGTGGTGTTGCGACAGATTGATGGCTGACGCGGGAGCCTCCAGAGCCAAGAGGGCGGATGGCGGCCCTTCAAGTGCTGGCGCAATCGGTGAGGTTGGCATGATGCAACGGCTGCATCGAGCCGGGAGGGGAAAAATCGTGCTGGATTATGGAGTGTTGCGAGGTCGTGTCGATGTCTTCAAGCGTGAAGATGATCTGAGTATGCCGCACCTGCAGATTCGGGTGGTCGATGGTCATGACCGGGCGTGGCGCGTGCCTGTCAATGTCTTGTCGGCGGACCAGTCGCGCCTGATCTTTCATCGGGTGGACCCGTTTCAGAACAACCCCATCATTGCCGCATTGCCACAAATCGCGGCTGGGTTCACGCCACTGCCACCTGCCGCACGTTCGGCTGCCTCTGCCCTGGACTACTTCCGGGCGCCATTGTTCGACTGGCCGAACGGAGTGGCCATCCCGCATACTGGCCCCGGCGCCGACGATGATCTGCAAGACGTATTGCTCACCTACTTGAAGCAACTGCGAGATCAGGGGGGCGAGCTGTTCGCATTCGGAGCCAAATTCCCGGAGCCTGGCCAACAACCTAACCCACGGCCGATCGATCGCGAGTTTCGCACCGTCCAGGGAGTTCACGACATCCATATGAACCAGGGCAACCCAAACCCTGGTCCATTTGCGAAGGATAATGGCGTGCTCCAGGACGGAGGGTTGATTCTGAAATTCGGAGCACGATACGTCGGACTCTTTCTCAGGTTTGCCACGCAGTGGCTGCCAACGGACGACGCCACTGGGCACCGCTTACCGGGTGCCCAGCCGATCCGGGCGGGTGGTTCTCTCGGGACGGACGACGACGGGCCAACGCTTGTCACCCATCCGACCGTGTACATTGAAAGAGCTCTTGTCAACCCTGATGGTGACGAGCCTGGTCAAGAGGTCGTCGTGATCGGGAACACGACGGTAGCGTCGGTAGACCTGACCGGCTGGAGCATTGTTGACAAGAACAACAAGGCCGACGTCCTGCGTGGCGTGCTGTTATCGGCTGGTGAATCTCGCCGCGTGGTATTGTCGGGAAATGGGGCGCAGCTCGGCAATAAGGGTGGGACGATCACCTTAAAGGACCCTATGGGCAAACAGGTGCATGCCGTCAGCTACTCGAAAGAGGATGCTGACCAAGAAGACCGGTACATTCGATTCACCACGTGATGCGGTGACGAAGCGGTGTGCCAAGCGTCTAGTGGTCGAAGGTGGGCCCTTGATTTACTGAATCGCCTGCATGAG
Organism: bacterium; assembly: GCA_046727435.1. GTDB lineage: Bacteria > Tectomicrobia > Entotheonellia > J063 > CAVPRW01 > CAVPRW01. The sequence goes on along the minus strand of JBKPCR010000034.1, from coordinate 1,311 downwards.
GCGCAACAGACCCCCCTTCGGCCCCTCTCGATCGGCAAAAATGGCGGTGCCGGCCACTAACACATCCGCTCCAGCCTTCACCGCTAGTGGGGCGGTCTGGAGGTCGACGCCGCCATCGACCTCCAGCTCACAGTGCGCGTTGCACTGTTGCAATAAGTGGTATGCCCGTTGAATTTTCGGCAGCATGCTATGAATGAAACGTTGCCCGCCGAAACCAGGATTGACCGTCATAACCAAGAGCAGGTCAATATCCGCGAGGATGTCCTCGATCGTTCCGGTGGGCGTCGAGGGGTTGAGCCCTACCCCGGCTTTCTTGGCGTGGTGCTTGATCAATTCGATGGTGCGATGCAGATGCGGTGTGGCTTCTTGATGGACGATGACGGTGTCGGCGCCAGCCTGGATAAACGCCTCCACATAGCGTTCGGGCTCTTGGATCATCAGGTGCATCTCTAAGGGTAGGGAAGTACCCCGTCGCATCGCCTCTACGATCGGCATGCCAAGGCTGAGGTTCGGAACGAACCGCCCATCCATAACATCGATATGAAAGCGGCTGGCGCCCGCCTCCTCCGCTGCTTTCACCTGTTCACCGAGTCGCCAGAAATCTGCCGCCAGGATCGACGGTGCGAACTTAATCATGTAAGGCCCTCCCCGTCTTCTTCATGACTCTCGTAATGTGGCGAACCGAGCGGCGCCCTGCAATGCCACCTTGTCATTCATGATGATACGTACCGGAATCTGCTGTAGCAGCGGCTTGAGGCGCCCCTTGTCCACGAACGCAGCCATGAAGGTCGAGTCGGTGAGTTTGCGGATAATTTTAGGGGCGATGCCGCCACCGATATAGACCCCGGCGGTGGCCATGAGCTTCACCGCCAGGTTGCCCGCCTCGGCGCCATACAGTACCACGAATAAATCGAGGGCCTGTCGGCAGAGTGGACTGGTGTCGGCGAGCGCTGCCTGTGAGATGACGGCCGATGGGTCATCCTGTTGCATCTTGTATGAAAGCCAGTCTGGCTCCTCACCGCGGCCGGTGTCCCGTAAAAAGCGATAGATATTATGTAAGCCCGGGCCGGACAGCACCCGCTCCCAGCTGACATGCCCGAATTCATGGCTGAGAAAGCGGAGTAGCTCGATCTGCAAGGGATCGCTAGGCGCGAAGCTGGCATGGCCTCCCTCGCCTGCGAACGGGAGATGCTGCTGGCCATCCCAGTAGAGCCCTGCCTCGCCCAAGCCGGTGCCGGCAGCGATCACCGCGGCATTCCCGGAGGCGTCCGCTGCGCCCTGGTTGAGCGTAACAAAATCGTCTGGAGCCAG
>JBKPCR010000033.1:0-10129 GCA_046727435.1 bacterium | reverse complement strand
CGCGATTTTATACCCGGCCACGGGGCCGTGCACCTCTGTCATCAGCGAGTGGAGCTCCTCCTGCATGGCATAGGCCTCGTCAACCGTGTGCGGAGCCGAGATTGCAGGTATCGGCTCGAAGGGTCTTTGAGCACGATGCTCCTCCCACAAGAACCGAGCCGCTTGTTGAATCCGGTCGCCGTCGAGCATGGGGTTTCCTCACACGTAGACTCGATGTACGCCGTCAGGCAGTCAGAGACACACTTACGTCTCCAATCTACCATAATTTGCCCGACGAAAGATCTCTCTTGGTCAGATTCAGTTACCCACACCTAGCCCTTCCCCCATCACGTGATGGCACAGCCATGGCAATGACTGGACATCGGCGGAGGGACGTCAAGAGCCGGGTTGCGATCGAAGAAGCCCAGCGGCTTCAGACTGAACCCGAGGGAGGAAACCGGCATCACCGGCCATTCCTCGGGGCGTGGAATGTGGTGCATGCCGATCGTATACCAAACGACCACATCAGCGTTCTCGATGGAGCGGTTCGCCTGCGTCCACGCTGGCAGTCCGGCGCCCCCCGGGTGCTGGTTCGGATAATCGCCAGTGGCATATTTCTCGGCGGGATGATACGGCGTGACCCACAGATGCTTGGTCATGAACGCGGCTCGCTTGGTGACGCTGGCGTCCGGGTGGACAAATGGCTGGACGTTTTCGCCTGGCATGAGCTTGTAGGCCACCGGCTCCCCCAGGCCGTTCAGAACGACTGGATTGACGATCTTCCAATAACGCGCGTGCAGGGCATCGGTCAGTTGCTGCGCCTCAGCCTCCGTTCTCAGGAGCGTCGATTCCTCATAGAAAGCGTTGCCCAGCGGGTTCTCCGGCCCCATGGGCTCGGCCTCGGTGTGGACTTCATAGACCGAGTTCCGGAGGCCGTCCACCATCATGTCCAACCGGACGTTGAAGAAGTGCTGGTGGTTGGGGGCATAGACTCGGGGCGCCACCAGCGTCCCGTACTTGCGGGTTTCTCCATCAGGTAGGGCGCCGGTATTGAGGATACCGGTCATCTTGATCTCGAACTGCAGGGTGCCATCCTGATAGAAGTACCAGTAGAAACCGTATTCGTAGTTGCCGACGGTGGCAATAAATGACACGACAAGACGGCGCGACCGTCGTACCTCCGTGCGGTTCGTGCGCCAATCCATGTGCTTCCATAGGATGCCGCAATCCTCCTCGTGCATGCAGACGGCGTTTTTCAACTGCACGACTTGGCCCCGGCTATCGGTCATGTTGGCATCGAAGTAGCGAATGTCTCCGAGGCAGTCGCAGCCGAGCTCGAGCGCGTTGGCCAACATGCCGATGCCGTATTCACCGACGTCGAAGGCGTTTTGGCGGTTGCGGTTCGGGTGCGGATCGCCGTAAGGGACGACCATGTCGACCAGCGAAGCCCGGTAGATCACCGGCCGTAGCCGGCCCTTGTCTTCGTAGCCGATCGTATAGAGGACGAGGCCTTCGCGTGGGGTAAATCCGATACGGAACCGCCATTTCTGCCACCGCACCTCATGCCCCTGAACCGTGAAACTGGGACCCTCAGGTTGTGTGATGTCGAGGGGTCGCAAATCTTGCCGGAACTCGTTGATATGGTCGGTAGAATAGTTGCCGGGCTGCGTGGGCAGTGGGACGACGCCGTTGTCCTCGATCTTGACGACCTTCATGGCGTTGAGGTCGACGAGAGCCAGCAAGCCCTCGACCGGGTGGGCATAACCGTTGTCGTTGGGATCGGTGCGGGCCCAGGTTAAGGCCCGGGCCAGGCGCAACGTGTGCTCTTCAGCTTCCCCGTAGTACCCCGCCGACCATGGGTCCACCATCAGCAGGCTGAAGTCGGTGATGCCACGCTTGCGCAAGGCTTCTTGAAAGTCCGGATCATTTTTGAGGGTGTTTTCGCACTCGAAGAATTCATCCAACATGATGGACGGTTGCACATGCGGGATGTGCTGCCAGGACTTGATCGCGCCCATGGTGATTGACACGACTGCCTCATAGGTCGCCCCATCCGCGTTGTCCAGAATGATGACGAACGCCTCGCGCTCGAGCGTGTCGCCTTCTCGGTATGCTAGCACCGCCTGCTTCGAGGGTTCGTGCAGGGCCACCGTGACAAACCGCGCCTTCGGCCCTAGCTTGCCGCTGGCGCGGATAATCGCCACAGCGGCCGCGATCTCTCCAGGGCTGAGGGGCTCAAGCGGGTGCGGTGCGGCGGTCTTTCGTTCGTTCGACGCTGCGCTTACGACCATTACATCCCCTCCTCAGTTGGAAAGCCACAGTGTCCGTAATCTCTGCGCTTCAAGGCTCAGGGCCGCGGGAGTCTGAGCTCCGTCCCGGCTAAGGAACCCTAGGCCTGCCGATACCAAAAGGCCAGATCCCACAGATTGGAGTCCCACGTGCTCAGCTCCATCCCCTTTAATTGATGGCCCACGGCGGCCACCCGGTTACGCCAGACCACTGGGATGACCACCACATCGTCGACGAGAAGGTCGTTCATGCGGATGAACAGCGCGGCGCGCCTGACCGGATCCAATTCGGTCTCGGCTTCTTTCCACAGGCGATCGTACTCGGCGTTGGCCCAGCGCACTATGTTTCGGCCTGCCCAGTTGTTCGCCTTTTGTGCGATTTCCCAGCTCACAAACCGTTGCATAAACCGCTGGGGATCGATGCCAGTGTCCAGGTTATACATCTGCACATCCGCATAGAAATGGGCGATAGTATCGGGGTTTCCCGGGTCGCTCGAGAAATAGACTCCAGCATTTACCGTCTTGAGCTCAACCTCCACCCCGATCTGCTCCAGGGCTTTCTTCACGATGACCTGCGTCTTCTGGCGGACGGGGTTCACGGCGGTCTGGTAGAGGATCTTCATGCGCCGCCCATCCTTGATCCGGCTGCCGTCGCTGCCGCGTCGCCAGCCGGCTTGATCAAGCCACTGCGCCGCCTTCTCAAGGTTGAACTCCCAACGGGTATTGGGCGACTGAAACGGCGGAGGACTATTCAGGACGTTACTGGTGACTTGACCAGTATTACCGTAGAGGTGCTCGACAATGGCGCGCCGATCCACGGCAACGTTGTACGCTCGCCGCACCAGGAGGTCGGTGAGAAAGGGATGTGGCATTTTGAGGCTGCTGCGCTCGCCATCGACCTCCGTCCAGGGATCAGTGCGATTGAGTTGAATGTGCTCAAGGCCGGCGCCAGGGTAGATGTGGAAGCTGCCCCGCGTCCCTTGCCGTTCGATGCGATCGAGCACGTCCTTCTCCACTAGCATGTTCCAGGCGAAGTCAAACTCTCCCGTCTGGATGACGGCCCTGGCGGCGGAGGTGGCATCCCCCCCACCCTTCAGTTCCACGGTATCGAAGAAGGGCCGGTTGGGCACGTGGTACTGAAAATTGAGCTCATAGAGGGCGACATCTCCTGGCTTGAACTCGACGATTTTATAGGGTCCCGTGCCAACAGGCTTCAGGTTGTATGGGGCATTGCGAGCATGTTGCCCTTTGTATGCAGCGAAGAGATGTTTGGGCAGTATCTGGGCGCCGCCGCCGGTCCGCCAGAGGGGGGTGGGCTCTTGGAAGACCACCTTGACAGCATGGTCATCGAGCTGCTCCATACGGAGGATTCTTTCGTACGCGCCGACGCTGGTCGCGCCTGTGGCTGGGTCGCTGGCATATTCCCAGGTGAAGATGACATCGGCGGCGGTGAAGGGCTGGCCGTCGTGCCAGACTACCCCAGGCTTGAGGCGCCAGATGACCCAGGTGCCGTCGCGCGCGAGGTCACCGTTTCCCAGGCTAGGGAGCTCCCTCGTTAGGATCGGAACGAAGTCGCCAGCCGCATTGACGGAGATCAATGGTTCGTAGATGGCGCGCGCGGCGTCGACGTCCTTCGTACCGGCCGCGAGATGGGCATTCAGGATCGTGGGGGCCTGCCACCACAGCAGGCGCAGCTTGCCCCCGCCTCCTCGCTTGTTCGGAGTGAAGGCGGATGCCCCTGCCGGTCGGCCCTGTGCTGAGGCCCCGCCACAGGCGGCCAGCAGATTGGCTGTGAAGGGGCCGGAGAGGCCAAGCCCCAGCATGGTGTGCATGAACTGTCGCCGGCTGGCCTTCCCCGCGACTACCTGGTGCACCCAGTGGCGCAACGCGTGCTCCTCGATCGTCATGGGCCACCTCCTTGTGCTCCCTCCGCGCATTCAGGATAATGCTCTCGGGCAAACGGCTTCCACACTCCCCCACGCGGACGGGAACGAGAGGCATCCGTCCCGAGGGGGCTTAGAGGCGCGTCAGCAGTTGCGGTCGCATGAGGAAGCGGGAGCGCACTGCGAAGCCAGGCCATGACATCCTTCGAAGAGCGGTTGACGGAAACCCCTGCCTAATAAGTCTGTGTCGCATCTCTAGACCAACCTGTGTGACCGGATGAAATGGTACAGAGTGGCGCGATCGCCCCCAGTAATTTTCGCGATTGACGCCTTGGAGATGTGCAGGGCCAGCAGTTCGCCGACGCACTCTGCTCTCCCCTCAAGCTTTGACATTCCATTCGGGGAAGGTGGGGTTGTGTGGGAAAAATCGCCCTGGCTCACCCCGTGTCCTCCGGTACAAGTTGCGAATGGTACGGATCTGTCCCCAATGCATAGCCAGATGCATCGCCTGGCGAAAGCTCAGGAGATCTGCCCGATGTGGAGCGCCGCCCGGAAAGACTTGCGCAAGCACGGTTTGCTGCTGTAAAGCAGCCAGCGTCGTCCTGCGCAACGCCTCTATAAATCGGGTGTACAACTCCTCTAGCTCCTGCAGGTTTCGTTCGAAATCCAGGGGAATCGCATCGGTCAGCTGTTGCACGCTGGCAGTATCTTGATAGGGACTCTGCTCGCCGTGCTCGAGGCTCGCGACATACCACTCGGCCTCCACGCGGAGGTGTTTCAGGATGGCGTTAATATTGTTCACTTGCGGGAGTGGCCGCCAATTGATCTCCTCCAATGTTATATCTGTAAGATCGTCCTTGAAGCGCTTCCAGGTCCACTCGTTCATCTCGATCACGAGCTGAAGGGCTTCATCCATGGGCGTTCTCCTGGGGAGTGTGTCTCCAACGCCTGTGGTGGACTGTTTGCTCATGTGCCGCTATCGGCATCTCCGTGACATCTGTGCGAACGCCACACGCCTAGTATTCCTCTACCGAGTCCTCAGTCTTGAGCATCCTCCCAGCATCGAGCTAGCCACAGCGTATGTTAATGCATCCGTGGTGGAGGGCGGTTAGGCAGCCAATTCATCAAACTGATGAGCTTGGCTTGGGATAATCATGCTCCAAGGATGCGACGACCTCGCGGATTGCCTGCTCTTGCGTCGGGCGCTCTTGGATCATGGCTTCAAAGAGTTCACGGGCTTGGTCAGGTTGACCGGCTCGCCAAAAACAGGAAGCCGCGCTCAAACGGCTGCGCAAAGCTAGGTCCCATTGGTCAGATTGTTCATAGTCATCCGCTAGCACCAGCTCCAGATGGGCAGCCGCTAAGAGGTGTCGCGCGGCACCGGTCTGATCGCCTCGCATTTCCGCCAACAAGCCGCGCTGCAACTCCCGCGATTTCACCGTCACAAGCATATCACTGACAGGTACATGGGCCGTGGCCATAAATGCCTCCGCTCCTTATGTTTTAAACGCCAACCGACCCGCTGGGGTTTCGAATTCCACGACACATACATAGAAGCCACTCCCCATACGATCCGTCAAGCGTTGCCATCTTTGCTGCCAGGCCACCCCCAAATCACTCCGCCGAGATCGCCCTGCAACCTCCAAAAGGTGGTTTGACTCGTCTACCAGATAGTCCGCGCTACTCCCACGCAACGCAATGTCCATTATTTCATGTCCACCCCCATGGTAAAGCCCCAGACCCACGACCGCAATGGCTGCCAGTTCGACCAATCGGGATGACTCATACGTTCGCTGCAATCGACTCACATGTTCTGATGCGACTCCTACTGGATCAATCACTAGGCGGAACTGAGCGCTGCCGAATCCCGGCAGATCGTCAACCGCCAACTCGAAGGGAAAAGGCGCTTGGACACCTGTGTGACTCAACATGACCACGGTGGCCGCCATGATGTCTTCCCACAGCAGGCGGGGATGCATGATAGTCAGATCTATCAAACGGACCGAAATATCCATTCGCTGCACTCTGCAAACGACCAAGGAGGGGTCAGTTCACGTCGCTACGCTTGGCATGTCTCTCATTAGCCGCACGCCAATTAACGAGCGGCGATTAGCCAGACAGACCACTAGGGAGATAAAGCTCTGGATCTCGCGATGAAATCGGTCCGCGATAGCTTCACCATGGGTAATGATTCGCCGCTTCTCTCGTGGGAGAAGTCGCCTTGACCAACATAGTGATGGCTGCGATCGCACCCCCTATCGAGCTAGCTCAACGCAGAACTTTTCCAAGGGCCGCACCTCTGGAGCATGTCCGCTGCATGCCATAGTCACGTAGATTATGGTGCACTTGTTGATTGTAACAGGCGCTTAGTAATGTTGATCAGCTCGGTTACAAGGACGGGATCGAAGTCGATGGTTTTAAATCCATGTGCAAGCGCATTCCGGTATTTCATGACCTTTGTCAGGAAGTTGTAATCATCCCTGGAGATCACCCCATTACTCGTCGCCTGCGTGAGGATGGAGAGAGGGTTAAGGCGCTCAAGCACAAGTCCTTCTTTCTCGGAGAGCAGTCTCACAGTTGCCTCTAAAGTTGACCATGCCTGCAGGAGAGCTGCCTCCGAAAACTCTGATGCAAGAAGTCTTTCAGCCGCCTCAATACCTCGTAGAATGTCATCTCTTTCAAAGGGAGCCGCCCCTTCCGGAGCACTTAACGGATCTTCCTCCCCCACCACCACTAACTCGAAGTTCCAGTGAGGTTCTGCCTGGACTAGCCGCGCCAGCTCCTTGATTCGAGGATCTTTAATAAGAGATGATCGAGACTTTACCTCTACAATGATAGCCTCGTCGCCTCTTTGGACAAGTACATCCGGGTGGTAACCGACCAAGAATTCAGGCAGTTGCTCCGGCGATGGCTGTTCGATTACCTTATAACCTCTGCTGCGATACTCCTCGGCAATAGCACGGGCGCGCTGTCTTTCTCTCGAGGTTGTAGCTTCCATCAGTATATCGCCTCTTGGTTTGGAGCCTCCTCCACAACGATGTAGAGGAACTGGTTACCACGACTGAACCCTTCAGCCAAAACGCTGGATGGGTTTTCAATGCGTAAATTACTGTTGAGATTTCGCTTCCGGCACGATACGTCGGTCACCTGCTCATCGTCCAGGTAAACCAATCCTTTTAAGGTATCCGCAATCGGCTTCGGGATGTTGTCTATGACCTCAACGAGACCATTGAGCATCTCGTTGTAAAAGTGGTCTACGTTCCACATCTGCAAGAGACCGTGCTGGGGATGAGGAGCTCCTGCCCAAACGATCGTATCTTCCGAAAGACGTCTTCCTTCGTATGCCAAACGAATGGCGCGTTTATCCGAATGGGACTATTGGCAATTTCAGAGAACAAAGACTGCAGCAATGTCAGCGTTCGAGGGTGGGTAGTCCGACTCGCGCGCGCATTCGCCAGATCCTCCCTCCTTGAGAAGTTAAGACTGGTGACACCGTTTTCAAAGACGAAGAATTCGTCCTGTGAGAGTGCCCTGCATAGCGCGAAGGCTATGGCAGTGTAAAGGAATGCCCTCGTCCGCTGCGATTCTTCGGGGGCGCGACCCCCTGTAAGCTGACATAGGAACCGGTAGTGGTGGATTCGGCCTTCATAACGTTGCTGTCGCTTAAGGGCTCGGACGAGGCCGTCCTGTGTGTGTATGATCCCCGGTTGGGACCGATGACTGATCAAACAGACCTGATCATCACTGGTCTCCAGTTGCTCGATGGCGCCTGCCAGTGAATCCAGACCTCCAGAAAAAAGGAGAATCGCTGTCCTTTGCTGAGATTCGATGCGAAACTCCTCCCGGTCGAAGAGACTGGTTGCCGGTGTATGATGCCCCGATTGAAATATGAACGTGAAGTCCCGATCTCCTGTGAGAAGGTAAGCGCTTCAGCAAGTTTGTGTTTTACACCGTCCTGGGACCAGAATGCATGATCACGCACCCGAATTCTGAACTCAAATGAGCGAGCCCACGTGTGATATTCTACAGCATCATGCTCCCCGCGGCCTATCAAGCGATCGGCGGAGAATACATAGGCAGCAATTTCCAGTAGGTCGAGTAGCCGATCAGGGAGGTGATAGACGTCTCGAACGAAATCCGGAAGCGAGAGCTTTATGTTCCGCTTGCCCGGAACGTTGGAATTATAGACCAGCGACAGGACATTCTTATATTCACCCATATCCTCCGGACCCGAAGCACCGTTGCAAAGCACGAGAACTCTCGGAGATGCTGTCATGGCTGAGAGCCCTCGCGGAGCAGTTCCTCGCGAATCTTCCCAAAGGCTCTCGAAAGAAACTGCTCGACTTCGCGTTGGGAGGGTCTACCCCGACGTGCGTGCCTGTTATACCACGCAGCAGCGAATGACTGTGTGATCTTGGCCGTTTCGAACGCATGCTGTGACACTTGATCCACGTGTTGATGAAGCTGCTCCCTAAATCGTTCTCGATCTTCAATTGTCGGCAGAGCGGCAGATGCTTCTCGTTCTAGGAAATAGTTGAGGTAACGCTCTGTAAACTTTGCAAAGAATAGCCGAGAAAGCTCACAAAATCCTGCTCCATTGGCTGCTCTTTTCCATACATTCGCTACATCTGCCGAAGACCCGAAAAGCTGGCCTTGCTCTGTTTGGCCAGAGTGCCAAGCTGTGATCGCATCAGTTGCAGCCCGTTCGGCAAGGCTTCTGTACTCAAGAGAATCTTCCCGGCCACTGACCCAGGTGCGAAGCGCTTGAGCAATCCTAAGCGGAGAGGAGTTATTGGTGAAATCTACGGGAAGGTTAGACCATTCCGGTGGAGGCTCGCCCGTGCCACCGGTGGCCGCCAAACCGACCAGAAATTCGAACGTAGCTTGCACGCCTGTATCCTTGTGGATCTCCCGGAACCGAGTCCTAACGCACTCAAGAGTGCCACTGGCGAGTTGTGGCACATTGTCTTCAGCCGTCGGGAACTTTGCAAGTTCCGCGACGATCTTGCGCCATCGTGTCGTACGTGGCAGAATACCGATTCGCTCGTGACCCACTGGACGTGTGCTCCCAGCGTTATGGAAAAATACACATTAGGTTGGATGAAGGGTTAGCTGTTCGCAAGGCCAACAAGGCTGAACTGAGCTGGAGTATGCCTTCTACAGGACCGCCTTTGCAGTCTGTATCTGACCGAATGCCCGCAGGGCCAGACAGGCCGGCAATTGGCACCTCCTAAGCCATGCTAGTGCTCTCCTCTACACCCATCCCAGATCAGAAGTGATAAAAGCGTCTGGGTAATCACCTGACTTTTCCGATACTTATTTTCGGCAAGCATTTGTGTACATTTCCGGCCGATACCCCATGAAAGCTCTTCATACTCAATGGGTTATAAATACACACATCCAGCATGGTAGGGATATGCTCAGCGAAAGATTCCTTCGTCCGGCGCTTAGGCAATGCCCACACAATGTTGGTCGCTGGTCTCCTGCTAAAGGAGCACAAGCACCGCTGTCAGGATGACACCATAGTCCATCACCGCCCTTCCACCTGCGCCAATGCAGCTTCGGCCTGGGGCAGCCAGAAGGTCATGTCCATGGCGCGGTACAGGTCAATGGCGGTGGCCAGGGCGGTGCGGGCCTGCTCCTGCTGGCCGGTCCGGCCGTACAGCCGGCCCAGCCCGAGGTGGCAGTGGGCCACGAGCGGGCGCATACCAAGCTCCTCGGCCAGGGCCAGGGCCTGCTGGTAGTGGGCTTCGGCTTGCGCGGCATCGGGGGGGTCGGCGTGGGCATGGACGACGCCAAGCTGGTGCAGCGCCAGCGCCTCGTTGGCACGCGCTTTGTGCTGCCGGGCCAGGTCGAGCGCCTGGCGCGCGTGCTGCCAGGCCTCCTCGCCGCGTCCCGCCAGACGACAGACCTCGCTGAGCCATGCGACCCAGTAGGCAAGACCTACCCGCCCGCCCGTGCGGATCCTTTCGCTGCTCG
>JBKPCR010000032.1:0-18169 GCA_046727435.1 bacterium | reverse complement strand
AAGACGACGCTGCTTGATGCTATTTGCCTGGCGCTATTCGATCGCCTGCCTCGGATGGACACCGCAGAAAGGGGGGCGTCGATTGGGCGCGTCGATGGCGACAGCGGGCAGCAGGCCAAATACGACGACGTACGCGGGATTCTGCGCCATGGCGCCGGCGCCGGTTATGCCGAGATCGACTTCATCGGACAGGACGGGCGGCGGTATCGCTCCCGCTGGGAGGTCAATCGCGCCCGCCGCAGGGTTAACGGCAGGCTTCAGGATCAGAAGATCACACTCGCTGACATTCAGTCCGGTGCAATCATCGGCGACAAGAAGACCGACACCCTGCAGCAGATCGAGAAGCGCATCGGCCTCAGCTTCGACCAATTCCGTCGATCGGTCCTGCTCGCACAGGGCGATTTCGATACCTTTATCAAGGCCGCATCCAAAGACCGGGCCGAGCTCCTCGAAAGGATCACCGGGACCGAGATCTACTCCCAGATTTCACAGGCTGCCTTCGCTCGCGCCAAAGAGGAACGAGAGGCGCTGCGTGCCCTGGAGACCCAGCTCGGCGAGCATCAACCGCTCACCGATGAGGCGCGAGCGTCCGCTGAGGTGCGGGTCAAAGAAGCGAAGATCGTTGTGGACGGCATCGAAGTCAATAAAATGGCCCTCGACAAGGCGCAAGACTGGTATGAAATCACCTCGCGCCTCGAAGCGCGGGTCGCAGAGGGAGAGGCTGCTCTCACGCAGGCCCTGGAGGCCGACCAGGCCGCCGAGGCGGATCGGGCCACCCTGACGGTGGTGTTGAAGGCGTTTGCCCTACGTGCCGAATTGGAAGCCGTCGCGGCAACCGGCGAGAAGCTCACCGCGGCAGAGAAGGCGCTGGTGAGCGCTGTGGATGCCGAGCGGAAGGCCAGCGAGGGGCGTGATCAGGCTGTGATGGCGAGCGGTGCTGCCAAGGCCGACCGTGATACGAAACGAGCCGCCTACGAGGCAATCGGCCTGGAGCTCGACAAGGCACAACGGCTTGATACGCAGATCGACAAGGCCAGGACAGACCTCGACGACCAAAAGAGTCAGCTGGAAAGGAGTATCTCGACAAGGGATAAGACTCGGGAAGCTGTTATGAACGCTGAGGCTGCCCTGCAGTCCGCGCGCGGCCAGCGTCACCATGATGTGCGATGGCTCGAAGAGCACCAGGCGGTCGAGGCGCTGTCGGTACGCATGGCAGATGTAGCGCAGGACTTGTCTGCGAGACTTGTTCTGGAACGAGACATGGCATCGGCCACTGAGAAGGTCGAGGTGCTCGCACGGGAAGTGCAGGCTGCCGAAACCTCCCGACTGGAGCAGGAATTAACCATCACCAGTCTTCAGGAACAGGAGCGTGCCCTGGATGAGCGGATTGCGGCGTGCAGGAAAGTCGCCGACGCTATCGACGTGCCGGTGATTGAGCTGAAGTGTGACAAGATGATGACGATCCTGGCTGCTCTGAAGGACGTCCAGGTCGCTGCAGAGGACGCCGGCAAAGCGCATGCAGGGGTGGTTACGGTGGACGAGGAAGCGGTAAGTCAAAATATCCTCATCCGCCAGGCTTGCGACGTGATCGCCCAGGTAGATGGCGAGTTGCCCATGGACAGGGCACGTCTGGAGGAGGCCAGGCGCAGCCTCGACCTTTCCGAAGCGGCCGGGAGCGAGGCCGCCGAACATTTACGACTCAAGCTCCAAGATCGGCAGCCCTGCCCGGTCTGCGGCGCCACGGAACATCCAGTCACGGAAGTAGATCGGCTGCTGAAGGATCGCGTATGGGCGGATCGGAGCCGCGTCGCTGAGTTGGAAGCGAAGGTATCAGCGTCTCAGGTGGCGGGCATTCGCGCAGAGACTCAGATCACCGCTGCACAGGAGGCCCTTCAGGGAATATCGAGGCGGAGGTTGGGTTACGAGGTAGAGTTACAGATGGCGTGCGACAAGTGGCGGGCTGCTGTGGCTACAGTGCTGAGCTCCTGCGCTGCGATTGGAATAGCTGGACCGACGGGCGTCGGAGATGCCGTCACGGCCGAAGCTGCGGCCACTATTGGCCCATTTCGTGACACCTTGGACACACTAGTCGGCGAAGCCAGGGACACCCTCAAACACGCCTCGGATGCAGAGGCTGAAGCGAGAAAGCTCGCTTCGGACCGCGAGACCGTTCGCGCCGGTCATATAACCGCGAGAGAGGACATCCAAAAGCTCAAAGACCAGGAGTATGCCAAGGCCAGAGAGGCGGCAACGCTCACGGCTACGCTTCGGGGTATGGACCAGCAGCTCGCTGCCGTATATGCCAGGCTTGATGCGGCGCTCCTGCCGGTATTTTCAGACTGGCGAGGGGAAATGTCCAGCCTCGGCGCTGCATTCGTAGAGAAGTGTGGTGGTCTCGTGGTGCAGTGGGGCGAATGTCGGACAAGGATTGACACAGCGGGCACTGAGATCGCACGCCTGGAGGCCGAGCTGGAAGGGAAGCAGGCAACGCTCAAGGCGATGGATGCCGCCGTTGGGGAAGCGGAGACACGACATCGAGCCCAGCAAGCTGAGCTCGACACACTGGTGGAAGCGCGCGGCAACGTCATCGGCGGACGACCCGTCGGAGACGTGCGGACCGAATACCGGGAGCGTTCGGAAGCTGCCGAGACCGCGTGGAACGAAGCCGAGGTGACGAGGTCGAAAGCCGAGCAGGTCGCAGCCGCGACGTCGTCCAATGCTGTCAACGCTGGACAGACTTTTGACGTGGCGACGACTGATCATGTGTTAGCCGAACAGTTACTTGCAGAGAAGCTACAAGCCTGTGAAATCACCAGGGAGGAAGCGCAGTCCGCCATTGCCATGGGTGAAACGTGGATTGCAACGGAGCAGGCCCGTCTCGACGCTATTCGCGGAGATGTCTCGACTGCGAGGGCGACGCTGACCGAGCGACAACGGTCGGCTCAAGAACACCAATCAGTTGGTCGGCCCGAACACACCCGCGACGAGATCATCGCCGCCCTCACGGAGATTGAAGAGCGTCGGGCCAAGGCTTCAGCTGATTTTATCGAGGCCAGCTCAGTCCTCCATCGCGACGACCAGGTTCGCATTCGGATAGCCGAGATTAGGACCACTCTCGACGCACGACGAGAGAAGGCACGGGTCTGGGGTCAACTCGACGAGCTGATCGGTTCGGCCGATGGCGCCAAGTTTCGGCGCTTCGCGCAGTCGCTGACCCTCAATCATCTGATCCGGCTGGCCAACCGGCACCTCGCCGACCTGCATCCACGATACGAGCTCCAGCGCGCCCCAGGCAATGATCTCGTGCTGCAGGTTGTCGATCATAACATGGCCGACGAGGTCCGTGGTGTTCACAACCTCTCGGGCGGTGAGAGATTTCTGGTGAGCTTGGCGCTCGCACTTGGACTCGCCAGTATGGCGTCAAGTCGTGGCATCAAGGTCGAAAGCTTGTTCATCGACGAGGGCTTCGGGGCACTCGATAACACGAGCTTGGCCATGGCTGTCTCGGTGCTGGAGCAGCTGCAAGCAACCGGCCGGCGGGTGGGCGTCATTAGCCATGTCGATGAGCTGAACGAACGCATCGCCGTGAAGGTCGAAGTCACCCCAGTGGGGGGCGGCCGCAGCACCGTCAAGGTTATCACTGCCTGATCGTGGCGTTTTGTCTGTCACACAGGTTGTTGCTGCACCATTCTCACGACTAACGATGGCGCCGCTGTCACTTTTGCCGGGCCAGATTTTCATTACCTGCCGCTGCGTGCGTCACAAAACTCTGACGCACACCCGTCGCCGCTTGTGGGATTCATTCCTTGAAACTCCGCGACGCTTGGACTAAGATAAGTTTTTGTCGGCCTGCTTCCTAACGATAGCACGCACAATGCGCGGCTTCTGGTGCAGCAAGAGTCAGCGATCAACCCCTCATGAAGGAGTGGTGCGATGTGGGCACATAACTTGGACCTCGAATTCGTTCGAGTCACCGAAGCGACGGCCCTGGCGTCGGCCCGCCTCATGGGCCGAGGGGATGAAGCGGCGGCCCAGAAAGCCGCAGTGACAACGATGTATGATCTTCTCAGTCGAGGTCCTCTGCGTTGCCGCGTAGTGGTAGGAGAGGGGGAGCCAGCACAGGTGTCCCGCCTGGCGAATGGGGAAATCCTTGGCGATGGTGAGGAGGCGGTTGCGGATGTGGCACTTGATGCACTCGAGGGCACGAACATCTGCGCCTCCGGCCGCCCGAACTCGATCTCGGTGATGGCGGTGACCGAGCCTGGAGGCTTTCTTGCCACCCCTGATGTGTACATGGAGAAAATCGTTGTTGGACCAAAAGCCAAAGGGACGATCGACCTCAGCCTGTCACCTACCGAAAACCTGCAGCGCATCGCAGAGGCCCGCCAATGCTACGTGGAGGACCTGACGGTCGTCGTGCTCGATCGGCCCCGGCACGAGCGCCTCATCAAAGAAATCCGGGAGGCCGGCGCGAAGCTACGCTTGATCGGCGATGGCGACCTATCGGCTGCCATCGCGACGGCGGTGAGAGATTCCGGCATCGATGTGTTGATGGGCGTCGGCGGCGCAGCCCAAGGCTTGCTGGCCGCTGCCGCGTTGAAAGGGATGAATGGCGATATGCAAGGCCGCTTCCTGACGCGCAGTGAAGCCGAGCGCGCCAAAGTGCAGCGGCTCGTGCAGGGCGATGTGCACCAGATCCTCTCCATCGACGACTTAGTACCCAGCCACGACGCCCTTTTCGTGGCCACTGGGATTACCGACGGCGACGTGCTCAAGGGGGTACGGCTATCAGGTAAAGGGGCGACCACCCACTCCCTGGCCATCCGGTGTCATACTGGCACCATCCGCTTCATCCAAACAGAGCACCGGTTTCTCCCCGCCTAGGAGCTTCTCCCAAGCAGCTATTCTGCTGTCCAGATGTTGCAGGTACTGGAGCGCTCGAGATCGCTGCGTCATAACTTTCGTAGCTTGACGCGCTGCACCACATGATCGTAACCTTTCTCCAAGATTAGGTGGGCGCGCTCCCGCGTCGGCAAGATATTTTCGACCAAGTTCACCTCGTTGATCTCCCGCCAGATCGTGCTGGCGCGCTCGCGTGCCTGGGTGTCGGCAAGGCTGGAGTAGCGGTGGAAATATGAGGCAGGATTGCGGAAGGCAGTGTCACGCAAGGTGAGGAAGCGCTCGATGTACCAGGTCCGGACGTCTTCCACCTTGGCATCGACATAGATCGTAAAGTCGAAGAAGTCCGAGACGAACACCCGCGGTTTCTGGCCCGGCAGGCTCTCCCCCGGCTGCAATACATTCAAGCCTTCGACGATCATGATGTGCGGCTGATCGACCACCTGGAATTCGCCAGGCACGATGTCATAGCGCAGATGGGAGTATACCGGCGCCTGCACCTTCGGCAAACCCGCCTTCACATCGGAGACGAACTGAATCAGACTCCTCAAATCATAGCTTTCGGGAAACCCCTTGCGCTGCATCAGGCCGCGTACCTGGAGCACCTGATTGGGATGGAGGAAGCCGTCGGTGGTGACGAGATCGACCCTAGGGTGATTCGGCCAGCGCGCTAGCAGCGACTGCAAGATGCGGGCGGTGGTGCTTTTGCCGACGGCGACGCTGCCAGCCATGCCGATGACGTACGGGACCTTGGGATCATGATTGCCAAGAAAAGTGGCTGTGGCGCGATACAGCTCCTGGGTGGCGGCGACGTACAGGTTCAGCAGCCGCGATAGGGGGAGGTATATCTCCACCACCTCATCCAGGGAGACTCGTTCATTGATGCCGCGCAACTGCGCGAGGTCGGTCTCGGAGAGGGTCAGCGGGGTATCGGCTCGACGTTGGGCCCATTCTTCCCGGCTGAAGGTGATATACGGGATGGGCCCTGCTCCGTTGTCATCCATGCCTGCCAGCCACCAGGGCGTGCGCTTCACAGCCTTCGGTACGGTCGTACGGCTGTCGTCTGTGGTGTAGCCGTCGCCGCTCATCTCGAGGTGAGACCCTGTCGCACCCGCTCCGGGAGAATTCTGCACAGGAACGGCTGAAGCTCGCACGAGATGAACGACTGAGATCGGCACGACCTTCGACCTCGCGATGACACAAGGATTTGTGTGGTCATATCCTACACCTTTGGCATGACTTCGTCGGCGAATCGGGCCATCGCCCGTTTCACGTCCTCAATCGACAGCATGCACCCCTGGTCGAACCAGCAAATCAGTTGGCACAGATCGAACTCATCACGCGCCGCTTGCAGGCGGTCGATGCATTCCTGGGGATCGCCGAACACCCCCTGCTGCTGGCAAAAGCGCTCAAAGGGAAAGTTCTCCAGCATCTTCCGCAAGTTATTCAGGCGTTCCTGATGGCCGGTATAGCTCTCGGGCAGATAAGAGAGCATACTGAGCATATTGCGGTAAAACTTCTCAACTCCCGAGCGCATGGCCTCATGCGCGGCCGCAGAGGTGGAGGCGACATGGATCGGCATCATCAGCGCGGCCTGATCGCTCTGCCAGGTGTGGCCGGCCTCTTTCACGTGGGCGCGATACAGCGCCATCCCTTCGCGTAGCTGCGGCATCGGTGTCGTCGTGGTGCCGGAGTATATGGGCAGACCGAGATCGCCCAAATGCGCAAAGCTCTCAGCCGTGTGCACGCCGACCCGGATCGGTGGATGCGGCTGCTGCACCGGTTTCGGCACGACGGAGAGATTTTCGGCCTGGTAAAAACGCCCCCGGTAGCTGAAGCGCTCTTGGGTCCAGGCCAGGCGGATGATCTCTAGCGCTTCATCGAAGCGGGCGCGGTTTTCTTCGAGCGGCACGCCAAACCCGTGAAAGTGTGTGGGAATGGAGCCACGCCCCACCCCGAATTCGAGACGCCCACCGGAAAGGAGATCAGCAGTGGCAGCCTGCTCGGCAAGGCTCAAGGGATGGTGCAGCGGCAACAAGGTTACGGCCGTGCCGATGCGAATGCGCCGCGTACGCTGGGCGATCACCGGCACTACCATAAGCGGCGCGGACAGCAGGGAGAAGGCGCCACCGAAATGAATCTCGGCCATCCAGACGACATCGAAGCCGAGGGTCTCGCCATAGGCCATCAAGTCAAGCATCTCGGCATAGCGCTCGGCGTGGGTGTACCGGGAATCTTCGGGCGCTTCATAGAACAGGCCAAATTGCATGATCGATCCTTTCCACTCTCCTGCGGATGCTGCCATTCTTGCACACGCTCCCAAATCCTCTCCCCGTGAGGGGAAGGGCGGGGTGGAGGAAAGGCAGCTTCCCTATCCGAGCCAGGAACGTCAGGGCTATTATAGCACCTCTATGGATCCCATGGGCGTTCCCTTTTGCCTCTTCCCCTAGACAATAACTCCCCCCTGCTGCACAATAGCGCCGTCATCGTTCACGCACCGATATACCTTCACTCCAGGAGGCATTATGCGATTACCCGGAAAAGTAGCCATTATCACGGGTGGGGCTCATGGCATGGGTGCGGAAGAGGCCCAACTGTTCGCTCGGGAAGGGGCGAAAGTGGTCATCGCCGATGTCCTTGAGGACGAGGGCAAGCAACTCGAGGCCGAGATCAATCAGGCTGGCGGCGAGGCCATGTATATGCGCACCGATGTGACTAGCGAGGTCGACTGGAAACGCCTAGTCGAGGCAACGGTGGCGCGCTTTGGCAGGCTGAATATTCTGGTCAACAACGCTGGTTTGAGCAGCACCTCAGAGGCCGATCCGATGGATACCGAGGGTTGGCGGCGCATCATGGAGGTCAATACCACGGGCGTCTTCCTCGGCACCAAATACGCCATTCCAGCCATGCAACAGGCAGGCGGGGGATCGATGGTCAACATTTCATCGATCATGGGCTTCGTCGGCGGGGAATCCGGCCATCCAGCCTATCATGCCTCCAAGGGCGCCGTGCGAATTTTCACCAAGGCGACAGCGGTGAAGTACGGACCGGACGGCATTCGGGCCAACTCGGTGCATCCTGGTTTCATGCCCCCCATGCGGTCGGCACGCCCGCGGGATGCCGCAGGCCTGCAACGCTTAATTGACTGGACGCCGCTACGACGCACCGGCAAACCGATCGAAGTGGCCTACGGCGTGCTGTTCCTGGCCTCTGACGAAGCGTCCTTTATCACCGGCACCGAACTGGTGATCGACGGCGGTTTCATCGCCCAATAGGTGGAGACGAGGTCACCGGAACAGGCAGGTTGTCGCCTGTGTCATCACGCCACTCGCCGTTCATCGCAGGGTTGGGGGGAAGCCTCTCCCTCGTGTCACAGGGGAGAGCGCTGGCTACGGGTCTGAGACAAGGCCATCCCCGAACCCCTGGCAAGGTTGCCGACGCCAGGCGCGCAAGATCTGTTCCCGATCAAACCGCAACACATATTCCGTGCAAGGTGCACTCGGCAAAACCGTCAGGCCAGGGCCCTCCACCGTGAGCCCACCTGCGCTCCTGTTCGCACCACCCTCGTGCCAATACGCCCAGAGGTTTTGATTGGCACGATAGCTCCATAACGTCTCACCATCCGCTAACGGCCATACCTCATCGGGTCGCCCCAGGTGTTGGGCTACGACGGCCTGGGTCTCGTGATTCGTCGCTGCCCGTAAAAAGCACGCTTGCGGGCTGGCACAGGACGTCAGGACCAAGACCAAGAGTCCCCAGCAGCCCCAGGTGACTAGCCCCGGCATCGCCTGATACCTCCTTCCCCCCTGTATCCGCGCTGATTGGTTACGATTCTATACGAACCTGCTGACCCAGCAAGCACGTGAGGCCGGCTGGGAGCACCTCCCCATCGAGGAGCTGCTGGGCGATGGCGCCCCCCCTGGCTTGGGACCATGGCAGCCGCCCACGTTCCGGGGGTGCGGCAGACGCTGGACTACTCTCCTCGCCGTGAGCCCCTCCAGGCCTTCGCCAGGAGGGGTCGCATGATGTCCTGGCGTGCCGAAAGGTATGACAGCTTGCAGCCCTAGCGATCTTTGCTTTCCGTATAGCCGCTTTCACGGCGCGTTGCAACTGCCCAAGGCTTCACCAACTCCCTTCAACGACAACCCATCGGACAGAACCTTGGCCAGTCTTCCCACACCATGGATAGTAGAGTCCTTCCGGCAAAATTGCTTTGACATCTGTCGGATCAGGTGAGATATTTTCGAAAGATTTTTTCGCTGATAGCTATAGAGGTGGAGCAGGCGGGAAGAGGGTGCAACTCCCTCACGGACGCGCCACTGTGATCGGGGACGAAAGCCAACTGCGAAAGCCACTGGTGGGTGATCCACCGGGAAGGCGTTGGCGAGTAGGATGATCCGTCAGTCAGGAGACCGACCTCTATCGTCTGTCTTCATACTCCTTCGCGGCTGAGGAGCGTAAGAGATGTCTGCTGGACGAGACCTCCCGAGTATCAACAGGTCGAGGCTTTTTATTCTCCCCTCTATCAATACTCTCCGCCAGCTTCGTGTCCCGTGTTGGAGGAGGGACATGTCCAACAGGTTCTCTTACAATGATGTGTGGGAAAAGCTATGCGAGCTCTTCCCTGCTCCCAGGGTTACTTTCGATGATCATGACCACCCTGAATATTCGGGATAGGTCAAGCGGAAGGCAAAGCCTCGCCTGCGGCAGCCGTGCCAAGCGCATCGGTCGAGAACCTGTCCCGCGAAGGAGACTAAAGTGTGGAATAGCCTCGTCACCTTAATGCCGAATGACATTATCGCCGTCATCATGAAAGGCGGGCTCATCATGATCCCCCTGCTCGCCTCCTCCCTGATCGCTGTGACGGTCATTCTCGAGCGTTTTGCCTTCTGGCACAGTCTTCGGAAGCACGAGGTCGACAGAAGGATCTTGGCGCTGGCCGCCGAGGGCGACTTCAAGCAAGCGATGGAGGTGGCTGGGACATCGCGGCACCCGATCGCGCGGGTGCTGCAGGCCGGCTTACGATCGCGAGACCTCGGACCTGGTACTGCCATGCAGGCTGCGGCGCAAGCCGAACTGCGGAACCTGCGGCGCAATCTGCCGGTGCTCGATACTATCATCACCCTAGCCCCCCTCCTCGGCCTCTTGGGCACCATTACTGGGATGATCAGCGCCTTTGGCATCGTTTCCGAGGCAGGACTCGGGCAGCCGCATGCCATTACCGGAGGCATTGCGGAGGCCCTCATCGCGACCGCCACGGGCCTACTGGTCGCCATCGTAACCCTGATCCCGTACAATTACTTTCGGTCCAGGATGGAAGCGATGACAGACATGATGGAGGAGCGGGCAACGCGCCTCGAGCTGCTCCTAGGCAAGCGAGAGGATTGACGATGCGAGTACCCCGCCAAGAGCAACCAAAAGCGCGCATCGAGATCATCCCAATGATCGATGTGATCTTCTTCTTGCTGGTTTTTTTCATGGTCTCGACCTTGTCGATGACCATCAACCGTGGGCTTCCCGTCAACCTCCCCACAGCCGCCAACTCACAGAAGGACTTGCGGGAGAATCTCAATCTAACCTTGACGCAGGATGGCACAATCTTTCTCAATAAGGAACCGATCACCCTGCCAGACCTCGGGCCTCGAGTCAAGTCCGCTCTGGCTGCCGAGCCAGAGCTGATGGTGATCCTCAATGCCGACGCGGACGTCCGCCATCAGGCGGTAGTCGAGGCCATGGACGAGTTGCGGCTGGCGGGTGTCGCACGCCTGGCCATTGCGGTCAAGTCAGATCGAAAGGCTCGGCCGTGATTCGTTCGTCGCTTGGCCCAGCGTTCATATCTTCGGTCGCCATTCATGTTGCCGCTCTCATGATGCTGTCGCTGACGTGGGGCTGGCTTCGTGTCCTCTCCCATTCCGCTAGTCAGGACGGGACCGAACTGGTCATGGTGGCACCTATACCACAACCGGTGGCACCCGAGGAGCCAGAGGATCTCACTCCTCCTCCAGTCATGACGGAGGAGCCGACAACGGTTCCAGCCGTGCCCCCTTTGCCCAGCGAGCCGGTGACACCCCTAAAACCGGAACCCATCACGCCTCCCAAGATTATCGCGCAACCGGTGCCCAAGCAGGTGGAGCCCCATCCGAAGCCCTTACCACCGCCGAAACCCACACGGGTCAAGAAGCCTCCTCAAGAGATCGCGAATGAAGCCACGTCCGGACCACCTGACGCCCCAGCCAGGGGTGACGCAGGAGACTTCAAGCCTGGCCCTCGTCTGCCAATGCCTAACGCCAGCCAAGAGGCCGCGGCAGGGAATGTTCTGGGCCCATCCCCAGCGCAGAGGGTGGAGGACCGCCCCCTCACACCGGTGGAGGGTGGAGAAGCTGGAGCGGGAAACCTCTTCGAGAGGGGGCATGTCGGGGTCATACCCGGTGCTGGCGGCGGCGGTGGCAGCGGTGCCCGCGGGAGAGGCGGCCTTGGGTTGGGGGACAGCAGCGGCGGAGAACGGGTGGGAGGTGTTCGGCCAGGGTCAGGGGGCGAGGGCTCCGGTGAAGGCAGTGGCGCAAGCACACTGCCGACCGGTGGCTATCAAGTCAAACCGCGTTATCCGGATTCCGCCAGGCGCAGAGGTGTTGAAGGCACGGTCATCATCAAGGCTTATGTCACCGAGCAGGGACGAGTAGATCAGGTCCAGGTTGAGCAATCGGCTGGGCATACGGATCTTGACGACGCGGCGGTTGAGGCCGTCGGGCGCTGGCGCTTCGAGCCTGCCCGCAGGGGGCGGCAGCCGATCGCGATGTGGGTGTCGATTCCCGTGAGGTTTATGCTGAACCGGTGAGTGAGTGACTACGGGAGATCGGGGAAAATCATCTGCCTGGGGCGCTTTTCCCCTCTGCGTGTGCCGGAAAGCGATGCGGAGGAGATGCCGAAGATGCCGGCTCGTGTTGCTGGTGTTGATCATGCGTCGATTGCCGGAATAGGTAATACGCCATAGCGCCAAACATCATGAGCGGGACGGTGCACATCAGAACCGCGGTGATGAGATAAACCGAGGCTGTTCCATCGCGGCCCACTCCGCACACAGGACAGGCCGAAACCTGGGACGCGATGCTGAGGATGAGCGGGACGAGCCACTGACCACGAAGTCTCAGGCCAAACATACAGGCCTCCCCCTTAGAAGTACACCAGCCCATATAAGACTGGCCAGATCCCCACCACGAAGTACCAGGACACTTGCATGGCTCGCAAGTGATCGGGCCTCAGCTCGTTGCGTGTCAATCGAAGATAGAAGTAGGCCATGGCCACTGCAGCTGCCGCCGCATGGAGGGCATGCGTACCAATCAACAGAAAAAAGCACGCCCCGAAAATGCCGGAGGTCATGGTCATGCCGTAAGTGATCAAACGCATCCATTCAACCCCCTGGAAGAGGACAAAGCACGCGCCCAATAGCGCCGCGCCACCGAGCAGGGTCCGCACCCACTGGGTATGGCCCTCGGTGGCGAACCAGCGGCCAGCCTGGTGGAGGAACACCCCACTCAGAAACAGGAGAGCCGTGTTCGATGCCGTGGCGACTACCGGTAGGCGCACACCCACCGGTGGAGTCCACGGCTCAACGCCGGCCTTGATGATGACGAAGGCGCTGATGAGTGCCGTGAAAAACATTACCTCGGTGGCCACGAAGATCAGCATGCCGAACACGCTATCGTCCAGGACCGGTGCGCGGCGGCTATAAACGTCTGCGGTCAGGTTACGGGATGTGAGAGGGGTTGCCTTCATGGGTGGCGTGCTCTTCTATGAGCTCTCGCACGGCTTGGTTTTGCCATCTCAGGCCGCTGGTTTGCATCACATCAGGAGCAGTTCCGGCAAACAATAAGCCGATCATCAGCAACATGGCGTACAGCATATAGCGGATGTACCGCTTTTCGACATTGAGGTGCATGAAATATGTGACCACTAGCGATGCCTTCACCAGGGCGATGCCAAAGGCCGTGACCAGCGTCACAGTCGGCCGTTCAAACATTGGCCCGGCGATACTGACCGCCAGGAGGACCAAAAGAATGCCCCAAATCTTCACATACTTCATCGGTACATAGGTGTCGCTCATGTCAGTCGTCCCGTCACAACGGCTATATCTATTCTCTGAGCCCCGGGGCTCGTTACTTGGCGAGGTACAGTAACGGGAACAGGAAGATCCACACCACATCGACGAAATGCCAATAGATCGCGATCAATTCCACATGATGCAAGTTCCTGGCTCGACGTACCTTAAAAGACACAATAGCCATAATCAGCAATCCAACAATGACATAGAAGGTGTGCAGCCCGGTGGCCGTGAAGTAAAAAGACCAAAACAGGTTGGTGGTCAGCGTATACCCATGGACGACCTCCCCACCCCACTCAAATCCTTTGATGACGAGGAACGTCAACCCACCACCAATGGTCAGCCAGAGATACCAGAAGGCCTGTTTGGTTTTGTGATGCTCGGCGGCGTGATGCGTCAGCACTGCAAACAGACTTGAGGTGAGGAGCACAACGGTATTCGTCGCACCAGCAACGGTATCGGTATGCATGGCGCTGGCGCTCCAATGCTCGTAGAGCAACCGGCGTAGCAGATAGCTGACGATCAGGCCCCCGAACAGGACCACTTCGGAGCCCAGGAGCCACCACACGGCTAAACGACCGGTGGGAATTCCGGTTGCACTGCGTCTCGTGGCGATGGGAATGGAATGCTCCACGCTGATATCCCTCAAACGCTCTACGCTTTGATGTGCTGCGGCCAATAGTCGTCCGCACGTCCGGGCACACTGTATTCATAAGGCGGCCGGTAGACTTCTGGCCATGCCTCAAAATTGCCGTGCGGCGGCGGCGAGGCGGTCACCCACTCCAAGGTATTGGCCTTCCAGGGGTTCCGGTCGGCCTTTGCGCCGCGAAACATGCTATAGACAAAGTTGAACAGAAACGGAAGCTGAAAGAGCAGCATGGTAACCAACGCCAGAGTGGCAATGACACGTAGATCATGCAGGCTACTGGACGCCAGTTCCGGGAAATTCTGCGGGTTGAAGACCCGGCGATGTTCACCGGCAGCCCCCAGGAGGAAAAGAGGCAGAAAAATGAAGTTGAACGGTATCACCGTCCCCCAGAAGTGGATTTTCCCGAGGGTCTCCGACATATGTCGGCCGAACATCTTGGGGTACCAGTAATAGATACCAGTATACACAGCGATAATGGCAATCGGCACAAAGGTGTAATGGAAGTGGGCAATCACAAAGTAGGTATCGTGGAAGTAGATATCCGCGCCACTCGCGCCCAAGAAAATGCCCGTCACACCACCGATCAAAAATGACGCCAAGAAAGACAGGGCAAAAAGCATGGCGGTGGTAAAGCGGATCGAGCCGCCGTACAAGGTGGCGATATACACGAACGACATCTCCGCGATCGGCACCGATATCAGCAGCGTGGTCACCGAAAACACATTGGCCATGCGCGGATCGATGCCGGCCACGAACTGATGATGGGCCCACACGAAAAAGCTCAACATACCGGTGGCAATCGCCGTGAACAACACTGTCTTATAGGCGAAGAGTTTTTTCCGTGCGAAGACGGTGATGACTTCCGCGACAATCCCCATGGCCGGTAGCAACACCACATACACCTCCGGATGCCCAAAAAACCAGAACAGGTGTTGCCACAAGATTGGATCCCCGCCTCCTGTCAAGGCCTCACCTAATCTTCTCCCCTACCTTCCCTACTATTCTAGCCTCCCCCACCAGGCCGGAAGGGATGTCAATCGGCTCCCACGGCCTCTTAGGGCTTGAACTGGCGCCTATATGCCGAATGCGGCAGAGGGCAGTCTCCCTTTCCCTCGCCCACTCTTCCCGCGGTAGGAGCGACCACGATGATGACATGCGACACGCTACAACCCACGTCCTGGCGGAGGGGCGTGAAGACGCGAAAAGGCGGAGAAAATGGTAGTAGTACAACGGTGTAAAATGTGCGACGATCGCCTCATCATGGTGCAGGCACCTAGTATGGTGCGTGCCTCTGTTGTTGAATCAGCTCATGGCTCACGCGATCCCTCCTTCCCGGTCGCGTGGGATAATTGGCCCATCCACCAAATGCATTGCCACTTAGCCGCTCGAGTCAGATGCTTGGTCTAGTGGTGCTATGATTTGTCAATTCATGGCACAGGCAGGTAGATGCCAGGTAAGGGATAAGGAATTGGTGCTGTACAGAACTACGAGAGGAACTCTCGATGATGCCGACCATCCTGCCAGAGCGGTAGCATTCTAGGGATCGATAGCGCCGCCACCATCGGCTTTCAGGCGCGGGTCGATGATGGTGAGGTACGACTCGGCACCCAGAGCCAACGGCAGCGCCTCGGCACCACGACGAGCGTCGACCTCTTCGAGGCCTCCTATTCTCCCTATCTCAAGCTGGAGTTTAAGCCCCTGAGCTGGATGCGGTTCGTCGGCGGCATTCGTGCGGATGTCTATCAATTCGATGTACGGAACCGCTGTCCAGACTGCATCGAGCAGCCAGAGGGCGAAACCAGTGACCACATCGTCAACTGGTAAGCCAACCTGATCCTTGGCCCCTGGTTTGGCACCGAGTTCTTTGCCAATGCCGGCACCGGCTTTCACAGCAATGACGCGCAGGCGGTGGTCACTGACCCAGGCATCAATCCGCTACCGCGCGCCACAGGGTATGAGGTCGGCTTCCGCACCCGCCAATTCGACCGCATTGAGTTCTCAGCTGCTTTCTGGCTGCTCTACCTGGATTCGGAGCTGGTGTTCGTCGGTGACGAGGGATTACTGAGCCCAGCGCCGGGACGAAGCGCCTCGGGTTTGAATTGTTTACGAAGATCAAGCTGCTCGACTGGCTGTGGCTGCGGGGGGACATCACCAACACCTCTGCCGAATTCCGTGGCTCAGGAGATGCGATACCGCTGGCTCCTCGATTCACCGCACGCGGCGATTTGACCGCCCGCCTGCCTTTCGGCCTGTCCGCCACGTTACAGGCCTTTTATTTAGGGAAGCGACACCTGACTGAGGATCGGAGCGTGAACTCCGAGCCGTATACGGTTGTCGACCTGATTACGCGCTTCCGCTTGCCCTACAAGTTTGGGCCAGGATATATCGAGCCGTTTCTGATGTTTCAAAACTTGCTGAATACCGAGTATAAGCAGGCGCAATTCTTTTTCGAATCGCGACTGCGCAACGAACCCGACCCGGTCGCGGATATCCATTTCACCCCTGGGGCGCTATTGGGGGTGTTGGGAGGCGTCGGATTTATCTTTTGAGCAGCTTGGGCACAGCTGTGGAGGGAGGCTTGGAACACGCGGCAGGAGCGATTACAATGCCGGGTGGTGATCCTTCCAGGGGGTGCTGTGCTCATAGGCGTGGGCGAGGTTCAGCAGGCGCGCTTCGTCGAAGGGGCGCCCGATAAGCTGCAATCCGATCGGTAGGCCATCACGTGAGAAACCGCATGGCACGGTGACCGCTGGGCTGCCCGTCAGATTGAACGGCTGCGTGAAGCGCCGGAGCGAGACGCGCAGGGCGCCCGTGGGCGCACCGATTTCACTTGGTCCGGCGTCGAGCTTGGGGGCTGGGGTCGCTGCGGTGGGGGTAGCGAGGAGGTCGACCTTCTGGAACACCTGTGCGAGATCACGTACCAAGATGGCGCGGAGGCGCTGTGCCTTCAAGTATGCCGTGGCCGGGACCAACAGCCCCTGCTGCATGCGTTCGCGGACATCGGCACCATAAAATGCGCCCCGGCTGCGAAGCCACTCTGCGTGGGCGGCGGCCCCCTCAGCCAGCGAGATGGTATACAATAGGGGCGCTTGCCGGACCGATGGCCACGACACCTCCGACACTGCCACCCCTAACGACTTGAGCTGCTGGATGGCCTCCTCCACAGCCCGCTGCACATCAGCGTCGAGTCCTTCGAAGAAGAATTCGCGTGGAACACCAACGCGCAGTCCTGCCACGGTTCCGGTCAATGACGCGACATAATCTGGAACCGGCAGCCGACTCGTCGTCGGATCGTGGGGATCATATCCGGCGATGACCGACATCAGCAGGGCCGTGTCGCGCACTGTGCGGGTGAGTGGTCCGACATGGTCCAGCGACCAGGAGAGCGGCACGACACCATGGCGACTGACACGGCCGTATGTCGGTTTCAACCCCACCAAGCCGCACAGGGACGCTGGAATCCGCACCGAGCCACCGGTGTCCGTTCCCAAGGACCCGTAGACGATGCCGGCCGCCACTGCTGCACCCGAGCCAGTGCTCGACCCACCGGTCGTATGGTCCAGATGCCAAGGGTTGTGCGTCGGCCCATAATGCGGATTGAGCATGGCGCCGGTGGCAAACTCGTAGAGATTGAGCGTGGCCACCAAAATGGCGCCGGCCGCTTTGAGGCGGGCCACTACGGTGGCGTCGTAGTCGGCAATCCAGGTGCCAAGAACCTTCGAGCCAGCGGTCGCTTGTACACCTTGCAGCGCGAAAATATCCTTCAATGCCAGTGGCACGCCGTGTAAAGGGCCGCGAGGCTGACCAATGACCAGGTCGTGCTCAGCGCGCTTCGCCGCTTCCAGCGCCTGCTCGCCCAGGTTGGTGAGGACCGCGTTCAGGCGTGGGTTCAGGTGTTCGAGTCGATCCAGGACAGCGCCGGTGACCTCCACCGGCGACACCTGCTGGCGACGAATCTGTGCCGCGATGTCGCTCAGCGATCGAAACAGCAGCCCCGACTCGACCATCCTGCGCCCTCCGCTGCATACCGACGACTAATGGTCTGGGTGCGTGTCCTGGCTTATCCCTCGCCATGGTACTAGCTACGGTCCTTCAGGGGCACATACGGCACATCCATGGGACCGACATACTCCGTTAGCGGGCGCAGCAAAATGTTATCGGCGAATTGTTCCATGACCTGCAGTGTCCAACCGGGCACGCGGCCCATAGCGAAGATCGGAATGAACAGGTCTTCGGCGACGCCGAGCAGATGGTAGACCGAGCCGGCGTAGAAATCGACGTTGACGCAAATCCCCTTGGCGGCATAGGGCTGCATGGCTTTTTCCAGTTCCTCGAGGATCTGGTACCAGCGTGGCTCACCCTTGCGCTCCGCCAACCATTTGGAGCGGTCCCGCATATGCCGGGCGCGCGGATCTTCAGCGCGGTACACCCGGTGACCAAAGCCCATGATGCGTCCACCGCTCTCCAGCAAGCCGCGGGCGTAATCCGAGGCGCGCTCGGGGGTGCCGATCTCCAGCGCCATC
>JBKPCR010000031.1:0-4126 GCA_046727435.1 bacterium | reverse complement strand
GCGAGACCCAGATCGGCCGCTTGCTGGTCGAGCTGGGTCTCGCCACGCGCACCCCAGATGGCCAGCTGGAGTATCACCCCGAAGCGTCCAATACGATGATCGTCATCGTCGGCGATAACGGCAGCTATTTCTCAACCGTGAGGTTGCCCTTTGATCCACAGCGGGGCAAGGGGACGCCCTACCAGACCGGCGTCTGGGTACCGTTGATCGTCTCCGGTCCCATGGTCAATCAGGCAAATGTCGGCAGTGAAGTAAGTCATATGGGCAATGCGGCGGTGGATGTGTACCAATTGTTCGGGGAGGTCGCTGGGATCGATGTACGCCAGGCGGTGCCACGCTCACACGCGCTCGACGCCCGCTCCATGCTGCCCTATCTCACCGTTCCAGGGCAGAAGAGCATCCGCAAGAGCAACTTCACCCAGACCGGCACCAACCTCCAAGCCCCGGGGGCCCCCATTCCACCGTGCGTCGTCCAGCCACAAGGCCTCAATGTCTGCGTTCAGATCTTCCCGTTCAAGGACCTGTGCATAACCGAGGGGGGGGTTGGTATGGGCCTGACCCGTCGCCCAACGCCAGCGAGCAGCAGACATGTTGTCAGGTCCAAAACGGGCCGGACCCGACTGTCACCCTCCTGGCGCATGATGCGTGGGCCGTGCGCGACAGTCAGTACAAGCTGGTGCGCCTGCAGGAAGAAAATTGCAAAACCAACCAGCTCGAACTGCGATATGAATTCTACGCCATCGACGACGCAGCGCCCCTTCCCAAACTCGACCGTGAGCAGGACAACCTGCTCACCTCGCCGTCGTTACCGCCTCAGGGCCTTTCACCGGACGAGCAGAAGCACTTTGATGTGCTGCACGCCGAGTTGCTGGCCCTCCTACGCTCCGAGCCCGCCTGTCCGGGGGACGGCAACCTCGACAAGCGCGTGGATGTTACGGATCTCCAGAATTGGCAGGTCTTCACCGACATTTGTGAGAAGAATCAAAACCAATGCTCGAGCGTATATGATCTGAACTACGATGCCGTGACCGATTCGGCAGATCGCGTCATCATTGAGGCCAACTTCGGTCGCCGCTGTGGCGTGCGGGGCTTCCTGCGCTAAGGGATCGCTGATCTCAGGGGGAGCGATTGTCATCGCCTCCCCCTATCAGCGCCGGTGTGCAGTCAGCAGCGATGGAGGAGCACCCCAGTAGGTATCCCCGGCTTCTCCAGTGCAATGGTCCCAAGTCCAGGAGTGGAGCATCACCTAGTTGGCTGCAACAGGGGCCTTACGCAGATGTTTTTCGAAGAACGCCAATGTCTTCGGCCAGGAATCGCGGTCAGCCTCCGCGTGGTAGCGGTTGCCGTGCTGATTCATAAACGCATGGTTGGCCCCAGGATAGGAATGAAACTCGTGGACCTTGCCGAGCCTGGTCAGTTCGGCATCGAGTTTGCGCATGTCGGCGGGTGATGGGTTGGTGTCCTCCTCGCCAAATAACCCGATCAACGGACAATGCATCTCCGCCGAGCGCTCGAAGGGAGATGAGCCCTCTCCCCATGAGCCCATAATGTTGCCCCCATAATAGGCGGCTGCGGCCTTAAAACTGGGATTGACCGCCGCCATCAGGTATGCCACCCGACCCCCCATGCAGAATCCGACGATGCCCAGTCGTTCGCTATCGACTCCAGGGTGGCCTTTGAGAAAGTCCACGGTGGCGTTCACATCCTTGATGACCGTGACATCCCGCAGCCGGGCTCGCCGCGTGGGACCATCGTCCGTGCAGTCAGGGCCGTCACGGTGGTACAGCACAGGGGCAACCCCGACGTATCCCGCGCTGGCGATACGCTGCGTCATATCCTCAACGAACTGATCGACCCCGCCCTGGTGCTGAATGACCATGACAGCGGGAAACGGGCCCTTCCCGTCGGGGACGCACACAAACAGCTTCATATCCTCGCCATCGACCTTGATGCTCTCCCAAAATGATGCCATGGCTCAGCCCTCCTCGAGTGGCACACATGTCTCTCTCGGAAACATCGGGGACTGCTTCTACCTACGGGATAGCGCCGCCAGTATGGGGCGGGGTACTATGGGTGTCAACAGGAATGTCTCTCATCCCCGATATCTCACTCCCGGCGGTTGCTTTACGCTTCGGTGATTTTCCGGTAAAATCTTCCCACCGCAACCCACCAGAACCCGAAAGCCAGGACTTCGGATCCATCGATCACCGCGTCCATAGACGGAGGGCAGACCATGACAGGGGATCATGAGCAGTTTATGCGATTGGCGCTGGATGATGCGGCGCGCGGGAAGGCCGAGGGCAATGTGGCTGTAGGCTCGGTGATTACGCAGGGCGATAGGGTCGTGGCACGCGGACGAAATCTGGTCACCAGCACCTTTGATCCGACTGCACATGCCGAAACCGTGGCGCTCCGCGAAGCCGGGCGCGCGCTGCAGCGGGTCGACTTCTCAGGATGCATACTCTACACCACGTTTGAACCCTGTCCGATGTGTTGCGGTGCCATCCTAGCCAGCGGTATCAGCACCCTGGTGATGGGCGGCCGCCCCACGTCGGCAGAGCGCCGCTGGGGAGAGTTCACTGTTGAGCGTTTCGTTGAGCTGGCTGGACGAGGTGACAGCATTCAGGTGGTCACGGGCATTTTGCCGCAGGAGTGTGTCGACATTCGGCACGAAGAGGGAGGACGTTAGGAAAGAGGAGAGGCGGGCTTGGCACCCGCCTCGACCGATGTTGCTGGGCCTGCATCTGAAGACGCTCCGCTCACCCACGTGACATTGAGCACGAGAACGGTTAGCGCGTCTGAGGTGCGTACTTGTATCCCAGTGCCTCTTCCCAGCGCAGATAGTTCTGCATATCCGCAAAATTGCGGTCTGGTCCAGACAAGACTAAATCAGTCGGCGGTGCCATGACGCCGGACAAGCCCTTTTCCACCGGCAATCCCGCCTTCTGCCAGGCCACCATACCGCCGTCGAGCACTGAGATGTGCGGATAGCCCAGTTCCTGAAGTGTAACGCCAGCCAGGACAGAGCTACGGCCGTCGTGACAGGTGACCGTTAGCGGCGTCTCCTTCGACGGTAGGATATCGCCGATCCAGAGCTCCAGCCATCCGCGCGGCACCCACCGCGCACCGGGCACATGCCCACGAGCGAAATCCTGGCTGGTGTCGACGAAAATCACTGCAGCAGGCAGCGACGCATGTAGTGTCTGGGGGGAAACCAGCTTCACCTGGCCGCGTGCGGCCTCATAACCGATCGGGAGCTCTTCTAGCATGCCCTGCGCCAATGCATGTCCGCTGGCAGCCCAAGCGCCCGTCCCACCCTCCACAGCGTAGACCTCCTGGAAGCCCATCTGGCGATACCAGGAAGCAGCATACGTCGCCCGTGCCTTACGATCGCAGGCAAAAACGACGGGGCAGTTTTTGACGACCGCCACGTCATCGGAACGCTGCACCGCCTGGCCACCAGGGAACCACCGAAAGCCGGGAATGTGGCCGGCCGCATACTCCTCCTGGGTCCGCACATCGATGCAGTATACCATCTCCTGGGAGCGGCGCTCCATCATAGTCTGCAAGGCCTGGATATTCAGGTAGCGCACGCCATCCTCGGCGGCCAGCTTGGCGGCGTATTCCTCAGCCGTCGCCACGGCCTCGGGGGATGGGTCGGGGAGTTCCACCCGGTCGGCGCCGGTTTCGAGTTGATGCCCCGCTAGGACCCAGCCAGAGGTCCCGTTCTTCAGGCCATAGACGTTGGGCAGCCCCATGCGTTGCAAGATCCGAGTACCGATGATGCTTCGGGTCCGGCCGGCGCAGTTGACGATGATGGTCGTATCCTTATCGAGGCCCTTGGTGATGTCCGTGATGCGCAACGGTAACTCTATCCCAGGCACGCTCCGGCCGCCGGGGATGCAGAAGCGCCGGAACTCCTCCGGCGTTCGGCTGTCGAGAATGACCAACTTGTCACCCCGCTGCATGCGCCCGGCTAGTTCTTTGGCGTCGAGCTCCGGCACGTGGTGCACGACTTCGACTTTTTCGCCAAAATCCTTGCTGGGGACATTGCTCCCCCACTCGGTCGCTAAACCATTCGTCACCCAACGGTTGATGCCCCCATCCAGGACCGACACATGACTGT
>JBKPCR010000030.1:0-17378 GCA_046727435.1 bacterium | reverse complement strand
TCCGAAGTGCCACTGGTGCTGAATGGCCGGCAGTGTGCTCGTGAGAATCTGCATCCCCTTGGCCACCGCATCCTTCTGCAACGCGCGCTCAACATCAGCGATGTGGACCTCTTCGGCGAGCAAGGTCGCCAGCCGGGTCGCACCTTCCGGCACCCACCGGAACTCTAACTCTTGATACTCCGGGGTCTTCCGCCAGTGGTTGTCCACTCGCTTATACAGGACGTGCGAGCCGACCTTGCGCTCCACGAACTCGAAGGGACCCGTGCCCACCACCTTCCGTCCGTAGAGCTCCTTGCCCCCGGCATCCCAGCGTGCCTTGCTCTCCATCATCAGGTCGGTGTTGGTGGAGAGGGTCTCCAAAAACTCCGGCGCCGCAGAGGTGAGGTGGAACACCACCGTGTAGTTGTCGACACTCTCCACCCCCTCGGCCACCCTCCTTGCCACATCCTCTATCGTATCCGCCTTCCCGATACCCAGCAGTGTACGCCAGGTGCCGGCATCAGCCTGAACGGATTCAGGCTGGGTGATGAGGAAGACGGTGTGGCGCACATCTCGGGCGGTGAACTCCCCCCAATGGTCATGGAACCTGACCCCCTTGCGCAGGGTGATCCGCCAGGTCTTGCCGTCCGGGCTCATCTCCCACGTCTCGGCCAGCTCAGGAATGTACGCCCCGCTGTGACGATCAATGCCGATGAGGTATTCCAGGGCGGGCCGTTTATCCAAGTGGCCGCTGCGGGCCTCGAGCCAGGTAAAGTTCGTGTCATAGCCCAGGGGCGCGATGGCGATCCGCAGGCGCTCGATGTTCGGCTTCGCAGCAGCTTGCGGAGCAGGAGTGCCCGCCGACACGGAGGCGGCGGTGACCAGCAACCCGATGACCCACCAGAGCCCTATCTTCCCGCCGTCGTTCACCCCCCTCTTCATACTGATCTCCTTTACCTCGCTTTTCTCTTCCATACGACGGTCCGCCCTTGCAGACCAGAGGGATACTTCGCTCACCCAGCGGACGACTACCGATAGGACTTCTCCTGTTTACAGGCGGTGATGCGCCAGGTATGACCGACGTCGCCGCCGTCCCATCCGGGAAAGGCCCAGCCCTCGATGATCTTGGGATCGGCGATCACCTCGCTTAACGACTCTTTCAGATGTACCCGCCGCACATAGACCGTTGGCATGGTGCACCTCCTCTCGATGGCCTGACGACACCAGGGTGGCGTCGTCTGCGGCGTCGGTCTGGCGTTCACGCGTTTTTGGCCAAGGGGGCAAACTCCTCCCCGGAGATGGCGGTCATCGTCTGCGTGGTGAGCCGAGCCGCTTTGCCCACCGTTCACAGAGCATTCATGGCACTCTTCTCATCGGGCAACTCCGTGATGACCAGCATGTCCCATGCCCCCAGGAGTCCATAAAAAGCCAAGGGTTTCCCGCCCTTGGCGTCAAGTAGCCTGGTGTTCTGCTGGGATCGATCCGGCACCTCCTGGATGTGCTTCATGGGCTCTGCCGTATATTTGCCGAGCGTGATATCAGTGGCATGATCCACCTCCTGTTCGACCGCTGTTCCCGACGTGGGGCATGCCAGGCACGGTGTGATGCGAGAGCACACGGTTCTGCCCTACCTCACTTGGACGTGAAGATGAAAGGGGCCAGCATGGACTGAAACGGGGGCATGTCCCTCCTCGCGCGGAGGGGCTAGACGAGGGTCAGGAGTTGGGGCCTCAGGAGAAAGCGGGCTGGAGGCGAGGGACTAGGCATGGTAGGAGGCCTGCAGGAGAGGTCGATCCAGGCGTAAGTCATCAGCGCGCTCCCTCATGTCTGCCGGCCGCCGGCGGAGCTGGGATGTACCACGAAAGAACGGAAGTTTGGCGCGAGTGTAAGGACGCTCAGCCGGCTTGTCAACAGGAATTTGGCATCCCGGCCACGCCTGGGCCGTGAGCATCTGCATGGGGGCTACCGTGCTGTAATCGAGACCGTCGGTGTTCTACCCCACGCGGCGAGCACAGCCAGCGCGGCGAGGTCGAGGACACGCGGGAGATTGTATTCTTGCGATGCTCTTCTCCAGCGGTTGCCGCAAGACCTCCAGCACATGGCGGCGGAACTCGGGCAGTTCATCGAGAAAGCGCACGCCATGGTGGGCCAGCGACACGTCGCCTGGCATCGGCACGGCGCCCCCGCCGATCAGCCCGACATTCGAGATGGTGTGATGGGGGGCGCGAAACGGGCGAGCCGTCACCCATGCGGTGCGGTCGCCGGTGAGGCCGGCGACATGATGGATGCCGGTGATCTCGATGGCCTCGGCGAGGGTCATCGCCGACGCGATGGCGGTCAGCCAAGGCCGAGCCGCAGCCTATCCCATCGGTCACGCGTTCGGCTGCCGGGGCAACGATGGACGTTCGTGCCTTCTCCAGGCGTGTCACCCTGCAGGCGGGCCACGTCCCGTCCCCGCAGTGGTGCGGCACGTGACCTGTCCCCACCCACCACGGTCGTGGCGCGAAGACCCCACACGCCTTGCCGTGGACGAGAGGCGGGAGATAGCCTCCAGAAGACGCCGATCCAGGATGGGGGCCATTGACGATGGCCGGTGTGCGTCAGCATTGTATGACTCCGTCTCAATGCCGATCCCTTCTCCCCAGCCCTCTCCCAACGCCGCCGTCTCCCCTGTGCCTTGACCCCTCTCACAGGACAACGGTAGAATAGGCGCCCTTGACGGGACTCTTTGCGGCAGTGGGACGATCCTGAGCATCGGCCGACGACAAAGGCTACCGGATCAGGAGAAACATGGTGCCAGGGCTATCGACGACGCTGGCGAATATCACCTTGCCGTCATGCCTGATGAATGCTTCCGGCGCGTGGTCGGGGACGCGTGAGGAGCTGCGTGAGCTGGCAGCCTCGGCGACGGGAGCGGCGGTCATCAAGACACGACGACGCAGGCACGGGTGGATGCCGTGACAGGGTGTGGCCTCGAGAATCCGGGGCAACCGTACTATCTGGGCGTGCTCTCGGCGCTGAAGGCGGCTGGAAAACCGATCATCGGCAGCGTGGCGGGATGTACCACGGCAGAGTATGTGGAACTGGCGCAAGCCTATGCACAAGCCGGGGTGCAGATCGTCGAGCTGAACCTCAGCGATCCCATCGTCCCCTGCAATCGGGGTGGAATGTGTGACCTCGCCGCGGTGGAAGCGGTGGTGAAGGCGGTCCGCGCCGCCGTCCCGGTGCCGCTGGCGGTGAAGCTGCCGGGGCTTCCGGACGGGGCGGTGGGACATGCCGTCGAGCGGCTACGGCGCCACCAGATCGCGGTATGTGTCTGCCATACGCCTCCGACCTTCGTGCCAGCGCTCGATGGGGCTCTCGACCTCATGGCGGTGGGCGGCGTAGCGAACGGCAGGGAGGCCCATGGAGCGCTGAGCCGTGGGGCCAAGGCGGTGCAGATCGGCAGCGCCCTGATGCAGGAGGGGCCTGGAGTGTTTGCGCGCATCCAGCAGGAGTTGATCGCCGAGCGGGCCATACACGAGACCGGCGCCTGAGGAGGAGGGGAGACGCCATGAACTATCTGGTGACCGGTGGCACTGGCTTCATCGGCGCGTACGTGGTACGCGATCTCGTGCAGTCGGGCGAGCGTGTAGTCTGTTTTGACATCGCTCCCAATGCGTCATGGCTCGCCGACGTCATCCCGGCCGAGCATCTCCAGCGCGTGACGGTGGTGCGTGGCGATGTGACGGAGTGGTCGCAGCTCTTTCATACCCTGCGGGAACAGCGTGTGGACAAGGTCATTCATCTGGCCTCCCTGCTGACGTCGAGCTCTGAGGCGAATTTTCCGCTGGCGCTGAAGGTGAACTGCCAGGGCACGAATCATATCTTCGAGGGCGCCTGCTTATTGGGATTAGAGAAGGTGGTGTGGGCCAGCTCGGTGGCGGTGTTTGGGCCGCGCTCGATCGGGCCAGATGGCATCGTGCTGAACGATGCCCCGCATGATCCACAAACCGTCTATGGTGCCTGTAAAGCCTATAATGAACAGATGGCCCTGCACTATGCGCGGAAGTACGATCTAGACGTCATCGGCCTGCGCTTTACCCTTGTCTATGGTTATGGCAAGACCGAGACGGTGGCCCGCGGCACCGGCGTGGGCTACCTGAGCGAGCTGATCGATAAACCGGCGCTGGGGCAGGGGCCCTGCGTCGTGCCGTATGGCGACGATCAGATGGATTGGCTCTACGTCGAGGACGTGGCCCGCGCCGTCGTGCTCGCCAGCCAGGCGGGCAGGACGCGGACGAAAGCGTTGACCGTGCGCGGTGATCTGCGGCCGATGCGCGAGGTGTTCGGCTATGTCCGTCGGCTCCTCCCCCAGGCCGAGATGACGCTACAGCCCGGCCGCTACCGCCAGACCTGGCAGTTTGACGGCAGCGCGACGCGCGACGAAATCGGCTATGCCCCGACGTTTACCATCGAAGAAGGCATCAAACGTAACATCAATAGGCTACGACAGAAAGCCGGGTTATCACCGGTCGCATGAACGAAGTGAGGAATCGCTCGCTGCGGATGTTCGCGCGCATGCTATGCTGTTTCGTCTATGTGTGGCTGGCGCCGCTGCATGCAGCCGACCTGCCGCGCACCCGCGTGGCAGCAGTCCGCCCCGGCACAGGTGCGGTGCTCTTGACGGTCGAGGCCGAGCTGGCGACCACGAGCGAAACCCGCATGCGGGGCCTCATGGAACGCCTCCCGCTGCCTGCGGATCAAGGCATGCTGTGCATCGTTGAGACCGCACAGCCGCTGAGCTGCTGGATGTTCAATCCGTTCATCTCCCTGGACATCATGTTCGCCGACGCCGAGCGGCGCATGACATCCCTCTCTGCTGCGGTCCCTTCCTGTTGACCACCGCTCCGGTGTCCGACAGACACGTCGCACGGTCTGGCGCCATTCGTGCTGGGAGTGAACGCAGGTACGGCGGCGAAAGCTGGGATCGACATCGGCGATACGCTGCGTTGGACCAGTCCCTGACGGCTCTGGAAAAAACGATCGTTGCAGGCGGCCATCGCGGTTCGCCATCCGTCGACGATGGCCGGCACGTTTCCCTCGCCTCACAGATGCGGTATAATCCCCACCGCATCACGCCGTGACGACCAGTACACCGACTCCCGGGACCACGGAGCACGTCCCACGGCTCGCCCCCCGACCCTGTCGTTCGACCGCGGCACCCTGTTGTTTCACCCCCCGCCGCCGGGCAATGCGTGGATCGACTACGTCACCTGGGACGACCGGGTGGAGCGCTTTCGCCTCCCGGCCCTGCGCTACCGGCGCCTGGTCGAGGCGCTCCGGGCCGAGGGCACGCGGCTGGTGGACCAGGCGCCGGCCTTCGGTCCCCTCCCGCTGGTGCCAGTGCTGCCGATGCAGGCGTACCCCCATCAGCGGGCAGCGCTGGCGGCCTGGCGTGCCGCCGGGCGCCAGGGCGCCAGCGTGCTGCCCACGGGCGCCGGCAAGACCTCCCTGGCGCAGCTCGCCCTGCAAGTCACGCAGCAGAGCACGCTGATCGTGGTGCCGACGCTGGACCTGATGCACCAGTGGTATGCGCATCTCGTGGCGGCCTTATGAGAGCAGATAATCCCTCGAAACAATACGTGGCGATGTGATATAGTTGGCCATTCGCCAACGGCCCTCACACAGACGTGGAACCCTTGCCCATGGCAACGCTCGTCGAAGTCAAAGATTTACACGTCGAGTTTACAACGCGAGACGGCATCGTCAAGGCCGTCAACGGCATCACGTTCAGCCTGGAACCAGGCAGAGTCTTGACCATCCTGGGCGAGTCGGGATCGGGGAAGAGCGTCACGCTGCGCTCGCTGGTCAGACTGCTGCCCAAGGTGCGCACGCGCATCAGCGGCGAGGTGTGGCTCAGAGGCATGAACCTCTACGAGTTGCCCGAGCACGAAGTTCAGGACATCCGTGGCGGCTTGGTGTCGATGATTTTCCAGGAACCGATGACCGCCCTGGACCCGGTCTACACTGTGGGCGAGCAGATCGTCGAGACCCTGGTACGCCACCAACAGATGTCCAGGGACCAGGCGCAACGCCGGGCGCTGGAGCTCCTGGAAATCGTGCAGATCCCCTCGCCCGCCCGTCGGTTGAAATCCTATCCCCACGAGATGAGCGGCGGCATGCGGCAGCGCGCCATAATCGCCATCGCCTTGGCTTGCAACCCGGAGTTACTGTTGGCTGATGAACCGACGACCGCGCTCGATGTCACGGTGCAGGCGCAGATCCTATATCTGCTGCGGGAATTGCAGGAGCGCATGGGCATGGCGGTGATCTTCGTCACGCACGATCTGGGAGTGGCCGCTGAGATCGCCGATGAGGTGGCGGTCATGTATGCCGGACGCATCGTCGAATATGGCCCCGTCCGCCAGGTGCTGAAGGCGCCAGCGCACCCGTACACGCAGGGGTTGATGAACGCCACGGTACACCGTGGCCGGAAAGGGCAGGAGCTCATCCCCATTCCCGGCCAACCACCTGACCTGACGCGTTTACCCGCGGGCTGTAGTTTTGCGCCGCGCTGTCCATCGGCACACGCGCGCTGCCGCGAGGCCTTCCCTAGTACCTACCAATTGTCGCCAGTGCATATGGGGCGCTGTTTCCTCCTGGAGACCACCCACACCGTAGATTGAGACACCGACGCTTCGACTTTGGAAAGGAGAGCAGGATGGCACATGTTGAGGGACAATTGAGATCTGATGGGAGGCTCCTGCTCGTCATTGGCGTGCTGATGGTGATGTCTACCCTGCTCTGGACACCTGCTGCCATGGCCCAGGGGCGCGGTGGGGTGCTGCGCATTGGCATGACGGCGTCGGACATTCCGTATACCGCTGGCCAACCCGATCAGGGTGGAGAAGGGTACCGCTTCATCGGCTATCAGATGTATGATGCCTTGATCAACTGGGACCTCACCCAGGGGGAGCGGCTCCCTAACTTGGTACCCGGCCTAGCCGAGCGCTGGGAGGTCAGCCCAGAGGACAACACCAAGTGGATCTTCTACCTGCGCCGCGGCGTCAAGTTCCACGATGGCACGGAATTTAAC
This sequence comes from bacterium, assembly GCA_046727435.1. GTDB lineage: Bacteria > Tectomicrobia > Entotheonellia > J063 > CAVPRW01 > CAVPRW01. The sequence continues at coordinate 10,321 of JBKPCR010000030.1, read as the reverse complement.
GCCGATGCCGTGATCTGGAACATGGACCGCGTCCGCAATAAGGATGCCCCGCAATACGACCCGAAGCAGGCGGGCATGGTCGATTTCCGGATTCCTCTGCTGAAGAGCTGGCGGAAAATCGATGACTATACCGTCGAATTCACCACCATCCGTCCATCGAGTTTCGTCCCCTATCAGGTATGTTATGTGCTGTTCAGCAGTCCGACCCAATGGGAGAAAATGGGGCGCGACTGGGGCAAGGTGGCGATGAATCCCGCCGGCACCGGCCCCTTCAAGCTAACCCGCCTGGTGCCTCGCGAACGCGCCGAGCTCGAACCTTTCCCAGAATATTGGGACAAGCGGCGTCTTCCCAAAGCCGACAAGGTGGTTTTACTACCCATGCCCGAGCCTACCACGCGGCTCGCCGCCCTGCGCACCGGCCAGGTGGACTGGATCGAAGTCCCCCCGCCAGATGCCATCCCCAGCCTGCGGCAAGCGGGTTTTCAAATTATTCTGCGCTCCTACCCGCATAACTGGACCTATTCGCTCAACCTTACCAAGCCCCCATGGGATAACAAGCTGGTCCGGCAGGCCGCCAACTACGCCATCGACCGCGACGGGATCTGCAAGTCGCTATTGAACGGCACCTGTGCCCCAGCTATCTCCGAGGTCTATCCCAACCATCCCTGGTTTGGCGACCCCAAGGTGCGCTATGAGTATGATCCCAAGCGCGCCAAGGAGTTGCTCAGGCAGGCCGGCTATAACGGGAAGCGTATCAGGACCAGCGCGCTCATCTCCACGAGCGGCTCCGGACAGATGCTGCCACTGCCGATGAACGAGTATGTGCAGGAGAGCTTCCGGGAAGTCGGCATCGACCTGGAGCTGATCCCGATCGAATGGAATGCCCTGCTGCTGCGCTGGCGCAAGGGCTTTCAAGATCCTGAAAACGCCGGCATAGGGGCGATGAACGTGTCGTATGGCTTTATCGATCCCTTCAGCACCTTCACGCGCTTTTTCCACAGCGGCTCGCAGCCGCCGAAATCCCAAAACATCATGCCGTACATCAATCCCGAGGTGGATCGGCTGATCGAGGCCGCGGAGCTGGAGTTCGACCTCGGCAAGCAGAATCAGATCTTGGCCAAAGCGCACGAGATCATCGTCGACGATGCCCCCTGGGTGTTCATCGTGCACGATCTGAACCCACGGGCGCTGAGCCCTAAAGTCAAGGGATTCGTGCAGCCGCAGTCGTGGTTTGTGGACCTCACACTGCCGTGGGTTGACAAGTAACAGAGTCTCGCTTCGTCATCCGCGGTTGCAGATGCTGCAGCGTTCTGGTTGACAAGGCATCCAGGCTCCATTAGAGTTGGCTGACTCGCTCGTCATGAGCGGCCCATGCTTTCGACTGACAAAGGGCACGCGTATGATGGAAACGCATCGCTACCCGTCTGGAAAACCGCCAGGTACAGCGTACCCGCGCGCTCGAATGCATTTCATGATGAGGCCGCAACTCCTGACCCGCGTCTAATCCCCTCCCGGATGGAGGGGCATATCCCCGTTCCACGCTTATTTCCGCGCACCCGACACGTTGGTCTCTTGTCTTTGGCGGCAAGCGATGCCAAGGGCGTTGAGGGCAACGTATATGCCCCATGCAGGTTGGGAAAGGAGCCGGAGATGCGAGTATACCAGATGAGCATGGTTCGAACGCTCCCGCTGTGCACTGCACTCATGCTTGTCGTCACCTTCGCAGGGGCACCTCTCCTTCGGGCCCAAGGGCGTGGCGGGGTGCTCCGCATTGGCATGACGGCGGCGGATATCCCCTATACGGGGGGCCAGCCAGACCAGGGGTTCGAGGGGTTTCGCTTCATCGGTTTCCAGCTGTATGACGCGCTGGTGCGTTGGGATCTGTCTCAGGGGGACAGGCTGCCCGGGCTGGTTCCTGGCCTGGCGGAGTCCTGGGAGGTCAGCAAAGACGATCCCACCAAATGGATCTTTCACCTGCGCCGTGGCGTGAGGTTCCACGACGGCACCGACTTCAACGCCGATGCGGTGCTGTGGACCTGGGATAAAATCAAGACCAAAGACGCCCCCCAGTACGATGCCAGGCAGGCCGGCATTGCCCTCCAGATCGCCATGTTCCAGAGCTGGCGGAAGCTCGACGATTACACCGTCGAGTTCACCACGACGCACCCCTCCAGCTTCGTTCCCTTCAGATTGCACAACATCGTTTATGGAAGCCCGACCCAGTGGGAGAAGGCGGGACGGGATTGGGGGGCGGTGGCCAACAGCCCCGCCGGCACTGGCCCCTTCAAGCTGGCCCGGTTGGTGCCCCGCGAGCGCGCCGAACTGGAGCCATTCACGGAATATTGGGACAAGCAACGCATCCCCAAGGTCGATAAGCTCGTCCTCTTGCCCATGCCAGAGGCCACCACGCGGCTGGCGGCGCTGCGAGCCGGACAGGTGGACTGGATCGAAGTCCCCCCGCCGGATGCCATTCCCGGCCTACAGCAGTCGGGCTTTCAGGTCATCCTGCGCTCCTACCCCCATAACTGGACCTACAATCTCAACGTCAGCAAACCCCCGTGGGACAACAAGCTGGTCCGGCAGGCCGCCAACTATGCCATCGATCGGGAAGGGCTGTGTAAGTCGCTCCTGAACGGCACTTGCATACCCGGCGTCGGGGTCATCTATCCCGGCCATCCCTGGTTCGGCAACCCCAAAGTGCGCTATGAGTACAACCCGGCCAAAGCCCGAGAGCTGTTGCAGCAGGCCGGATACGATGGCAAAGGCAAGCGGGTGAAGAGCAGCATGCTGATCTCCACCTCCGGCTCCGGCCAAATGCTGCCGCTGCCCATGAACGAGTTCATTCAGGAGAACCTGCGCGACGTGGGGATCGACCTGGAGCTCGTCACCATCGAGTGGAATGCCATGATCCAGCGCTACCGCCAGGGCTTGCAGCATCCCGCCAATGCCCAGCTGGGGGGGATGAACTTCTCGCTCGCACCCGTGGAGCCTCACGGCGGCCTCGTCCTCCGTTTCTACAGCACCTCCGTCCCGCCGAACGGATTGAACGTCATGTCCTATAACAACCCCGAAGTGGATCGGCTATTCGACGCGGCCAGCGCGGCTTTCGACGCGCCGGAACGGGACCGCCTCCTGGCGCAGGCGCACGAGATCATCGTCGACGATGCCCCCTGGGTGTTCATCGTGCATGACCTGAACCCGCGGGCGCTGAGCCCCAAGGTCAAAGGCTTTGTCCAGGCTCAGTCCTGGTTCCAGGATTTGACCCCCGTGTGGGTGGAGAAATAGTGGTCGAGGAGGCAGCGATGGATCGGATGCCGAGTGGACGCAAGGGAATCATGCTTAAGGCGCTTGTGTGGGTGACTTGGTGGCTGCTCACCCTCAGTGTGGCATGGGCATCGGCCATAGCGGCTGAGGCCAGAGGAGGGACTTTACGTATCGGCATGACGGCGGCGGATATTCCCTACACAGGCGGCCAACCTGATCAGGGCTTCGAAGGGTTTCGCTTCATCGGCTACCAGTTGTACGACCCACTCGTCCGGTGGGACCTGTCACAGGGGGAACAGCTCCCAGCCATCATGCCAGGTCTGGCCGAGTCGTGGGAGGTCAGCAAAGACGACCCCAGCAAGTGGATATTCCACCTTCGCCGTGATGTGAAGTTCCACGATGGAACCGACTTCAACGCCGATGCCGTGCTGTGGAACTGGGACGCCATCAAGAACAAGGATGCGCCTCAGTACGACCCGACGCAGGCTGGGCTCGTGTCGGCGCGGATTACGGTAATGAAAAGCTGGCGCAAGCTCGATGATTATACCGTCGAGTTCACCACCACCCGCCCCTCCAGCTTCGTCCCGTCCCAAGTGGTCTACATCTTCTATGTGAGCCCGACCCAGTGGGAAAAGGTCGGGCGGGATTGGCGGGCGCTGGCCAACAGCCCGGCCGGCACCGGCCCCTTCAAGCTGGCCCGGCTGGTGCCACGGGAGCGGGCGGAACTGGAGCCGAACCGGGACTACTGGGATAAGCAGCGCATTCCCAAGGCTGATAAGGTAGTGCTGCTGCCGATGCCCGAGGCCACGACGCGATTGGCCGCGTTGCGCGCTGGACAGGTGGACTGGGTCGAGGTACCGCCTCCGGATGCGATCCCTGCATTGCGGCAAGCGGGTTTTCAGATCGAGGTGCGGCCCTATCCGCACAACTGGAAATACAGCTTGAATCTGTCCTGGCCCCCCTGGGACAACAAGCTGGTGCGGCAGGCCGCAAACTATGCGGTCGACCGCGAGGGAATTTGTAAGTCGCTGTTGAATGGAACCTGCATCGCAGCCATCGGGGAAGTTTACCCCGGCCATCCCTGGTTCGGCAATCCCAAAATCCGCTATGAGTACAACCCGGCTAAAGCCCGAGAGCTGCTGAAGCAGGCGGGATACGATGGCAAAGCGAAGCGCATGAAGACCAGCGTGCTGATCTCCACCTCGGGCTCGGGTCAGATGCTGCCGCTGCCGATGAACGAGTTCGTCCAGGAAAACTTCCGCGAGGTCGGCATCGACCTTGAGCTGATTCCCATCGAGTGGAATGCCCTCACACAGCGGAGCCGCCAGGGCTTTCAGCATCCCGACAATGCGCAGCTGGGGGGGATGAACACCTCCATTAATTTCCAGGAGCCCCAAAGCGCCTTCGTCCGCTTCTTCCACAGCACCTCTATCCCGCCGGTCGGGGCGAACGTCATGCCGTATCTCAACCCAGAGGTGGACCGCCTCATCGAGGCGGCAGAGCGGGAGTTCGAGCTGGATAGGCAGAATCAACTCCTGACGAAGGTGCATGAGATCATCGTGGACGATGCTCCCTGGGTGTTCATCGTGCATGATCTGAACCCACGCGCGCTGAGTGCAAAAGTGAAGGGCTTTGTGCAGCCGCAGTCCTGGTTCGTGGACCTGACGCTGCCGTGGGTGGAAAAATGAAAGTGCTGAGTCGTGAGTACTGAGGGATGAGTATAATAGAGCAACGGCGAGAGAGCCTTTCGCTCAGCACTTGGCACTCAGCACTCAGTCCTGGCTGTTAGCGAGGCTAGCTTATGTGGGGCTACATCATCAGAAGACTGCTCCTCGGCATCCCGACCCTTCTAGGCGTGACCGTGATCGTCTTCTCGCTGATGCATCTGGCGCCGGGCGATCCGATCAGCGCCATGCTGCCGCCCGATGCGCCGCAGGAAGTGGTGCAGATGATCAGGCAACAGATGGGCTTTGACCGACCGCTGCCGGTGCAGTACTGGTTGTGGCTGACACGGGTGGCCCAAGGCGACCTGGGCCGCTCCATCGCCACGCGGCGACCGGTTATCGAGGATATCCGTAGCGCTCTCGGGAATACCCTTATTTTGGCCTTGGCCGCCGCCTGCCTCGGATTTACGCTGGGGAGCATCCTCGGGAGCTTCGCGGCCTTCTCGCGCGGACAATGGCTGGACAAAGTGTTCAGCGCCGCCGCCATCACTGGGGTGAGCCTGCCGCATTACTGGGTGGCCATCCTGCTCATCATCATCTTCTCGGTGGAGCTGAACTGGCTGCCGGCCATGGGGATGCAGAGCACTGGAGCCGGGTCGTCGGGGTGGGGGGAAGTCGCCCGACATATGGTCCTCCCTACTATCGCCCTGTCGCTCATTCCCATGGGCGTCATCACCCGCATGGCGCGGGCGAGCGTGCTAGAGATCCTCAGCCAGGAGTTCGTCATGACCCTGCGCGCCAAAGGGTTGTGGTCCCGGACCGTGACCCGGCATGTAGTCAAGAATGCGGCACCGCCGGTGCTGACGTTGATGGGTCTGCAATTTGGCTACTTGCTGGGGGGCTCGGTATTGGTAGAGACGGTCTTTAGCTGGCCAGGCTCGGGGTACCTTTTGAATCTGGCGATCTTTCAGCGTGACTTTCCCGTGTTGCAGGGGGCCATCCTCGTGCTGGCGTCGTTTTTCGTCATCCTCAACCTCGCGGTCGATATCGTGCAAAGCCTCGTTGACCCGCGCATTCGGCGGAGCTAAACAAACAGTGCCGAGTCATGAGTGCTGCGGATCGAGTGCGGCACTTCCCTGATTCTGTCCTCAGTCCTCAATACTCGGCCCTGTCTTTTTGGAGATCGAATGAACTCGACGGCGCTCGAACAACCCAGGACCACACACGCACTCCTTGAAGGTCCAGCCGGCAAGCCGATGTCGTACTGGCAGCTGGTCTGGTGGCGGCTGCGACGGGACAAGGTGACGCTGGCGGCGGCGACGGTGATCCTGCTCATCGTCCTCTCCGCCGTCCTGGCCTCTTACCTCGCGCCCTACGACCCCCTCCAAGGCAGCATCCGCAAACGGTTGGCCATGGTCGGGACGCCCGGTCACGTGCTCGGCACCGATGAGCAAGGGCGCGACATGCTCACACGGCTGCTGTATGGCGGGCGGATGTCGCTCGTCGCTGGCGTGACGCCGGTGCTCGTCGCCCTCCTCATGGGGTCGACGCTGGGCATCATGGCTGGCTTCGTGGGAGGGCGACTGAATCTGCTGGTCATGCGCGTGGTGGATATCTTCTTCGCGTTTCCCTCGGTCCTGCTCGCCATCGCGATTTCTGGGGCTCTGGGGGCGGGACTGAAGAATACCATCATCGCGCTGTCGATCGTCTTCACCCCACCGATCGCCCGCGTCGCTGAAAGCGTCACGACCCAGGTCCGCGGCTGGGAGTTCATGGAAGCGGCCAGGGCCAGCGGCGCCGGCACCTTGGCCATCATCCGACACCATATGATCGCCAACGTGCTGGCGCCGATTTTCGTATACGCCAGCACCTTGATCAGCGTCAGCGTGATTATCGCGTCAGGCTTGAGCTTTCTGGGGCTGGGGGTTTCTCCCCCCAATGCCGAGTGGGGGTTGATGCTCAACACCCTGCGGGGGTCGATCTACGTGAATCCCTCGGTCGCCGCTCTCCCCGGCGTCATGATCTTCATGACCTCGATGTCGTTCAACCTGTTGAGCGATGGGCTACGGGACGCTATGGATGTGCGGTTGTAGGTGAGCGCCAACCGATCGAGGTCAGGAAACTCCCTTCTTCAGCTGTTGGAGTAAGCATGGAACGCAACGGAACGATTTTGACGGTGCGAGACCTGCGCAAATATTTTGCGGTGCGTGGTGGGCTCTTGCATACGGTGCAGGCCCAGGTGAAAGCGGTCGATAGCGTGTCGTTCGACGTGCAGCGCGGCGAAATCCTCGGCATCGTCGGCGAGTCTGGCTGTGGCAAATCCACCACCGCCCGCCTCCTGCTACGCCTCATCGAGCCGGATGCCGGCGAGGTGCGCTTCGAAGATCAGAATGTCCTGACCGCCTCCTCGGTCGCCCTCAAGGGCTTCCGCCGACAAGTGCAGATGGTCTTCCAGGACCCATATTCGTCGCTTAATCCCCGTATGAACATCGAGGATGCCGTCGCCTTCAACGTCCTAGTCCATGGAGCAGCCCGCCGTGAGGCCCGTGCCAAGGCTTGGGACGTCCTCAATAAGGTGGGACTCCGCGCCGAGCAATTCGGCCGGCGTTATCCGCATGAATTGAGCGGTGGGCAGCGCCAGCGCGTCAACATCGCCCGTGCGCTCGTGCTGGACCCGAAACTCGTCATTCTCGATGAGCCCGTGTCGTCCCTGGACAAATCGGTGCAGGCCCAGGTATTGAACCTGCTCCAGCACCTCAAGAGCGACCTCGGCCTGACCTATGTGTTCATCTCGCACGACCTGCATGTCATCGAGTATCTCAGCAATCGGGTGCTGGTGATGTATCTGGGCCAGATCGTCGAGATCGGCAATGCTGAAGAAGTCTCCGCCCAGCCGCTGCACCCCTATACGCAGGCCCTCTTCGCCTCCGCGCCGTCGATGAACCCCGACGAGCGTATCGAGCGCCCACCGCTCACGGGTGATCCGCCGAATCCGATTAATCCCCCCTCTGGATGCCGCTTCCGCACCCGTTGTCCGCATGCCATGGAGATTTGCGCGTCGGCGACGCCGCCGCTGCTGCCCGTGGGAAACACTAGCCGTCAAGTAGCGTGCTATCTGTACTGAAATTTGGATATAAGCGCAAGGCGTGATCTCTGGCCCACTTTCCTCTAGAGCGGGAGAGGCTATCAATAGAGGGAGGTGGGCGATGGCACAGACACGGGAAGAGATCGCACAAAACCTGGCAGAGCGCTTGTGTTGGCAGGCTGCCCGCCGCGAGGACTCGCGCATCGCCCGGCCCTTGTACCGGAAGCCAGTGGTCGACGGGGTCTACCGGCTGGACGAAGGCGCCTTGCTGGATGACTTCATCTACTTCCCGGACGAGCTGGGGGTCGTCGACCTGATGGACGCTGTCCATGGCACGACGGTCCAGCGGGAGATGGTCCCGATCGTCCAGTATGTCCTGCTCTATAGCCTCAAGACCCTGTCGGGGATCGAGCGCATGCATGCCCTGCCCGCCTTGCTGTTCAGTGATGAGGCCCTGATGCGCCTGGTGGGTTTCAATGCCCAGCAGGTGCGGCACGGGGTCTGCCAACGGGGCGCTGCGCAACGCCAAGGGCCGCGCACCACCGGGCCCATCGGCCCGGGTGCCCTGGCGGATCACATCGTGAAACTGCCCGTGCGCGACCGGGAGGCCTTGTTCAATGGCATCATCCGGGCTCTGGCCAAGGCCGGGATGTTTGCCGCTAAACTGACCGGCATCGTCGATGCCACCGACCTGGAAACCACGGCCCACTATGAGGGCTGTGGCCGGGTCACTCGCACGCGGCAGATCATCGACAAGCGTGGCAGGGTGCACGAGGTCGAGGTCACGGTCGATGGTTGGCAGCTGATGGTGTTGATCGAAGCCCGGACCAAGCTCCCCTTGGCGGCGACGGTGGTGCCGATCCAGGAGCACGAAACGCTGTCCTTGCGAGCCCTGGTCACGCAGGCGCGCACCAACCTGGCCGGCCACGCCCGCCTGCACAAGGTGGTTTTCGACAAGGGGTTTTTGGATGGGGGGATCTGTGGTGGCTCCAGCAGCATGGGCTCCTCTTGGTGGTCCCAGCCAAGGAGAACATGGCGGTGACCGTGGACGCCCAGGCCCAGGCCGCCGCTGGCGAGGGCATCACCGTGGGACACCGAGTGCATACCGTCCGCCATGGGCAGGGCAAGACTACATGGACCGAACGGCTAGCGACGGAAGTCGCGGGCATTACGGGGCTGACCACCGATGATCAGTACGGCACGCCAGCGCAGGTGCGTCACGCCACCCGCCGGGACTGCCAGCCCGACCCCAGCCATGCGGTGGTGGTACGCCAGTGGAACGATCGAGACTCCGGGCCAGGCGGCAAAACGATCTTCCTGACCAATGCGCCGGTCGACAAACCCTTGCAGCCGTTCGACGACTCCGATGACCGTAGTCTGATCGAGAATTGCTGTATCAAGGAGAGTAAGCAGCAGTGGAGTCTGAAGCGTCCACCTAAGAAAACTGCCCGGGCGGTACGCGTGCACGTCATGTTCACCCTGCTGATGTTCGCCTTGGCCACCGCGTACCGGCTGCAATGTGAGCAAGAGGAAACCGGGGGAGAACCCGTCGGCTGGCAGCGCTGGCGCCGCCGGCTCCTCGAGCACACGCGGGATCTGGTCATCGTCTTTGCCAAAGGCTCCTACGGCATCTTCCATATAGCGGAGTACTCGCTGCTGTTGGGGGTCACCATCAAAGATCGCCCTCCCGGCATTGGTACACGGCAGCAAATCTTGGCCAAATACAGGATCACAACACATGGCTGAGCTTATATCCGAATTTCAGGACCCGTGTTGCGTGGAAGGGCTCACGATGGGGTGGCGAGTGATGCAAGCCAACGGCCAGTATGCTGCATCCCACAACCATCGGTGAGACAAACTGGTGCTAGCGATCGCGCCGGTCGACGAGGCATGGAGGGTCGAGAATGGAGGTGCTGGCCGCTCATGCCCGCTGCGAGATGGCTGTGCGACGAGGTGCGAACCGCACCCTGGTGGCCGTGGCCACGATGATCCTCGCCGTCCGCAAGCATGGTGTGTCAGAGCCCATCGGTGTCTCCAGCCGTGCTGCCAGTGCAGCCACTGCTGTGAGGTCTGCAACACCCGTGACACGTCGCCCAACATCGGCACCTGGCCCCCGCCGATCAGCCCGGCATCCGAGAGGGTGTGGTGGGGCGCGCGACACGGGCGCGTCGTGCCCAACGCCGTACGGGCGCCGGTGCGGCCGGCGACGCAGTGGATGCGCGTGATCTCGATGGCCTCAGCCAGGCGCATATCGGGTAGGATGGTGGTGAGCCAGCGCGAACGCCGAGGACCGCTCCACACGATGGGG
>JBKPCR010000029.1:0-16377 GCA_046727435.1 bacterium | reverse complement strand
GTAGGTATTATAGGTCTTGGCCACCACCGCGTCGTGGGTAAAGCCCGCAGAGGTCTTAATGGTGTCGCTGACGGAGGCAACAGCCGGGACACCGAACGAGGCATGTTGCTCCCTGCTCACTTTCACCGAAAGACTCCAACTGGTCGTGTTCTTCCGGCTCGCATTTTGGGACGCGGTGGAGCTGAACGTGTATTGAGTATTGAATCCCCCGGTGCCGGGCTCCGGCCCACTAGGCATGACGGTGAGATTCAGTAGGCATGGAACAGGGGGATTATCACACCCCGGGTATTGGGGGTATTGGGAGGAGTCAATCGGCGTCACGGGATCAATCCAGTCGATGTGCATCGGCGGCATGCCCAGGATGATGTCGGGCCGGATGTCGTTGTTAATCGTCACCTGTCAAGGATTACTGAAAAAGGGCCACTCACGATGCTCGAAAAATCCCCACCCCTTGGTTATGATACCAGTGAGGACTGAGGTTTTTTCAGCAACCCGGCCTTCTGCTGTTCCCGGAGCCGATACGATTCGCCCTTGATATTGATCACCACACTGTGATGCAACAGACGATCACATCGGCGAACCCAGCGATGTCAGTGGCTCTGCGATGGCAGGGCCGAGCGCTCGTCCGAGGACTCGCGCCTGGCTCATCGTCCCAGCCCTGCTGGGGCTGATTCTGGTGGTCTGGTGGCTCCTGTGGGCGAGCGGAGGCCCGACGCGAGAGCCCATCCGGGTCGGCGTCCTGCATTCGTTCAGCGGCACCATGGCCATTAGCGAACGCTCGGTGGCCGAGGTGACGCTACTGGCCATCGACGAGATCAACGGCGCCGGAAGGCTGCTGGGCAGGAAGCTAGAGCCCGTCCTCGCGGACGGGCGATCGGATTGGCCCACCTTCGCGGCCGAGGCGCAGCGCCTCATCGCCGAGGCACAGGTGCAGGTCATCTTTGGCTGCTGGACATCGGCGAGCCGCAAGGGTGTTAAGCCCGTGGTCGAACGCTCCCGCCATCTGCTCTTCTACCCGGTGCAATATGAGTGGTTGGAAGCCTCGCCCTATATCGTCTATACGGGGTCGGCGCCGAACCAGCAGATTCTCCCCGGGGTCAAGTGGGCCTTTGATCACCTGGGCCAGAGTTTTTTCCTGGTAGGCTCGGACTATGTGTTTCCCCGCACGGCGAACGCCATCATCAAGGATCAACTGGCCGCCCTGGGAGGGCAAGTGCTGGGTGAGGCCTACGTGCTCCTTGGCAGCACCGACATACAGGAGGTGGTACGCACCATTATGCGCGCCCGACCAGCGGTCATCCTGAACCCGATCAATGGGGACAGCAATGTCGCCTTTTTTCGGGCGCTGCGCGCCGCGGGGGCAACACCGGCGCGCGTTCCCACCATGTCGTTCAGTATCGCGGAGCACGAACTGCAGACTCTGGGGGTGCGCGAGATGGCGGGCGATTATGCGGCCTGGAGCTATTTTCAGAGTGTGGAGAGTCCGGATAACGCCAGCTTCGTGCGACGGTTCAAAGAGCAATACGGCGAAGACCGCGTCACGGACGATCCCATCGAGGCCGGCTATGTTGGGGTGTACCTGTGGGCGCACGGCGCGCGCGATGCTGGGACTCCAGAGCCGGCAGCGGTGCGCCGGACCATCGGCAACCAGAGCCTTAATGTGCCTCAGGGGATTGTCTATGTGGATGCGGAGAATCAGCACACGTGGAAAACCGTGCGCATTGGCAGGATACGGGAGGATGGCCAGTTCGCCATCCTGTGGACCTCCGAGCGGGCGATTCGTCCGCTGCGGTATCCCTCGTTCCGCCTGAAACCCGCATGGGACATATTTCTCGGCGACCTCTACCGCAGTTGGCGAGGCCAGTGGGCCAATCCCGGCACATGACGGGGAGGAGCATCGTGCGCAGATGGCCCAGGACCCGGATCGCCACCCAATTGCTCATGTGGTTTGTGCTCGTGGCCTTGGTCCCGCTCGCACTGGCCACCTACATCACCTAGCGCAGCTCGGAGCAGGCGCTGACACAGGAAGTCACGAGCAACCTCTTCGCTATTGGCCAGCGCCGGGCCGATCAAATCGAACGCTACCTGCGGGAGCGGGAGCGCAGCGTGACCGCCTTGGGCTACAGCTGGGCCATGAGTGACGTCATGGCAAGGCTGGCGGCGGCTTTTGACAGCAGCGACCCGGACACCCCCGCCTACACCACCCTGGCGGCAGAGACGCAACGCTTCCTGGCGCACTATAATGCGTCCGCCGGCTATGAGGACGCCTACATCATCTCGCTGGGAGACCATGTCGTCTTTTCCGCCAGACGGCGCGAGGACTTCGGTGCCGCTCTGCGGGCCCCCCTCTACCGGGAGACGGAGTTGGCCAAGATCTTCGAGCGCGTGCTCATGCTGATGTCCACCGAGCTGAGCGACTTCGCCCACTATGCGCCCTCCGGCAAGCCTGTGGCCTTTCTCGCCACCCCACTGTTCCAGTATTCCCAACTCGTCGGCGTCGTCGCGTTTCAGCTCAGCAATGACGAGGTGTCCCGGGTAGTGAACGATTATACGGGACTGGGGCGCACCGGTGAGACGGTCGTCGCCGCCAGGCGACGAGACGACGCCGTCTTCATCACGCCGATTCGACATGACCCGGATGCCGCCTTCCAACGCACGATCCGGATCGGCAGCGCTCTAGGTCGGCCGATCCAAGAAGCGGTCCAAGCTCGGAAGGGCTCGGGCATCACCGTGGATGACCGTGGCCAGGAAACCCTGGCGATCTGGAGATACGTGCCCTACCTGCGCTCGGGTATGGTAGTCCAGATCGACACGGCCGAGGCGTTCGCCCCGGTTGTACGGCTGCGCACGGTCGCCATTGTAATCGCTGCCGCCACCCTGATTTTAGCGACCCTGACCGCCATCTTCGTGGCGCGGTCACTGGCCAACCCGATCGTGCGGCTCACGGCGATGGCCAAATCTCTGGCTGACGGCGATCTCACGCGCAGAATTGATGTGCCGGAGGGAAATGAGATCGGGGAGCTCGCCGCCTCTTTTAACGACATGGCCCGACAACTGGCGGCTTCCATGTCGCGTCTGCAGGAAACCACGGCCGCGAAGGAGCGCATCGAAAGCGAGCTTAGGGTGGCCCATGACATCCAGATGAGTATGGTACCCAAGATATTTCCGGCGTTTCCGGACCAGCCCGAGTTCGATATCCATGCCTGCATCGTGCCGGCGCGGGAGGTCGGCGGGGACTTTTACGATTTTTTCTTGATCGACGATGACCATCTCTGCTTTGCCTTTGGCGACGTCTCCGGCAAAGGCGTGCCGGCGTCGCTCTACATGGCCGTCACGAAAACCCTGCTCCGGGCTACGGCCGGCAAGGGGCGCAGGCCGGATGAGATGCTTGCCAGGCTGAACCGGGAGCTGTGCCGGGACAACGAGGCCTGCATGTTCGTGACCCTCGTTTGCGGGGTCCTGGACATGCGGACGGGCGCGTTGCAATACAGTAACGGCGGACACAATATGCCCTATGTGTGCACCATCGAGGGGCCCTGGTCTCTGTCCGGGGCCCAGGGAACCGCCCTTGGCCTGGTGGAGAGCTGTCTATCAGGCCTGGGAAGTGGTGTTGGCCCCAGGAGATGCCCTCTTCCTGTATACGGACGGCGTCACCGAGGCTATGGATGCGGCGGGCCAGCTGTTTACGGAAAGACGGCTGGAGGTCTACTTACGCCGGGCTGATCACCTTGCTGTCGCCTATCTCACTCAGGTGGTGGCCGGCGAGGTCAATGCCTTCGCGGCAGGGGCGCCTCAATCGGACGACCTGACCGTGCTCGCATTACGATACCTGGGATGCAGCGCCGGACCGGAGGGCAAGGATCCCATTGGCATGCGGTCCATCCACGGCGTAGGGTAGGGAAAAAAACCAGTGCCCGCAATGTGCCGGATATACGACCGTTGTGTGACAACTTCCCATCAGTGCGTAGGGTATTGGAGTCTCCGTCTGACCATCCCCTCGAGGCCTGGGGGCATCAGAACGTGACGGGGCTCGACCATGCCTCCCGCTCGCTTCCACAGGTCAGTCAGACACAATTCATCATCGGTGAAGTGGCTGAAGGCGTTGAACTAATTGCCCACTATGCCGCGCTGGGGATCGGGGAACTCGCCTGTCTCATGAATTTTGGCGGGCCTGATCTCGCGACGCATCCGGTTTCTACACCATCCCTAGCATGGTTTGCACGGACACCTCAGGCGGACAAGCGCACTGAGGCTCGCGAGCTGCTTGCCTCGGCCTATAGCTGGTTCACCGAGGGCTTCGACACGGCAGACCTCGGAGAGCCGAAAGCCCTGCTCGAGGCCTTGTCGTGAATGTCAGGGCGTGCCGCTCCCACCCATACGTAACCTACCTCCAGACCATGCGCACAATCTCGCCCACAATCGTGATGACGAGCAGGCGGAACACCCAGACCTTGGAGCGCTCGCTCGCCGCCAGCTTCGCCCCGACCCACGCGCCGGCAACCCCTCCGAGGCTCATGAGTCCTCCCGCGAACCACGCCACTTCTGCTCGGTCGGCGAATAACACGATGGCGGCGCAGCTAACCCCGATCCCGGCGATTGCCTTCAGGGTATTGGCGCCGACCAGGTCGTAGCCCACGGCGAGCATCAGTGTCAGCAGCAAGTAGGTGTAGCTGTCCAGGACGATCAACCCGCCCAGATGCCCACCAGAAACAGTAGCCCCATCTGCGGCCAACCAAATGTGAGATACTCCCGTTGCGGCGCCCGTAGGAATCGCTTCGTGCCGGCCAGAACCAAGATCAGCGACATGACCACCGCCAGGATGATCACCCACCTCAGGGCGCGATTGGGCAACCAGTCCGCCAGCAGCGCTCCAAAGACCGCCCCGCTCACGGTAGGCGCCAGCACGTGCGGCGCGTGCCCCCAGTCGATCTTGCCCTGATGCGCGAACACAATGGCGCTCGAACACGCCGCGGCCAGGACGTTTAAGCGGTTGGTCGCATTCGCTACGTGCGGCGAAAAACCCAGGAAGAGAAAGATCGGCAGCGACACCGCAGAGCCACTGCTGGCCAAGGTGTTGATGAATCCCGCTGCAAGGCCGCCGATGAAGAGCAACAGGTACTGGGTCACCAATCCTCCGGCATTGTCAGTGCGTTATCGCCCGAGCGCCATGTGCGCTTATACTCAACGCCTCAGCGTTCGGCACTTGAGAATTCAGGGGCATCTTCTCAAACGAGGTAGTACTATGCTAATGTCCCCCTAAAAGCCAACAGGGCTTATACGATCTGGGGCACCTGCTCGAACTGTTCGGGCTATACCCGGAGGCTAGGATCGCTCAAGGCAGAAGGTGGCCGTTCGGTATTACGGCGGCCTATGCTTTGCTGTCCTCAGGCGTGGGGGTGCCGAGAGCCCTCTATTTTTTCGTGAAGTGGCGCATTGTTCCAGGTTATGTCAAGCGATGTCCTCATGTCGGACCCTCAGAAGGAGGGGTGTGAGTGGCAGATGAACAATTTTCACGGTAAGGAGCCGTGAGTCCCGAAAATGGACGGATCCGGCAAGGAGGTCCAATGCCTTGAAGGAGACGATTTTTTCATATCAAAGCAGTCCTTGAATACGTTCTCCCATCAACGCTTGGATGTGACGGCAAGCATTGCGGCAGAGCCTATTGCGGTACGTCTCATGGCTGATCCCCGAGGGGGCATGCTAGATGAGTACTGGTGCAGGACAGCCTCATACGAAGGGCGTGCCGCCCTCGCTGGCACGCGGAACACCTGCCACGACGCCTCGTGCTGAGGTGGTCACCTCAGTCATTCACCACCAGGTGCAAGCGGGTGCGGAAGCGGCGTACGAGGCCTGGCTTCGGGAAATCATCTTGGCCGCGCAGGGCGTCCCAGGGCATCTCGGCGTGGACATCCTCCGGCCCCAGGAGGGCGAGGGGCTCTACACTATGGTGGCGCGCTTCGACACCTTGGAACACCTGCGCGGCTGGCTGGCGTCGGAGACCCGCCAACGGCTCATTGTACAGATCGAGCCGCTCCTGGTGCATGGGGACCGCGTCGACATCCAAACGGGGCTGGAGTTCTGGTTCACCCCGCCCGCGCTGGGGCAGAAATACCCGCCGCCCTACAAGCAATTTCTCCTCACGCTCTCGGTGATCTTCCCCCTGACACTCTTGGTGCCCTGGGCGCTGCAGCCACTCTTTCAGGTGGTACCTATCGTCGGCCTGCCGGTCGTGAGGCATTTCGCCAGCGCAGCTGTCATCGTCAGCCTGATGACCTATGTGATCATGCCACACTACACGCGTTGGGTGGCAGATTGGCTCTATCGCCGTACGAACGGGTCTTCTAGCTCAGGACGGCCCGAGCCTTCGGCCTGACCATCCTGGCAGGGATCCTCCTCCGGGTCGACGAGGTGGACGACAGCAGTGGAAGGAATCGGCGCCGTCCCCCCCAGCAGTCCCCAGCACAGGTTGTAGCTGAGCGCCACTCCGCTCCCCCGCACTCGGGTCGGAAACGCTTCGGCCATGGTCGCGGGGAGGGTGCCGATGCACAGCCCCAGCAGTACGGCAACGCCCAGCTGTCCCATGAGCATCAGGCTCCACACCGGATGGTGCATCAGCCAGAACAGCGGCCAGGCCAACGCCAACATGCCCAGCGTCGAGCCGAGCAATAGTGGCTTGCGGCCGACGCGATCGGACAGCGTGCCGGCGACCGGCAGGACCAGCAGCAGGATCCCCATGCTGAGGGTGTTGAGGTCCAGTGCCTCCGCCGCCCGGACGTGCACGATCCGCTCGAGATAGGTCACCGCATACACAAACAGCGTATAGAAGCCGACCGCGCTCATCACATTGATGCCTACTACGTGTAGGACACCCGCCCCTGCGTGCGAAGGGCCTCCAGGACCGGCGAAGTGCGGAGCGGCTCGGGCGCCGGGCGGGTCGGCGCCGCGAGGAGATGACGGCGCAGGTTCAGCCCAAGGCGGCCAGTAGTGAGGCCGTGGCGTCCTCGGACGGAAAGAAATGCTGCCCCCGGGGTCGCCGCAACATAGCCGTAGACCGAGAAGTCGTACCACTCCATGACATTGCCGGCCATGCCCACCAGGATGAGCCGGCGACGCCCCACCGTCTCCGAAGCAAAGGATATGGGCCCTGGCTGAGCACTCGTCGCCGTCTCCGCTGGCTGCCGTCGATGATCTCGCACCGCTGCGCCCTCCGTTCGTCGACTCGTCTAACAGTACCGCCTTCTTTTATGGTGCCCGGCAAAGGCACTGTCACATCCCAGTAAGCGGCCGAATGGCATGAGCACAGACGGCATCACGCAGGGCAGGTCGGTCAGCGCCTGTGGCACCACTCGCTCCCTCTTGGTGTGAGTGAGACTCGCCGTCCGTTATCCTCGTCTTACTTGTCGGTAGCCCACTCCTGGAGGAACCGGGCTGGCGGGGATTTGCGCTGCCCCGTCTTGAACAGCAACGGGGACCGCTGGGAGGATCGCTCATCCTCGGCGTCCTCTGGGCCACAGGGCAGTATGCTCACTAATCGCTGCCGCATTGGGCCGCGCAGAATGGGGGCTTGACGATCTCTAGGAATAGCGTGTTCACGCTCAGTGTCATCCCCTTCACGCTCATCATGACCCGCTCCTTTAACCATACACGGGTCAGCTTGCTGATCGTGATCCTGCTGCATGCCTCCATTGACATGTTCTCACTATACGTAGGGCAGTTCTTTCTGACCCAGGCGGAAAGTCGACGTGTTTGCCGTGGACAAAGTCCAAGGCAAGATGGTCGAGGCCATCTTCGATCGCCAGTAAGGAGTGATGCTAGACGTGCGGTGCGTACCCCCACGGTATGAGGATCACTGAGGCACACCAGCAGTGATGATTCTTGGCGAATCCGTTCGCAGCATCAGATGAAAGGAGCATGCGATGAAAAACGTGGGCTGGCGGCGCTGGGCTGCCCTCTTCGTGCTGATTCCTCTGCTTGTGCCCGTGGCAACATGGGCAGATTCGACCGCGACGTTGGCACCCGCAGGTTCGCCTACTCTTACGCCGGAGCTGTTGGCAGACCTGGACGCGATGGTGCCCGCGGCGATGATCACCTTCGACGTCCCAGGCGCCGCCATCGCGCTCATGCAGGATGGCCAGTTCGTCTATGCCAAGGGCTTTGGCGTCCGCATTCTCACCACCGGGCAACCCTTTACCCCCGACTCCGTCTTCCGAATCGCCTCAACGATCAAGTCGATGACCGCGATGTTGGTCGCCATGCAGGTCTATGCGGGCCTGTTCGAGTGGGACACGCCCGTGCAGACGATCTATCCTGACTTCCAGCTGCCCACTCCCGACCTGACGTCCAGCATCATGGTGCGGCAACTGATGGGCATGGGCACGGGGTTGGGCGAAAACCCGATCAAGCTGTACGCCAAGAACTGCGGTCGTCGGTCCTATCATTTACAGTGGAACGTGCCGACGTGACCCCGTATCTCAGCACCTATGAAAAGGGGTGGCGCGTGGAATACCACCACGACGATCAGATGCTGTGGCTGACCCGCCGCAGCGGTTATCAATTAGTGCTCCTCCCCACGGTGGAGGGCTATCTGATCGGCAGCGCCACTGAATCGAGCGGGTTAGGGATGGTGGTCCATTTCACCACGGGTGAGGATGGCACTCTGCGGATGACGATCACGAACGAGGGCATGGTGATCGATACACTCGCCGAGCTCAAGGCGTCCGATTAGTAGTATGATGGTGCCGCTTTCCGTGGAGGCGTACGCCCAGTCGCAAATCTGGAATCAGGAGGTGGTCATGGCATACCGATGGTTCTTGGTGCACCTCGTCTGGACAGCAATGGCCCTGCTCCCAGTCCTAGCACATGCCGCCGAGTCGACGCCCGCCCCTGGACCGATCACACCCCCGGCCTCTCGAGGGGCCGATGGCGCGCCGCTCGACGCCGTGTTGCCCGCCTTCGAGGACTATGCGGAACAGGCGCGGACCACGTGGGGGACGCCGGGCATGGCCATCGCGGTGGTCCACCGAGACCAGGTGGTCTATACGAAAGGCTTCGGTGTGAAGAAATTAGGTGGCACCGACCCGGTGGATCCGCATACCCTTTTTCCGATCGGCTCGACCTCGAAGGCCTTCACCTCCGCCCTCGTAGCATTGCTGGCGGATGCGGGGAAGCTCCGCTGGGAGGACCCGGTGATCGATCATGTGCCGGCCTTCGAGATGTACGACCCCTGGGTCACCCGCGCCTTCATGATCGAAGACCTGATGGCTCAGCGCAGCGGCATGTCGCCCTATGCCGGGGATCTGTTGGCGGTGATCGGCTTTGACGCGCCCTACATTCAGGCCCAGATCAGGCACATGCAGCCTGTCAGCAGCTTTCGCTCGCGCTTCGGCTACGTCAATAACCTGTTCCTGGTGGCGGCTGAGGTCATCAAACACCATACCAGCATGACCTGGGAAGAAGCCGTGCAGCGGCGCCTTTTCGCTCCCCTCGGCATGACCGAGAGCTCCACCGGCCTCCCGGCGTACCGGGCGGCGACGAATGCAGCATTCAGTCACACGATGTTGGATGGGCAGGTCACCGCCATCCCGATGGATGCACCGTCTCTGGGGTGGGCATACACCTATGGTCCGGCTGGTGGGGTGAATTCCACCGTGGTTGACATGGCCAAGTGGCTCAGGCTGCATCTCGGTCAGGGGACGTTAGAGGGTACACGGCTGATCAGCGAGGCCAACATGCAGGTGGTGCACTGGCCGAAGACCGCCATTGAGCCCCAGCCCCAGAATCCGCTGGCCCACACCACTCTCGGAAGCACACAGGCGTTCTATTGTGAGGGTTGGGTATACAGTGCCGCACACCCGTATCCCGTCATCTGGCATAATGGGGATACTGGCGGCATCCATGCCGTCGTCGGTTTTATTCCAGCGGCGCAGCTGGGATTGGTCGTGCTCACGAACCTCGGCGGGACGCAGCTGCCAGAGGCCTTGCTGTGGTACCTCAACGATCTGTACTTCAGCAATCCACGCACCGATTGGAGCCAGGTGCTCCACGCGATGCAACAGGCACAGCAGGCTGCGGCCCGCACCGCCCTCGGCGAGCCGCCGACGAATCCCGCCGCGGCCTTACCGCTCCAGGCGTATACAGGCACCTTTCACCACCGTGTGTATGGCGATCTAGTCATCGAGGCCGCTGGCGACAGCCTCACCGTGACCGTGGGACCACGACGGGTACAAATGACGCTGCGGCACTGGAACCGCGATAGCTTCCTGGTGTCTTGGCCCGAGAACGATGCCTATCTCGGTGCGGCTGGATTGGCGAGATTTGCGATTGGCCCTCAAGGACAGCCAGTGCGCCTGACGCTGGACCTCTTCGCCGACGTGGACCAGGGCCTGTTCGTCCGTGTCGAGTCCTCTCCCACTCCATGACCACGATCTCGCAGATTCCAGGCACGAGTACAGATGGCACCTCGGCCACAGGGATAGTGGGGTGCCGCTAAACAGTATGGGCCGGGTTCGCCAGGACCCAACTACTTTGGCCGACGCCATCGTCACGTGGATCATCTAAGACGACGAAGGGAGGACCTGTGAAACTACACGACAGAGCTATCTCGCGCCGTCCAGTCCCACTCGCCTATGTCAAGCTCGCCATCGTCACCCTGCTGGTCCTCATTCTCGCGTGGGGTTGCGCAGGCCGGGGCGTAGCCGTCCCAAAGGGGATCGAACAGGTCCAGCACGTGATCGTGATCTACATGGAGAACTGGAGCTTCAACGGCCAGTTCGGGCTCTTTCCAGGCGCGAACGGGATCGCCCATGCTGGCGACACCATCCAGCAGGTCCGCAAGGACGGCTCGCCCTACACGACCCTCCCCCAGCCGCTCTTTAACGGGCAACCAGACCCTCGCATCCCGTCTGACCTCCCCGTCCAGCCCTTCGACCTCGCGCGCTATATCCCGCCCGAGCAGCTCACCAGCAACCCTGTCCACCTCTTCTATCAAGAGCAGTATCAGATCAACGGCGGCCGCATGGACAAGTTCGTCGCCTGGAATGACGCTGGCGGGGACCACGGTGGCCTCACCATGAGCTACTACGACGTGACCGATATGCCGGTAGGGCGGCTCGCGCGCCAGTATACCCTCTGCGACAATTTCTTCCACTCCGCTTTCGGCGGCTCGTGGCTCAACCATATGTGGCTCATCTCAGCCCGCACGCCGTACTGGCCGGAGGCGCCGAGGGACATGATAGCGCAGCTTGATGCCCGTGGCGTCCTGATCCCTGGCACGCGGCAAGACGCGGAGGTGACGCCGGACGGATACGCCGTTAACACCCTCTTTCCGACGCACCCGCCCTACCCGACAAACATCCCATCAGAGCGACGCCTGCCACCCCAGACGACGCTGACGATCGGCGACCGACTGAGCGAGCGCGGTGTGTCATGGGCCTGGTACTCTGGCGGCTGGAACGATGCCGTGGCCGGCCGGCCAAGTTGTTCCAGTTCCACCACCAACCCTTCGCATATTTTGCGCGTTACGCACCAGGCACGCCTGGGCGGGGCCACCTCAAGGACGAGGCGGATTTCTTCCGCGATCTAACCACTGGGAGCTTCCCAGCTGTCGCTTTCGTCAAGCCAATCGGTGACGACAACGAGCACCCCGGATACTCTACGGTTGCCGCCGGTCAGCAGCTAGTGGCCAAGCTGGTCAAGGCCGTACAGGCCAGCCCCATCTGGCCTCAAACGGTAATCATCGTCACCTATGACGAGCATGGTGGGCGGTGGGATCACGTTCCCCCGCCGATTATCGACCGTTGGGGCCCGGGGCTCCGGGTGCCAACAGTGATCATCTCGCCGTTCGCGAAGAAAGGATTCGTCGACCACACCTCGTACGAGACAGTCTCGATCCTCAAGTTCATCGAGACGCGCTGGGGTCTACAGCCGCTCGACGAGCGCGACCGACAAGCCACCGACCGCGGGCGCGCCGAAGGCCCTTTTCAAACCTTGTGCGACGACTTCCGGCACCTTCGGTCCGGTGTAGCGTGCGTCGGGCGCATCGATCGTCGCAAGCACGGCGTAATAGGTGAATGGATCAGTAAACGTCGTTTGTTGTCCCTGTCCCGGGGCGGGGCTTGCCGCCGGAATGAAGTGGACCTGCGGCTCCGCTGGATTCATGTAGGTTATCAAATCCAACGCGGTGAGCAGTATAGCGATGAACACAGGCACGCCCTTGACATATCCCATAACGCGCCTCTCCGATGAAATCTGTAGGGGCTATAAATGCTATTGGGGCATTCTTCGATCTTGGGTAGTGTCCTAAAAGTGAGTTGCGGCGGTGGGTCACTCCCTGATTTGCTGCCCAGCAACGCAGAATTAGGACACCACCCTGATCAGACCTTCATAGCCATCGTCCAAATTCGTGCAGCTCAAGACTTGCGCGATCCACGCCATCTGTTCCGTTTCGGGTGTGTCGGCCTCAAATGTCAAGATATAGGTACCAGACGAATGAGGACCATCACAGCCCTTGAATGAGGGATGTTGCGCGATTTGCTCCACAAACGTATCTTCATCATGGATGCGGTAACGGCCAGGTCCATGGCCAGTTTCAGGCATGGTAATCACAAAGATACGCTCGGCGAGGTGAATGAGGTCACGAGCATTCATGGAAAGGTCATCCTTTCGTCTGCCGTGCAAGCAATCTCCGTCCCGTTGAACAGGTCCCAGCGATCATGCCGGCTGATGGTCCATGATGGCGAGGCTCACGCTGTTCCATGGTGCGAACGTTTCTGCGACGGTAGGCTGACAGAGAACGCGGGCTCGATGCTTCGCCGTGTCAAGGGAGCCGTTATTCAGGCAGGCCATGCGAAAGATGTCGGGGATCAGCTCGCAAAGGCCCATAATGTTCTGGTGAGCTTTGAGCGTCCTGCTCTGGTGTGGTGTCCTCACCGATGAATACTCGCAGTAGGTTCGGGGCGTCAGATAGTTCCTTCGTCCCTGCCCCATAGCCGATACGATCGATGCGCAGCAGCGGGAGCGTGCCAAAACTCTCGGCCAGCGTCGTGATCAAGGCTGCGCCGGTCGGTGTGGTCAATTCGCCATCGGTCCCACGTGCGTAGGTGGGGATACCTTTCAACAGCTCAGCTGTCCCAGGGGCTGGCACGGGGAGCACGCCATGGGCCGCCCGTACAAAGCCCGAGCCGGTATTGATGGGCGACGCCAGAATGCGCTGGATACCCAACAGGTGCAATCCGATCACCGCTCCGGTGATGTCCACAATGGCGTCGATGGCACCCACCTCGTGAAAATGGACGCGGTCCACGGTGCTCTGATGTACAGCAGCTTCCGCTTCAGCCAGGCGTGTGAAGACGGCCAGTGTGCGCTCCTGCACGGTCGCGTCGAGAACGCTCGCGTGGATGATCGCTTCGATATCGTGCAAACCGCGATGATGTGGTTCGGAATCCCCCACCCGCACATGAAACTTCGTGCCGCCGAAGCCTCGCTTCTGGACCTTTTCGACTGAGAGCTCATACCCATGGACATTGAGCAGAGCCAGTTGAGCGCACAGGTCTTCGAAGCTAAGGCCCGCATCGATCAGTGCCCCAATGGTCATATCGCCGCTAATGCCTGAGAAACAGTCGAAATAGGCCGTCCGCATCGTCATCTCCGCTTGCGCACCCCCGACCAGCGCGTAGGCATTTTTGTGCCGTCGTGGCTCGTGAATACAGCCGTCCTTCTTTGCCCAGAAAGACGTCTTTAAAGTGGACCATGCCTGCATTGCTCTACAGCAGAGTACGATCGTCCCCCGGCACCAGGGCCCTTGGCCTCATTGACGAAATCAATACTCAGCGCATGGTCCAGCTCGATATGCTAGGGACAATCATACGGCACATTAATCCCGCTCAGGTCAAACTAGCCTTTCAAGCCCTTACCACAGCCCTCAATTTTCGCCTGGTGGAGAATGTTGGTACACATGGTCGAGCTCCTTTCTCCTAGGGGGCTGATGGGTGACAACTCCTACTTGAGGTATTTGTCGAGAAACTCAAACACTTTCTTCCAGCCATCGACGGCCTGCACCCACCGATAGGAGGGCCGTTCATAGTCGAAGAAATCGTGGCCCACATTAGGGTACCGATAAAACTCGTAGGTCTTGCGGTACTTCTTCAGCTCGGCTTCATGCTGGTCCACTTGGGCCAGGGTCGGCGCCTGATCCTCCTCACCAAAGAGGCCCAGGAGCGGGCACTTCAGGTCTTTGGTGTAATCGATAGGAGCGACTGGTTGCTTGGGGGTGAGTTCCTCTTCGGACACGACAACTTGCCCGCCCCAGCCGTCGATGGCCGCATCAAAGCGGTCGATGCGACTGGCCGCAAGAACCGCGTGGCGCCCTCCCGAGCAGGTCCCGAAGCACCCGACCTTGCCACTGCAATAGGGCAATGTGCGCAAATATCGTAGCGCTCCTTCGATATCGCCGATCACTTGGTCGTCCGCAATGCCACCGGCAGCGTGCACGTCAGCTGCGATGTCCTCTGGGGGACCATGCCCCTCGCGAGCATAGAGATTGGGTACAATCGTGACGAAGCCATGTGAGGCAAACTCCCGAGCCGCCCACCGGTACCATTCATCCCATCCGAGTCGGTGATGGATCAGCACCATCCCCGGGTAGCGCCCGGGGCCCAGGGGGCGAGCCAAATACGCACTCACATAATCCCCATTGGCGCCAGGAACGCTTACGGTTTCCGCCAGCATGCCTTCATACATGTTGGTCTCGTACACGGACACCCCCTATTCTGCAGATAAGGGAGATCGCTGCGGTTCATAGCGAGGCCCACGAAGCAATATTATGAAAATGAAATATGTGCTACAAATGTATACCAGGATTTGAGGCTAGCATGCAAGAGACATCGGTAACTTGTGGCTGCCAAAGGCATTGCGGGCCAGAGATGTGCATGACGCCCGCAATGTTGATGCCTATGCTCCTAAATCACACCGCACAATATTCGTACACATGATCTGCGATGACAAACTCCCCAATGCGTTGCTCTCTCTCCTTTGATAAAGGGGGGCAGGGGAGATTTTGCCAGCGCTGGTCCACGCCGGTTTACTAATGGCATGTGGTTCGGTTTAGAACTATGGCTGTCATGGGCGGCCTGGTCTGGAAGCTTCGCGATACGTCCTGATGATACAAGAGTATCTGGAAAGAAGGATTTTATATCAGCGGCATACGCGTTGTCAGAGGATGATTTAATAGGTAAATTAATATTTTTAAGATTATAATGATAATCTCAGCGAACAGATCACAGTCTAAGGGCTATGGTCAATCTCGGCAAAGGAGGTCATCGATGATGACGAGACGCTCGTCGCTACTGGCCCTGGCTGCACTCGTGAGTGGAATCTTGGTCGCTGGCGAGCTCAGCCTGCCATAGCAGGTGTCCGCGCAGCCCACCCAAACTGAGATTAAGCAGAAAGCCAGGCAAGGTGCGCAGAAAGCTGTTACGAAGTGGGGCTCCTTGAGCCCCGAGCAACAACAGCAGCTGCAAGACAAATGGAAGATGACGGCGGAACAAGCCCAGGCGAAGTGGAATTCGATGCCCCCCGAACAGCAGCAACAGGCGATGGCGCAGGGTAAAAGCGCGGCTCAGAAGGCCCAAAAGAAATGGCAGTCACTGTCGCAATAAGTGTTGGCAGGTATCCGTCTTGTCCCTCCGTCGCCCGGTCGACGCCAGCCAGGTATCCCTCACAGCCCTGAGCCTTCGGCCCTTTCCCCCCATGGGAGAGGATCGGGCCGAGGGTTGTTGAGGGGCTCCAGCATTTCACCCCACCCACCACTTACCTTGATTTCCGCTCTGTTCTGCAGTACAAGGAACCGACGTTTATTCCCAGGCGAGCATTCTGCGACACAGGAGGTGATCGATGCAAATCGGCGTGGTATTTCCTCAGACGGAAATCGGAGCGAGTCCAGCGGCTATCCGCGACTATGTCCAAGCAGCCGAAGACCTCGGATACGCCCATGCCTTGGTATTCGACCATGTGTTAGGTGCCGATGCTCGGCGCTATGCCGGTTGGAATGGCCCCTACTCCTACACGGATATGTTTCACGAACCGTTCGTGCTGTTCGGCTATCTCGCCTCCTTCACACAGCAGCTGGAATTGGTGACGGGGGTGATCATTCTCGGTCAACGCCAGACGGCACTCGTAGCCAAGCAAGCAGCAGAGGTCGACGTCCTCACCGGCGGCCGCTTACGCCTCGGCGTCGGCATTGGCTGGAACCAGGTGGAATATGAGGCGCTGGGGACCAATTTTCATGATCGTGGGCGGCGTTCAGAGGAGCAAATCGCCGTTATGCGCGCTTTATGGACCCAGGAAGTGGTGAACTTCAAGGGTCGCTGGCACCAGATCACC